>NZ_RYDO01000017.1:0-59930 GCF_003984855.1 Flavobacterium sp. GSP6
CTATTGAAGAATTTAACAATCAAATTAATTACAAAAATGTAGCTTAACTTAATGTGCAGTTTTTATTTGCATATCCAGAGGTAGTTTTAAAAAGCAGTTTAATTATAGTTTAAATCCTATATATTTACTAACTAATTAACCAAATAAAGTTCGTTTGAGGGTTTTTAGACGAACTGACGTTGTAGGTAATGCTACCGCAGAATCAAGAATTTAACACATTTTTTTATATTAAACTAAAATGAACATAAACTTTTCTTCTAACTTATTTCTTTGGTTACTATTAATAACTTTACCAGAAATGGTATTTTCTCAATCGGCTGACTTTACCATTCAAGATGTAAAGTTTGAAAGTCAAGGCGCCACTCTTGCAGGCTCAATTTTAACGCCTAAAAAAACAATTGCAGCAGTTGTAATTGTTCACGGGTCTGATCCTGTAAAAAGAGAAATGGACTTCGCAATACGTCTTGCCAAAGAAGGTGTTGCTGTATTGACATATGATAAACGAGGAGTTGGAGAATCGGGCGGTGTATATGTAGGGCCATCTGTTGGTACTAATAATATTGACACTATTAATCTTAATTTATTATCTCACGATGCAAGTTCAGCAGTAAGCACATTTCGAACCTATTTGAAAGATAAAAAAATACCAATTGGATTAGTTGGCTTTAGTCAAGCAGGATGGATAATCCCAATTGCTGCAAGCAAAAATCCACAAATAGAATTTATGGTTTTATTTAGTTGCCCTACAATTACAACTCTAGAACAACTTCGATTTCAGTTTTATACTAACGGCAACAATAATTTTTGGGAAAATCATACAGAATCAGATGCTCGTGAACATACTAAAAATGACCCAGACAGGTATCAATTCGTTGCGAATGACCCAAAAATTTCTCTGAATACTCTTTCAATTCCGGGACTTTGGCTTTTTGGTGAGAAAGATATACAGATTCCAGTAAAGTTGTGTATAGAGCAATTAAATACATTGAAAGTTCAAGGTAAACCTTTCGAATATACTTTGTTTTCAACATTAGGTCACAATACTTCTTCCGGCGATATTACAGAAACTGTTGATATTTCAATTCAATGGATAAAACAGAAAGCTTTGAATATTAAGAAGTCTAAAGTATCAAAATAAAGCACTGCCTACAACAGATAAGGCTTCGTTGGGCTTGAAAAGCCAACAATGAAGCGTGTGTTGAACGGAAGCGCTTATAAGTTTTATTTCTCTGATTTGATCTCTTTTATCATACGCTCGAGTTTTTCTCGCTGTTGTTTTGCTTTTTCATCATATGCCTTTTGCCTTCTTTCGAATGTGGTTTGATTCAATTGGAGCTCTTTTTCCAAAGACAAAGTTTTATTATAACTATAAATCAAGAGAGCCAATAACAATGCAATACTGCAGAAATAAAAACGATATTCCAATAAAAGAAATTTTAGTGATTCAATTGTTTTTGTTAGCATGTTATAAGATTTAAAATGTTCTTTTGAAAAAATTTCCAGACTATGATAAATGTACTACAAATTACCTGATTTGAACTATCTATTTTAAACTCATGATGTGCTACAGTAGGAAAGTAGAAATTCTAATTGGTGGTATCGACACAGACTGACGTTTACCTGAAATTTTTAAACCCAACCGTAGAAAAAAATGGAAATAAAATTTGATGTTAGAATTGGGAAAATCCGTAAAAATCAGATATCGGAAATGATTCTAAAACAGAATGTTGGTTTCTTGAAAAGTGGAATCCATTCTTTGTTGAAAGATATTAATAGCGAAACTAAGAAAATTGGAATTGTTATACCCGGAAAAGGACACAGTATAAAGATGGCTTTGGAAGATGTGAAAGAAAAGCATGTCAGAAAAGAACTGAAAAGCAATTTTCCATTCAATATTTACAAAGGTAAATATTCAGCTATTTTGGACAATATTGACAACCAGATTTTTGATGGTTACTAAATATAAAAACTACTTTTAACAACTAGAGTTTCGTTGCGTGCGCAGCACGAACAATTAAACTAGTGTTGAGTGGAGCTGGAGGTAGTTTAAAAGAAAAATAATTGTAGTTTAAATCTTTATATTTACTTTCTGAATAACAAAATAAAGTTCGTTTGAAGGTTTTTAGACGAACTGAGGTTGGCAGTAATACCTTAACAAAATACAACTAAAATGAAAATACAAAAAGAACATGTAAAAAAGTTTCATGAACAACTTGTAAATTTTGCTCAAGAGAATTTTTCAAAATTAGAAGAATTGGGAATTGACACAAATGAAGAGATAAATAGTACTTATCTCGGTTTTCTAGTTCGTCAAATAACTCTTAACAGTGATTTGGAATTACTTTTAGAAAATAAGAAACATAATTATCATACATCGCAACTAATTCTTTTACGATGTTTAATAGACGATTTTCTGCACATAGTCTACATTGCAAACCAAGGAAATAGCGAGGAATTAATCGTTAATTATAATGACGATGCTTACTCTAAGAATTTTCAAAAATTAAAAGACCTTGCAACTTTAAACGAAAAAAAACTAGGGGGAAATTATCCATACTATCCAACTCATAAAATGTTGGATGAAGTAATGGAGAAAGTGAAAGAGAATCCGTTACGAAATCATTATCTGGCTGACATAGAAAACTTCAAATTTAAAACGTTTAAAAACACAGGTAATATAATTCGTGATCTTGCAGAAGAAGATTATGCCCATCAATTAAAAAGAGCATATTTCATATGGAGAAAATTATCAGACTTTGTTCATTATTCAAATATGGCATTTAACGAAGAACAGACTATGTATCCAGGAAACGATTATACTTACAATGAATTTGCTGAAATAATTTTTTATTCCTACAGAACTGTAATGACATGTCTAGAGTATTTTAGAAATAAGTTTGGCTTTGAAATTGTTGACGCTGACAACTTAGCCGAATATTATGCAAATGCCGGACATTAACGGTACTACTGCCAACAGAGATGCTACAACGGATTTGGGCAATTGGCTTAATGGAAAATGTTTATTCAGCAAAGTAAAGAGTTGTTAGAATCCGTAATAATTGTTTTAGTAAACCCAAACTCCAAAATATAAAATGCTAGAGAAGATAAATCAAATAGACACAAAACTGTTTCTCTTTTTAAATGGAAAACACAATTCCTTTTTTGACCCCATTATGTATTGGGCGAGCCACAAATGGTTTTGGTTGCCATTCTATGTGTTTTTAGTATTTATAATCATTAGAGAATTTCATAAAAAAAGTGTTTACATTCTTATTGGTATAGGAATATTAATTACTCTTTGCGATCAGACGGCCTCTAATCTTATAAAAAGTTCAGTAAAGAGATTAAGACCATCTCATGAGCTGGCATTACAACATCTGGTCTATTTAAGTAAGGCTGGACCTGGAGGGAAGTATGGTTTTATTTCTTCACATTCTGCAAATGTTTTTGGTTTGGCCACCTTTTTAATTTTACTGTTACCTGCAAAGTATAATTGGTTAAAGATAATTTTATTGTTTTGGGCAATCCTTGTCGCTTACAGCCGAATTTACAATGGAGTGCATTATCCTCTCGATGTAATAGTAGCTATGTTTTTAGGAATATTTTATGCTATTATAATACATTTTTTCTTGAATAAAATTTTAATTAAAAAATCAAATGAAGCTGTTTAATTATATTTCTAAAACCTTTTAGGTACTTTCTTTACTCAATATATTAACTGATACAGCAAGTGAAATGCTTTTCCCAATTATGCCAATTTACTTTAAAACAATGGGATTTTCTATTGGTTTTTTGAAAGGCTTTGTAGAAGCTTTGGCAGGTTTATGTAAAGGATATTTTGGGAAAATATCGAACAATTCCGGAAAACGAGTTTCGCTTGTACAATTCGGTAATGCATTAAGCACTATTTCAAAACCAAAAGTGCTTGAAAAAATAAATTGAAAAAAGTTTGGAGACCCCCCCCTGCCCAGATGCATCTTTGTAAAGTAATTAATTTTAATCATAAAGATCGGAATACAATGAAACGACAAATTGAAGTATTTACAGCTGGATGTCCGGTATGTGAGCCTGTAATGAAAGCAGTACAAGAAATGGCTTGTGATTCTTGTGAAGTAACTGTTTACAATCTTGTTGAACAATGCGATTCAAAAGTTTGTGTTGACAAGATGAAAGAGTACAACATTACTTCCCTGCCTGCTGTAGCTGTAGATGGAAAGTTGCTTGCTTGTTGCCAAAATAAAGGCGTGAGTAAAGAAGAATTAGCAGCAGCCGGTATTGGTAAAGCCATTTAATTTATTAACCATACAATACAACTTCTAATTTTGGGAGTTGTATTGTATTTAATTGAATCATTATGTTACCAAAAGATTTAACAAAAGACCTTAAAGACCGTTTAAGCAGTATAAAAGGTCAAGTTGAAGGAGTAATAAAAATGCTAGATAAGAGTGATGACCCTGCTCAAATATTAAATCAATTTAAAGCAGTCAACAAAGGGTTTGAAAAAGCTCAACACCTGCTATTGGACGAAGTGTTCAGAAAAGCATTGGCAATGAAGATTACCGAGGCATTAGATACTTGCCAAGGGAATTGTGGACAAGAAGAAAAAATCGCAATTATTAGAAATCAATTTCCTGATTCAGAACTTTATGAATTAACAGACAAGATGAAGAAAACAAATCTTATCTAAGATTTCTTACTTAAAATTAAAAAACAGAATTTGAATAGATTTTAGCTTTATTTTTACATAACCTATGAAAATACTACTAATAGAAGACGAGACAGAATTACAAAAAAGCATTGAACAATATCTTGAAATGGAAGGGAATATTGTTGAGGTTTCCCCTGATTTCCATCATGCGCAACAGAAAATTGCGATTTACGATTATGATTGTATTTTGATAGATATTACTTTGCCAAACGGCTCTGGTTTAGATTTACTCAAAGAAATTAAACTAAAAAAATTTAAAGCGGGTATTATAATAATTTCTGCAAAAAATTCTCTTGATGATAAAGTAAATGGTTTAGATCTTGGAGCAGATGATTATCTGCCAAAGCCCTTTCATTTGTCGGAACTTAATTCACGAATTAAAGCTTTAATTAGAAGAAAAAGTTTTGATGGAAATGTAGAAATTAGTATCAACGAAATAAAAATTTTGCCTAACGAAAGGCGCGTTTTAGTTCATAATCAAGATGTAATTTTGACGTCAAAAGAATATGATTTATTGCTTTATTTCATATCTAATAAAAATAGAGTAGTGAGTAAAAGTGCGCTGGCAGAACATCTTTGGGGTGATAATTCGGATAGATTAGATAACTTCGATTTTATATATAATCACGTGAAAAATTTGCGTAAAAAATTATTAGAAAAAAAATGTGAAGATTATTTGACAACAATTTACGGCATAGGGTACAATTTTAAAACTCAAGAATGAAACTATTAGCTAAAACAAGTTTGTATTATTTGATTTTTAGTATCCCGATATTAATCCTATCAGGATACATTTGTTTTCATATCATTACTAGAGAGGTTAGGCAAAGTAATAACGAACTCTTGGTAAATCGCAAGGAACTAATTGAGAATTATTTAAAGGAAAATGACACGATTTCTTTGAGAATAATCACTAAAAGCAGCGAAGCTACAATTAAAAAAATAGCGAAAACAAATGCTAAAGAAATTTCTATACCTATTTTTTCGGACACTTTAATTTATGATAAAAAAGAAAATGAACTGGCAGAAAATAGATTGCTTTCTTCTGTTTTTGAAGTTGGAAATACTAATTATTCCATTAAAATATGGAGAAGCACATTGGAGTATAACGAATTGTTTAGAGGTATTTTTACTTCGTTAGTTATTTTATTGATTTTGCTTTTTGTGACTTATTTAATTATAAATTTTTGGATTTCAAAAACAGTGTGGAAACCTTTTTATCAAACAGTATCCAATTTAAAGAAATTTCGTGCTAGTAATAATGTAATTCCACGTTTAGCAAGTACATCGGTAACTGAATTTGATGAATTGAATCTTTCTTTAAACGTTATGATGCAAAAAATGATAGTTGATTTTAATAGCCAAAAGAAATTCACTGAAAATGCTTCACATGAAATTCAAACGCCATTAGCTGTTATAAAATCTAAGATTGATTTACTTATTCAATCTGAAAATTTGAAAGAGAATGAAATGAAATTAATAGTAGCAATTGATTATGCTTGCTCTAAAATAATTCGATTGAACAAAACATTTCTATTACTTACCAAAATTGAAAACAGACAATTTAATACCACAGAAAAAGTATCTTTTGAAAATACAGTTAATAATTCCTTAGTCTTTTTTGAAGAGCATATTCAAGCCAATAAAATTGAGATAATAAAAAATATTGAAAACGATTTTTGTGTTTTGATGAATGCTGATTTGTGTTTAGTATTGGTTAATAATTTATTACAAAATGCAATTAGGCATAATATTAATAGTGGAAATATTGAAATTTTTATAGAGAAAAATAAAATTACAATCTCAAATTTGGGGGTTAATAACCCAATTGATAATCAGTTATTTGAACGCTTTCATAAGAACTCTACTTCCCAAGAATCACTAGGCCTTGGATTATCTATCGTAAAAGAAATTGTGGAGGTAAGCGGATTGGTGTTTTATTATAAATTTACTAATGGGAAACATTGTTTTATTTTGACAAAAGACAATATTAATGAATTAAAATAAAAAAGAGTTAGCGTAATGAAATCAAAAAAGCTTTTTAAATATTTTTTTCTTGTTGTTTTATTTAGCACGTTAAGTTCTTGTGACGTATTGCGATCCTTGCGATATGGTGGGATTCCTAGTCAAAGTGATTATAAACATTTTCCGCAAAGGGTAGTTAATAATGAAGGTCCCGTTTATAATTTCTTTAAATCCAGTAAAGATTCTCATTTAGGAACAAAAATAGGAGTAATCAATAGGGATTTTAATTCTACAAATGTCAGCTTGGATAGTTTTACGACATTACATAAAACGGTAACATTTTTAATTATTCGCAATGATTCAATTGTTTACGAAAAATATAACAAAGGGTATACATCAAATTCGTTAGTTTCTTCCTTCTCGATGGCCAAACCATTTGTTTCAACATTAATAGGAATAGCAATTGATGAAGGAAAAATAAAAAGTGAGAATGATTTCATTGTTGATTATTTATCTGAATTTAAAAATAAAACAGGTTGGGAACAAATCACCATAAAGAATTTATTGCAACATACATCAGGGATTCGCTTTACAGATAGCGAATTAGATCCTGCATCTGATAATGCAGCGTTTTACTGGGGTGATAATTTAAGAGCGAGAATGCTCAATTTAACGCTTGAATGTCCACCCAATACTAAATTTAGATATAGCAGCGAGAACACATTACTTTTAGGATATATCATAGAGAAGGTGACTGGAGGTACGATTTCAAAATACTTAGAAGATAAAATTTGGAAACCATTGGGAATGGAAGCACCGGCGTCATGGAGTTTAGATCGAAAAGATGATAAAGCAATTGAAAAATCTTTTTGTTGTTTACAAGCACGAGCGATTGACTTTGCTAAATTAGGCAGACTTTATCTGAATGGAGGAAACTGGATTGGAAATCAAATTGTATCCAAAAAATGGATTGAATATTCGACACATTCTGATCCGTCCGGAAATAACAAACACTTTTACAATAATAATTGGGGAATAGGACCTTTGAAATATGGAAGTTATTTTGCTGTTGGTTTGTTTGGTCAATATCTGTATGTGTACCCAGAAAAGAATATTATTATAGTCCGTTTTGGAGACACAGAAACGTCCAATCACCCTAATTATTGGCAGGAAGTTTTTTTGCAAATAATTGACCAGATGTAGTTTTAGTTAATTAATATTTTAAATTAACATTATGATTTACAAAATATTAGCATAGAATTAAAATAGAATTGCGTTTAATATTTGTAGTGTAAAATTATTAGAAATTAACTTTTAAATCAAAAAAAAATGAAAAAATTATTAATTATGTCGATTGTTTTTATATGCAGTTGTGCATTTGCGGGAACTCCACCTGATGTAGTAAAAAAAGCCTTCGTTAAAAAATTTCCTACTGCAACAAAGGTTAGTTGGGGAGTTGAAGGGCCAAAAGAATGGGAAGCAGAATTCACATTAGAAGGAAGTAGGATTTCTGCTAATTTTTCAGAAGATGGAACCTGGCTGGAAACGGAAGGAGAAATTAAAGCAATCAATTTACCAAAAGCGGTTTTAGCCGCTGTAAAATCGAAATATAGCGATTGGAAAATTGCAGAAGCGGACAAAACAGAAAGTTCGAAACATGGCACTATCTATGAAGTGGATTTAAAAAAAGGGATGAAGAGTAAAAGCCTCGCTTTTAAAGAAAATGGGATGCCGATAAAAGAGTAATTTTTGCTTTTTTTAATAAACTTATACCATAAAGAGTTGGGTGTTACATCCAACTCTTTTTAATTATGTAAAGAGTTGTGGTTTCCATAGAATTAAAATAGAATTACAGCTGAAATTTGTTTCATAAAATTAACTTTAAAAGTTCTTTCAAATGAAAAAAATACTACTATTATTTATCATTATTGCTTCTATTTCTAATAGTTACAGCCAAACCTATAAATTATCCAAAAAGATCAGCACTTCTGGCAATGATGGATGGGATTATCTCGCTGTTGATGATGTGGCCCAACATTTATTTGTTTCACACGGAAATATGGTCAATGTGATTGATTTAAAATCAGATAAAACTATAGCAACTATTCGAGATACAAAAGGAGTTCACGGCATTGCAGTTGCAAATGATTTAAACAAAGCATTTATCAGTAACGGAAAAGACAATTCTATTACAGTAGTCCATTTGAAAACATTTGAATTACTTGAAAAAGTAAAAATTACAGGAATTAAACCAGATGCCATTTTATACGATCAATTTTCTCGAAAAGTGTTTGTTTACAATGCAGAAAGTAATGATGCTACAGTTATTGATGCCAATACAAATAAAATAGTGAAAACAATTCCATTGGGTGGAAAACCAGAGTTTTCAGTAAGCAATACAAAAGGGTTAATTTATGTGAATATTGAAGATAAAAACGAAATAAAAACGATAAACGCTTCGACATTAAAAGTTACAAATACCTGGAGTATTGCTCCCGGAGATGAACCATCAGGATTGGCAATAGATTTAGTTACGAATCGATTATTTTCTGTTTGCGGTAATAATTTGATGATTGTTGTTAATGCTACAAATGGAAAAATAATAAAGACTTTACCAATTGGTGATGGTTGCGATGGCGTTGCTTTTGATGCCAAAAAGAATCTTATTTTCACATCCAATGGCGAGGGAACGATTACCGTAATAAAAGAGCGTAACGCAAATACTTTTTCAGTTATTGAAACTGTAAAGACTCAAAAAGGGGCCAGAACTATTGCACTAAACAAAACTACAAATCAACTGTATTTGCCTACGGCAGATTTTGATGTAAAACCAGAGCTAACAGCAGAAAACCCAAAACCACGAGCAGGAATAGTACCTAATTCGTTCGTTATTCTAGTTGTTGAGCCAATTTCTAAATAGTGTCATTCTTTTTATCTAAATTTATCCAATGAAATGGAAGCTTTTACTATTAATTTTTATATGTTTAAAATCTTTTTCGCAAGAAAAAGATTTGAATTACTTTATTACTAAAGCACAAAATAATTCTCCTTTACTTAAAGATTACAGCAACCAAATAAAATCCGCGACACTGGATAGTTTATTGAATCGAGCAGTTTATAAACCACAAGTTACCGGAAATCTTAATGCTAATTATTCCCCTATAATTAATGGTTTTGGTTATGATTTGGCTTTAAGTAACGGGCAATCTGTTGCGGGTTTAATAGGTGTCAACCAAAAAATAATTGGAAAAAATGGAATCAATTCGCAATCAGCTTCTTTTCAATTAATAAAAGAAGCTTTGGTTTTGAATCAAAAAATTACTTTAAAAGATTTAAATAAAACCATTGTTGCGCAATACATTTCGGCTTCGGCAAGTTCAGAACAAATTGGTTTCAACCAGAAAATTGCAACTCTTTTAAAACAGGAAATAAGCATCCTGAAAAAATTAACCCAAAATGCCATTTACAAACAAACAGATTATTTAATTTTTATTGCAACTGTAAAGCAACAAGATTTAGTATTGTTACAATTAAAACAACAATATCAAAATGATTTGGCTTTGTTGAATTACCTTTCTGGAGAAACCGATACTACTTTTGTCTATTTAAAAAAGCCTGAAATCATCTTGAAAAGTATTCAACCTTCGGATAAAATAGTTTTTTTGAAGCAATTTGAAGTAGATAGTCTCAAACTTCAAAATCAAAATAAATTTATTGATTACAATTATAAACCGTCTTTATCTCTATTAGGTGATGCCGGTTATAATTCTAGTTTTGCCTACCAGGCTTATAAAAATTTTGGATTTAGTTTGGGTTTAGGACTGTCAATTCCTATTTATGATGGAAACCAACGTGTTTTGCTGCATCAAAAAAATGATGCGGCATTAGCTACTAATTTAGCCTATAAAAACAATTTCAATAAACAATACAAACAACAATTATTGATGTTAAATTTGAAACTGAAACAATCAGCAGCTGTAGAAAATCAGTTGCAATTGCAGCTTCTTATCGCTGACGCATTAATTGAAGCCAATAAAAAATTATTGCTTACCGGAGATGCACAAATTACAGAATATAGTATTGCTGTTGGCAATTTAATAGCCATCAAAAATGCCATTTCCCAAAATAATAGCAACAAACTCCAAATTATAAATGAAATTAATTATTGGAGTTTTAATGACTAATTCTATGAAGAAACCAATTCTATTTTTTATCCTGATAGCGCTTTTTTTTATTTCCTGTAAAAATAACAACGAATCAGAAAAAGCAATTGACGCGAGTGTGCCTGTGACTTTAACGAGCATTGATACCAATTCAGTTGAAAGCTATATTGATTTGAATGCTACAGCCGCTTATTTAGTCAAAAATGTTATAAAAGCAAATGCTACGGGGTATCTGAATTCAGTTAATGTGGCTTCCAGTGATTATGTTTCTAACGGGGCGGTATTATTTTCGATAAAAACCCGTGAGGCAAAAGTGTTAGGGAATACGATTAATATAATTGACCCCAGTTTAAACTTTGGCGGAGCCATAAAAGTTAGAGCCAATACAAATGGCTTTGTAACTTCAGTAAATGTGCAACAAGGTGATTATGTTCAGGATGGGGATGCTTTAGTGACGATTAATGACACCAATAGTTTTGCTATCGTTTTGAGTTTGCCTTATGAGTTCAAAAAATATGTTTCAATCAGTGAAGAACTAACGGTAATATTACCCGACAGTACTTTGGTTAAAGCGAAAGTGCAAAATTACATGCCCACTGTCGATGCCACTTCGCAAACGCAAAGTGTGATTCTAAAAGTAATTGGCAAACATGATATTCCAGAGAATTTAATAGTAAAAGTCAGAATTAATAAAAGTTCAAATTCAAAAACTGTTTCGTTGCCAAAAGCAGCTGTTTTAAGTAATGAAACGGAAACGGATTTTTGGATTATGAAAATGATTAATAACAATACAGCCATAAAAATCCCAATTAAAAAAGGAGTAGAAACTCAAGATAAAGTAGAGATTCTGTCGCCGATTTTAACTCCTGAAGATAAAATTTTACTTTCAGGAAATTATGGTGTTGCAGATACGATTAAGGTAAAAGTGATAAAAGCGGATTGAAATGAACAACTTTTTTGTCAAACATAAAAACGGACTGAGTGCCATCATTTTTCTAATAATTCTGGGAGGTTTTTTCGCATATTCTAAAATGCAAACCAGTTTATTTCCCGAAATTACTTTCCCGAAAATAAAAATCATTGCTGATGCGGGACAACAACCCATCGATAAAATGATGATTACGGTTACAAAACCGTTGGAAAATGCCATCAAAAAAGTACAGGATTTAAAAACAATCAGGAGTACAACCAGTAGAGGAAGTTGTGAGATTTCGGCATTCATGGATTGGAAGTCCGATATCGATTTGAGTAAAACCCGGATAGAAGAGCAAATCAATCAGATAAAAAGTAATCTTCCGCCTGATACACAAATTTCAGTCGAAAAAATGAATCCTTCGATTCTTCCGGTAATTGGATATGCTATAGAAGGAAAAGGACTCTCCGCTATTGAACTCAAAAAAATAGCCAATTATACCATAAAACCGTTCCTTTCTCAAATTGATGGTGTTTCTGAGATTAGGATTATTGGCGGAAAAGAAAAAGAATATTGGTTGTCACTTGATTTTACTAAAATGACAGCATTAGGAATTACTCCGGATGCTATCACACAAGTATTAAGTCAAACTAATTTTATTAAATCCAATGGGTATTTGTCGGATTACCGGTATTTATATCTTACAATTACAGATGCTCAGGTTGATAAAAAGGAGGAACTGGAAAATCTGGTTATTCGTAATAACGGAAAAGGAATTGTAACCTTAAAAAATATTGCTTCGGTGGAAATTAGGGAAGCTAAAGAATACATAAAAGTTAATGCCAATGGTAAAGAAAGTATTCTTATAGCAGTTCTCAAGCAACCCAATTCAAATTTGATTACGCTATCAGAGGCGATGCATGATAAACTGGAATCATTAAAAAAAATCCTTCCTAAAAACATAATAATAACGCCATTTTATGAGCAGGCCAGTTTTGTAAATGATGCTGTAAAAAGTGTAACGGATAGTTTGTTAATAGGACTTTTGTTGGCCATAATTGTTGCTGTTTTATTTTTGAAATCGGTGAAAGCCAGTGCCACTATTTTGATTGTTATTCCTGTTACTTTAGGACTCACACTAATTGTTTTGTACCTAACCGGACAAACATTCAATATTATGACTTTAGGTGCTATTGCAGCGGCTTTAGGATTAATTATTGACGATGCAATTGTAGTTGTAGAACAAATTCATAGAACGCACGAGGAACATCCTGATGAGCCTACTGTATCTCTTTTGCAAAAAGCGATACAGTATTTATTCCCGGCAATGGTGGGTTCATCCATAAGTACGATAGTGATTTTTATTCCTTTTGTTTTAATGAGCGGTGTTGCCGGTTCGTATTTTAAAGTGTTAACGGATACCATGATAATCACTTTAGTTTGTTCCTTTTTTGTGACATGGTTGCTACTTCCTGTAGTTTATTTATTGCTTTCCAAAAAAGAAAATAGTCCTCAATCGAAAAACGAAACTGAAATACATGATGTGAAAAAGCAGACATGGGTCGCTTATTTTATTGGAAAACCGATAATTAGTATTTCATTTTGTATCGTTCTGGTACTTTCTATTTTTATTATACTGCCTAATTTAGAAACCGGTTTTTTACCGGAAATGGATGAAGGGAGTATCATTTTGGATTATGAAAGCCCGCCAGGAACTTCACTTGAAGAGACTGACAGAATGCTAAAAGAAGTGGAAAAAATAATTATAAAAATACCTGAAGTAGAAGCGTACAGTCGCCGCACAGGAACGCAAATGGGATTTTTTATAACGGAACCTAATCGCGGAGATTATTTGATTCAATTAAAAAAAGAGCGAAGTAAAACCAGCAATGCTATTATTGATGAAATCAGACAAAAAGTAGAAGCGACTCAACCCGCTTTGCGCATTGATTTTGGTCAGGTAATTGGGGATATGTTGGGCGATTTAATGAGCTCTGTTTCACCAATTGAAGTGAAGATATTTGGCAGTAATCAAGCAGAATTACAAAAAATAGCCAAAAAAGTAAATGTAATAGTCGAAAAAGTAAAAGGAACAGCTGATGTATTTGATGGTATTATTTTGGCGGGACCATCCATAAATATTGTGCCCAATTATAGTCAGTTAGCACAATATGGAATCACTCCAGCCGACTTGCAATTTCAGTTACAAACTGCGCTTGAAGGGAATGTTATTGGAAATTTATTAGACAATGAACGCATAATTCCCATTCGATTAATCTATAAAAATTCAGAAAAAAGAAGTTTAGAAGACATC
This sequence comes from Flavobacterium sp. GSP6, assembly GCF_003984855.1. Classification (NCBI taxonomy): domain Bacteria; kingdom Pseudomonadati; phylum Bacteroidota; class Flavobacteriia; order Flavobacteriales; family Flavobacteriaceae; genus Flavobacterium; species Flavobacterium sp. GSP6. Next base: position 14,064 of record NZ_RYDO01000017.1, read on the forward strand.
AAAAAATTGCAGTTATTTTTACCTAATGGTCAATCAATTCCTATTTCGAGTTTAGTTGCTATTTCAGCTCAAAAAGGAGTAGCTGAAATAGAACGTGAAAATCTCCAAATGATAAGTGTTGTAACTGGAAGATTGGATAATAGAGATTTAGGGAGTGTGATGAAGGATATTCAAACACAAGTTAAAAGCAATATTCATTTACCAAGTGGCTATTATATTGAATACGCAGGTGCTTATAAAGAGCAACAGCAATCTTTCAAGGAGTTATTAATGATATTAATCGCTTCATCTTTATTAGTTTTTGGTGTTATTTTATTTCTATTTAGAGATTTTAGAGTAGCATTAGTAATTTTAATAATTTCTGTTTTGGGAATTGCAGGAAGTTATATTTTGCTTTTTATAACAGGAACGCCATTAAACGTGGGGAGTTACACAGGAATTATTATGATCGTAGGAATAATAAGTGAGAATGCTATTTTTACTTTTTTACAATTCAGAGAAACTTTTAAATTGACCCGGAATGTAAATGAATCTATAATTTATTCAATTTCCACTCGTTTGCGCCCTAAATTAATGACCGCGCTTGGAGCAATCATAGCCTTATTTCCACTAGCAATAGGAATTGGAACGGGTTCAGAATTGCATCAGCCACTTGCGATTGCTGTGATTGGAGGATTTATTATTGCAATGCCTTTACTTTTGATTGTATTGCCTACTTTATTGTGTTTAGTTTTCAAGAATGAAAAACATTTTACTCACTTTAATTGATTTAATTTTTTGTTTACATTATTCATTTTTAAATAAATATAAATCATATTTTAAATAAAATATCATTGTTGTCCGATAAAAAAATTCGGAAGTTCATTTTTTCTATATATTTAGGCACTTAACGAGGTTTTGGCTTGGCTTGGCTTGTTTTTCTTCACTAGTTGAGAATTCAATAAATTGAAAAATATTTTTTTAGTTTCATTTATCAAATTATCCATTCGCCAAATAATGATCAAATAGTCCTAATTGCCCATCGTTTTCTATGTCTAATTCCCAGTCGTTTTCGGGACTTTCTACAAATTTAGTCAGATGAATATAGTTGAACAAATGAATTCTGCAAAAACTAACTAAATTAGAGAAAGACCATTGTCTCTTCAAACTTTTCTTTAAAACTCCTATCAAAAGATTTACTATCAGCACGCAATAAATTTGAATAATAATTCGATTTGCCATCTTATTTTATAAAGTACAGCTATCGTGTCTGATCTAAACTCAAATAGATTGCTGATAAACTCAAAGGTTCTTTTATTTTCTCTGTCATAGTATTATATTTTTCTTAATTTTAATTTGCTTTTCGCACTTCCTTTATCAACTTCAATAACTTCATCCGTCAGTTCTCTATCAATATATTGCACAAATAGTTACAGATGTTTAATTGGAGTTTACTTTCACTATTTCATTTGTGGGACTTTTTGCGAGATTGAATTTGTTTCTTAAAATCATCATATCCTCACTCACTTTTTTGTCCAAAACCTTTGCATAATGTTGAGTAGTTCTCAAATTTTTATGACCGAGCATTTTGCTCACGCTTTCTATTGGAACGCCATTTGTTAGCGTTACAGTCGTCGCAAAAGTATGACGAGCAATATGGAAAGTTAATTCTTTTTCGATTTCACAAACGCCCGCTATTTCTTTTAAATAGGCATTCATTTTTTGATTGCTCAAAATAGGAAGTAGTTTGTTTTGATTATTGCATTCTGGATGGTCCTCATATTTATCAATAATCATTTGTGTTATTGGAAGAATTGGAATTTTTGAAGCGGATTCTGTTTTCTGGCGGTGGGTGAATATCCATTTCTCTCCGTCGATTCCAAAGCTTATATGCGACTTTGTTAGGTTTTTGACATCAATGTAGGCTAAGCCTGTAAAACAGCTGAAAAGGAAGATATCGCGCACTAGAGATAATCGTTCTGTTTTGAAATCTTTGTTGAGTATATTTTGGATTTCGTCTTCAGATAGATAGACTCTTTCTACTTCTTTGACTTTCGATTTGTAGTTGGCAAACGGGTTTCTTTCTATCCAATGGTTGGCCAGGCAAATCTTGATTATTTTGTTGAAATTCTTTAAGTATTTTACGGCAGTATTGTTGGCGCAATTGCGAACGCTTCTCAAGTAGAATTCATATTCGGTAATAAACGCATGATCTATTTTGTTAATGTCTATATCTGATACTTTGTATTTCCATTCCAGAAACTCTACCGTATGCTTCAAAGAAGTGTTGTAGCGTTCTAATGTTCCCGGAGCGTATTCTTTGCCCACTAATTCTTTTATTTTGTTGTTGTGATCCTTGAAGATAGGGATAAGCATATGTTCATGTTCTTTGATGCCGAGCAGTCTATTTTTGAAAACTTCAATTGTGAGGGATTCGTTACGGTGTATTAATTCCATTTGGATGTCGAATACTTTTGATCTCAGTAAATCAAGGTATTCATTTAATGAACGAGCATTCTCTGTATTACCTTTCATTTTTGACATCTCAGGTAACCATTTAGCAGAATCTATAAATTTTTTGGTACTGAACTCCATTCGCTTTCCATCAACAGTTAATCTTACATAAATAGGAAGTTGACCTGCAGCATTGGCTTTTGTGCTCTTCGCATAGAAGTGTAATGTGATTTTAGTTTTCATAGTGGTAACCTTTTAATTAATATTCAATTTAGATTTCTAAAGAATATCAAACAAGATGTCCAAATGATGAACCCGTCAAGGAACATTGATTGAACTGCTTGTTTGAAAGGTTTAAGTTGATTTAGCGAGACCCTGATTTTTGAAAAATTCTAGGGTCTCGATTTTATCTCGTTAAGGATGAGATTAGATGAATAATTTAAATAATACGTAAAAGCAAAAACCCCGTAAATCATAAGATTTACGGGGTTTTGATACCATTTGTTTTTGTACTGGCGGAGAAAGAGGGAGTTGTTTATTTTTATAAAGTGCCTTAAAATAAGGCTTTGCAAAGCTTTTATTTTAAGTGACACCTCAACTGACACCTCTCAATATGTTAGCAAATTGTTCTAAATTTCAATTACTCAAATATAAGAATTTTTTTGCTGGAATTAATGATTAATTATAATAATTTGAACTGGTTAGACAATATTTTTTGAACTGGTAAAGTTCAAAATTTAGTTGCCTAAAGTATAAATTCTACCCAATAATCAATGGTTCAACTTGTTCAATTTTTAGGCTCGTAAATTGGCAAAATTCTTCAATGGACACGAACTCATCCTCTAGTTTGTTTAACTTAATTCTCATTTTTTGAAGTAGTCTAATGCTTTGGCGATAACTCTTTCCTGTTATGCGTTGTATGTCCTTAGGGTAGATACATAGTCTCTTGTTTTTGGATCTCATACTCTATCTATAGCTTTGATTGGGCGTTGCCTAACTAGAAACCTCTATGACTCAAGTTCTGGCACTCCATAAAAATAGTAAATAATTCCTTTGGTTTAGAAGCGGAAATTTACTCCTGTCAATGGTGGTTGTGAATGGATATTTGGATCATTTTCTGCCATTTGTGTCAGAAAGTGACATATGGAATAGGAACCTCTTTTTTATCTCACTTAATAGCTTAAAATTTGTTTAGAAATCAATCGAAAGATGTTGCAACAGGATGATGATTGAGGGAATTTGAAACAATTATTAATTTAAAATTTTAGAAATTATGGCAAGGCAAAAAGGCATTATTAAATTGAAAGGTACTATCGGGGATATTACTTTTTACAAAACCAAAGATGGGCATCTAGCACGTGAAAAAGGTGGTATTGATGCGAGCAGAATTGCGAGCGATCCTGCCTTCCAGAGAACGCGCGAGAATGGAGCCGAATTTGGAAGAGCAGGAAAGGCAGGCAAAGTTTTGAGAACGGCAATGCGAACTTTGCTGATTAATTCTGCTGATAGCAGAATGGTAAGTCGATTGACTCAATCTATGATTAAAGTCATTCAGGCGGATATGGTAAGTGAGCGTGGATTGCGAAATGTAATTGATGGTGAGGCAGAATTACTTGCCGGTTTCGAATTCAACATTAGAGGAAAGCTGGGCACTGCTTTATTTGCTCCTTTTGTGGGGACGATTGACCGTGCTACGGGTGATATTATGGTTGATTTATTGCCGTTTGTACCTGCGAACATGATTGCGGCTGCAAGTGGAACTACTCATTTCAAAATCATATCAGCAGGTGCGGAAATTGATTTTGAAGCAGAAACCTTTGTCGTTGCTACTTCGGAAACGGATATTCTACCTTGGGATTCGAATCAAACTGTTGCTATCAATCATGTCAATCCGGTTACTCCGGGCAGCACAAAACCATTGTTTTTGGCTTTAGGCCTTGAATTCTTTCAAGAGGTAAATGGTAGAATGTATCCGTTGAAAAATGGCTCTTTCAATCCATTGGCTTTGGTTCAAGTGAGCGGTCTGTAAGATGGTTTTAGTGTTGAATAGGACGTATTTCCCTGAGGGAACGCAAGGGGCTTTAGAATGGAACGGCACCTTAGTTTGTTATACCATCGAATTGCCCTGGTTGCGAAACCAAAAGCGTATTTCTTGTATTCCCGAAGGAGAATATGTTTTGCAGAAACGATTTAGCCCCAAGTTCCAATGGCACTTGCATTTGAAAAATGTTCCGGGAAGAGATTTGATCTTAATCCATCCCGCCAATGACGCCAAGAAAGAGTTATTGGGCTGTATCGCAACTGTAACACTGCACACTGGAATAGGAAGAGGAAGTTCTTCCCGAAAAGCGTTAGAAAAGCTGAAAGCTATAGTTAATACAGCTTTGGCCAATAATGAAGAAGCGAAAATATTAATCCAATCTAATCCTTCGACTCCGCTCAGGATGATAAGGCTTAAAACAAGTAAAGAAATTATGAATATAGTTGAACGTGCAAAAGCACCTACCCCGAAGTTCTTCCGGGTTTTGAGAAGTATTGGATTGGCTTTATTGACCATCAGTGGCAGTATCATTGCAGCTCCGGTAACATTACCAGTAGTTTTTGTCAGTATTGCCGGATATGCAGCCCTTGCGGGAGGTGTCATTTCGGTAATCAGTCAAATTACGGTAGACGATGAGGCCAACCGAGAGCAGGCCATCACCAATCGGTTGAAAAAAGACAATCAATATTTACCGCGAGATGGAATCAAATAACACTTTATCAATTGGAACCGCGTCCGGAACTTTATTGAGTGTGATGCCAAATATTGTTTCTGAAGATATTCTAAAAACGATTATCTTAGCGGTAATTGGAGCTATTATTAGTTTCCTAATTTCGCTCCTTTTAAAAGGATTGACAAAAATTAAAAAAAAATAATTGGAGTTTGGCTTGGTAACCTTTTCTAGAATTTATTTGAAAGTCTGGTCGTGAGATCAGGCTTTTTTTTAGTTTATTTTTTGCAGTTAATTATCGTGGCGAAAAATAAAAAGATTATTTTTAATTGTTACAGAAGATGTTAATTAAAAGAGACAAGCAATTTTTAAAAAAAATAGCAACGAGAATTAGCCACTTGAAGAAATGTTGCGAAATAAATTTTACAATAAAAACAGCTACAAAAAGAAAAACGCTTGTAATAGTATCTTAAAGATCCGTAACAAGCGTTTTTTCTAAAAGCAACTCTTTATTGTAATAAGGTATGTTTTTCAGAAGCCTTAAAAACTTACGAGGATTTTTAATACCCTGATTTCAATAAAAATTATTTTGTTGGTCCGTTATCAACCGTTGCTTCAATAGTTGACTGAATTGAAGTAGACAAATTACTCAATAAATCATATCCTGTTGCGGCTTCAATTGCATCTACACTTGTACGGTAGGTTCCCCATGCACCTGTAGTGTTTATATTAGGAGTATTAACTGCAATTACACGAGTGCTTGTAGTTACTCTGCCAACATCATTGGTACCCTGAGTAAGTACAACAAGTACCTTCCAAATATTGCTTGGAACAGTTATATTGCCATTATTAATTGTGTTTGCACTGCCGGCAGAACCTGTTCCACCAACACCATAACATCCCATAATTATATAGACTTCATTACCTTGGCTTACAAGTGTTCTGCCATACGCTTCGAGGTTAGCCCAGGTTTGTCGGTTATTAACAGGTGCCTGAGGAATCATGTTCGTCATTAGGAAGGTCTCAGAGTTATCAGCAACAGAAGAAGTTCTGTCAGCCGAAGGGCATTCATGACCTCTGTCGAAACCGCTACCAGAGTAGCTTGTAGAACCTACCTGATACCAACTTGAAGGCAAGGTAGTGTCAGCTCTGAAATCATCCTGGCGTGGTGCAGCTCCTGTCCATGACGGATCTAAATGCCAGCTTACCCAGTTAGCAGTTGCTTTCGAACGATTGTATGAAAGTTTATACTGCACTTTCTCCATTAAATAATTATTTTCATTGGTTATATCAGTAGTTGCACCACTAGGGTTACCCATAGCTATGTGGTCTCCATCAACACCACCAGTACCACTTCCTCCTGTACCATTGTAAGCTGTAATCGAAAAATCGTCAATGTTAATACGAATAGCTGTTCCAGTAATTTTACGAATTTCAAAACGAATATTTCCCTGAACAATCATTGGAAAAGTTGCAGTTTGCAATGTAGTAGAAGAAGTAGTAATGCTACTTCCTGTCTGAGTCCAGCTACTGCCGCTATTGTTGGAATACCAAAGTTCCCATGTGCTGGAAGCATCAGTTCCGTATGTAGCATGTTTAATATCTACACTTGAAGCACCGGTTGTAACATCAAACTGCATCGTAATTTTACCGGTGTCGATTATCCTTGCTGATTGAGTACCACTTTTCGCATCGCTTGCAGATGTTCCTATTAATGCATTGTCAAAATACCAGCTCCCTGTAGAAAGCGTTACAGCAGCAGGAGTATAAGAGGTTTTACTTCCTGATTCGTATGTTTCCGGAAAAACACCGCTAATAAGAGCACCATTATCATCAATAGTCATATCATCAATATTGATACGATTTGTACCACCCGATATTTTTCTGATTTCAAAACGAACATTTCCCTTTATCGCCATTGGAAATGTGGCAGTTTGCAATGTGGTTGAAGAGGTCGTAATTGTACTTCCTGTTTTAGTCCAACTACTTCCGTTGTTAATGGAATACCAAAGTTCCCATGAACTTGAAGCATCAGTTCCATACTTTGCATGTAAAACAGAAACACTTGAAGCACCGTTAATACTATTAAACTTCATTGTAACAGTTCCTATATTTCGAATACGAATTGACTTAGCACCGTTTTTTCTGTCGCCAGAAAGGGTACCTATTAACGCATCGTTCAAATTCCAGATACCTGTTGGTAAAGTTACGTCTGCCGCAACATAAGAAGTTTTGCTTCCTGATTCAAATGTTTCAGGAAAGCCGGTGTAAATTTTTGAAAGTTGGTTTGAATTTTTAGTTTCTGGAACGGAATAAACGAGTTCCTCGGTTGCACAAGAATTAGCTATAAGCCCAAAAAGGACAATGCTAAATAATAATTTAATTTTTTTCATAATTTTTTAAGTGGTTTTTATCGGGCCAAAAATATATCAACAGTAACGCAACAGGATTATCTAAACGTTAACTAATCCTTAACGTTTTTAAATTTAACCAAGCTTCTAATTGAACAGGTAAATAAAAAAACATTCCGATAGTTACTATTTTATGCTTGCATTGATTTGAGTAAAACAAATACCATATCAGTAATCTATTTCTTGAACACCTTTTTTAATAAAAATTCGTGCTTTTTTTCATTTACATATAAGTGCTTATAATAGTTTTATTAATTTGTCTATAATGTAAAATCAAATAGGACTTATAGTGTATTTAAATGCGTGACTAGTGTGGTCAGACTATTTGCAATAATTTCGCAACATAGCTTTTCTTATATCATTAATCAATTTGATGTTTTTGTAAAATTGTTCTTCATTAAATTCCAGTATTTTTAAAGCTTTAACAATTTTTTTGTGCAGCTCGTGCTCCTGCAGCATTTCATTTACTTTTGAGTTAAAATCTTTTTTAAAATCGTCGATTCGTAAAAAAGGAATTACGGACTCAACCAGAGATTGGTCCCAGAATCTTGCTTTCCATAAACTATAGGCTAACCAGTAAACCGTTTCGGTATCTCCTTCATTTTGAAATAGTATTACAAAACTATTTGTAAAAGGTTCTTTTTGAGGATTACCAATGTGTTAATATATATTTTTTAGTATTGGTGAATTCCGCTACGCTCCATTTGCCACTATTCATCCCTTTGTTGAGAATAAAGATTTGGTTAGCTTTATAAGCTGCATTTTTTTGGTGTGTTTTAATGATGAAATTCGCCGTGGCGTATTGGTTTTAAAGATTCGACCTTAATTTTTTGAAAAGAAAAAAGAGAAAAAAAGAAAGCTATTTAATCAGCAGAAATGACGAACGAAAATGGAGGGTGGAACGACCGACTGAAAGTGAGGAATGGATGCTATGTTTGCTGGATTTTTTTCTTTTTCTTTTCAAAAAATTGCAATATCGTTTTGTTGAGGTTTTTCTGTGGGCGTTATTGTGATTGCTTCGTTTCTCTCGCAAGGCAATCAAACACCCCCAAGCACCGCAGAAAATGATGATTGTAGCGATAGCGGAAATCATTATTTATCGAGGAGCGCAGTGGCGGGGTTGCGGCAATCGAACAGCCACCTGAAGCCGAGAATTGCAGCTGGTGAGGAACGAGACGCAAAATGAAGGAAGAAGAGCGTGAAACGGTGGGGGAAAAATAGAAGACAGCCGCAGGCGTTCCTTGATTTAGGGCAACGTGACGTTTTTCACGGAACGGCGCCAACCCCGATGGCTGTGCGAAGAGCGCCACCGCTGAAAAAATAAAGGGCGACAGACATGATACTGCTGGAATGCAGTGGAACGTAGCCTGCGGAGTGTAACGGAATGAAGCGGTATTGTGGATGTAATAGCCCTGCCGAACGCAGGGTAGAGAACGTGTGAAGATGAGGAACGAACAGCGGAAAAAATAAGGTTGCCTATTTTTTGGCTGCCTTATTTTTTTGTGCTGTGAAGTGTCTGCGGAATGGAGGGAAACCTAACTAATGAATTGAAATAATAATTGCTTATTTCAAAAAAATGTTCTTATAAAACTGTAAGGTTGACCGACTGGAGCTGCCGAACGGAACAAAGAGAACGACCGCAGAGAGACCGCTTGATTGCACGCGATGAAGAACCTATAGTAGAATTAAAAACCTGGCATGTTTTCCAGTAATGTTGTCAATGATGCCTTCATCATTTAACAGCGATTAAATTTGCCTAATAGAGAAATGCAAAGTACTCTATTAGCTCATAATTCAACTATCTGGATTCATTATTACGGTTTAAAACATTCTTTTTTTACGATTGTGTATTACAGACAAAAGTGTATTGACTTCGGTGGTTAGTATGGTGTATATGTTTTTTATTTCTCCGGTTTCTTTATTTACCCAATTGGAATATAATCCTGCAAAGACAAGAAGTACTTCGTTGGGCAAACTTAATTCATATTTTTTATGCTTTACCTTTAGTATTCAGCCATTACTATTTGTAATACCCATTAACAATACCCAAACATCTTATATCAACTGAATTTTAAAGGGAGGTTTTTCGTTGACCGTTTCTATTTTGGTGTTAAAGGTGAATTTTTAAATTTCTTCATTTTTGGACCGTGATGGTATTAATCCTCAATTGTAATGGGTTATGATCTGCGGCAAATGCTATATTTTTACGGACCAATTCATCTGACAGTTTGATGATATGCATTAAGTATGTTTTAGTATTTTAATTGTTTAACTATTAAAAGTAAAGGGATTCAACTTTAATTAAAAAGTTAAACCCCTTTATTTTAAATTTACACCCATTACTGAATAGTATCCTTTGAAACTATTGTTATTATTATCTCAATCCACCACCCAAATCGTATTCTGCATTCATTTATAATGTCATTTAATAATCAACTTTATAAACTACTTTATGTCATAATCCTCTTTTTGAATGATTTTAAAATTAATTTTTATTTAGAAAACTCTAAACCTTTCAATTTTTGCCAACCCCCACGAGTGAAATCAGGAATCTCAACTGGTGCAGAACTGTTATCCAAGGAAATTTCCGTTAGTGGTCCAAGACAAGACCATTCAGCCAAGTCATAAACGTCCATATCCAATGGAAGTCCATTTTGTAAACAATAAATCAAGCGGTAATCCATGATGAAATCCATTCCACCGTGACCGCCTACTTTTTTTGCTTGCTCTTCAATTTCTTTTACAATAGGATGCTTGTATTTTTCCATTAATGCTTTTTTTACGTCTTCAGGAACAAACTTGTGTGCACTCAAGTTTTCATGATTTGGTGCAATATCTGAACCTATCGCTTTTGAATCCAAAGCATATCCTTCAACAGGGTATTTATTAGCAAACCCTTTTGTTCCGCTAAGTTGGTACATACGGCTGTAAGGGCGTGGTGAAGTTACATCATGTTGAATTTGGATTGTTTTTCCTTTTTCGGTACGAATCATAGTCATTGTGTGATCCCCATTTCTAAAGTCCGTTACTTCTATTCCTGATTTTTCTTTAATATACGCAGGATTACCAACGGCTTTAGTATCCATAGAAACCAAATAGTTCATTTTATCTCCGCGGTGAATGTTCAATGCTTGACAAGCCGGTCCCATTCCATGCGTTGCATAAATATCGCCACGGTGTTTTCTATTATAATCCATACGCCAGTTGTTCCAATACTCACCCCAGAAAGGTTGTAAACCGTGGATATAGGATCCCTCGGCATGCAGGATTTCTCCAAACAATCCTTGTTGCGCCATATTTAATGTCGTCAATTCGAAGAAATCGTACACACAATTTTCAAGCTGCATACAATGCTTGCGTGTTTTTTCGGAAGTATTAATCAGATCCCAAATTTCTTCCATGGTCATTGCTCCAGGAACTTCAATAGCTACGTTTTTACCATCTTTCATAGCCTGAACGCCAATTTTCGCATGGTTTTTCCAATCTGTTGCTACATATACAAGATCTACATTAGGAAGAGCAGTTACTTTTCTCCAAGCATTTTCATCTCCAAAAAATTCTTTCGCTTTTGGAAGCCCCGCTTTAGTAAGAATTTCATTTGCTTTAGAAGTGTTTTCTTGTGTCATATCACATAAAGCCACAATTTCAACGCCAGGAATATGTGTCATACGTTCTACTGCACCTGGACCACGCATGCCTAAACCTATGAACGCAATACGCACATTAGGAATGGGAGCTGTTGCAAGACGCAAGACATCGGTTTGTCCTTTATCTCGTTTTGGAGCCGGAGTTTTAATCATTTGAGCCGATACATTGGCCCATCCTAGAAAAAGAAAGGAAATAAGTAGCAATTTAAAAATACTAGTTTTCATAATTTAATTTATTTATTAAAAAAAAGGAAGATAATCAAACTGTAGATTACCCATTCTGCACTATTTTACTATTTGTTGTGTTAGCTTAAACCGTGAGTAATCTCTATGGTAATTTACTAAAATCAATAACAGGTTTCTTCTGATGTAACGGTCTTGTAAAAACACTTTGAGCTTTGGTAAAATTATTAAAAAAGCCTCCGTTTTTCAAATAGAATGATTCGTTATTTAGCAAACCACCTGAATAATCCATACGGTACCCTTTAGTACCCGTGTTGTCTGTTGTGAATTTTGCGGAGTTAATCTCTGTCCAATTTCCGGTAGCATCACAATACCATTGATTATTGAACAAGACTTCTCGAGATTTATTTCCTTGTTCCGGAGAAAAATTTTCTAAAAACGAATGAAATCGTTTTAGATAAGTATTGGTTTCGGGACGGTTAAAACTGGCGATTAATTGCCATTTATTTAATTCGGGGGCAAAAAAGTAAGCGGTATAGGTCGTTGAATTATCATTTTGAGGAATTCCACGAAGTAAAAACTTATAGGTGTTCCCTGCGATCCAATTGTATTTCAAATAACTTTGTCCGCCGGAACCCTCATTTCCAAATTCACCCGTCGTTACGTTTTCTCCTTTATTAAGAAGTTTAATTTTTTTGGAATCTGGAATGGTTGCTGGATCATCCGTTACAAATGGACTCCAAACGGAGAACAATACTCTACGCTCTTTATCCGAGTTAACCTGTATACCAAAATATCCTTCTGCAAACCCATTTGCCATATAATAAGACCCTATAATATCTTGTCCTTTTGGTACAGTAACTTCGTTGTAATACCATTCGGCATTTACTTTTTCAGGTACTTGATAATTTAGATGTACAGAAGGACCTCTTCTTCCCCAATGATAAAAACTAGCTTCGTCATTTTGAACAAATGCAATTTTATCTTTCGCAATCGAGCTGTTAATTGTTACTCTTGAAATAGAAGGGAAATGACTTTTATTCTTGCTGATCCCTTTTATTTTTAAAGCAACATAACCCGGTTCCGTAATTTCCCAACGTCCTATTGGGTAAGAATTTTTTTTGGTGTCGTTGAATTCAATACTTTTGGATTCGTCGTTAATGGTGAATTCTAAAGTTGCTTTTCCCAGAACTACCAATGAATCCTTATTTATTGAAAATTCGAACACTCCCGGCTCAGAAATTCGAAAGTAAGCAGTAAAATATTCTTCTGAATTGGTCCAATACTCGATTCCATTTTTTGTAATGGTTTCAACTTCCGCAAAGGGAGTTGAACTAAAAGCATTTCCACCAAGAGGCAGAGAAATTTCGGATATCATTTTAGAATCATCCCCAACAATAGTATCATTTTTTTCATTACCGCTACAAGAAGTAAGTGGAATCAATACTAAGATTACTAATAGGTTTGTAAAGAATTTTTTTTTCATCTATAATTTTTATACTTTTTATGTTCGGTATTTCCCTTTTCTGACCCCTTTTATTCTTAACCAAATGGACGTTTTTACAACCTCATTCTAACCTTTTATTATTGATTTTGGGTCAGCGTTCCAGGATAAGCATTTATTTCTGATTGAGGAATGTACTGTATCACGCGCAAACTGGATGCAGGAATATCTTCCATGGCACGATGTGGTCCCGGATAATGACGTGTCATTGTTTGTCCGTTTCTATATACATCATACCCTCTATGTGCTTCGAATGCTAATTCTAATTGACGTTCTTCATCAATAAATTGAATAGCATTGGCACTCGTTAATGAAGTATATCCAGCACCAGGAATTGATCTTTCTCTTACTATATTTAGGTTAATACGTGCATTTTGATAATCCCCTTTTTTTGCATACGCTTCTGCCATATTCAAATACATTTCAGATAGTCTTGAAATGATTGGCGAATGAAGATGCGAATCGTTATCCTGTAAAGAGCATTTAGTGATATAATACATTGGATATACACGGTTCAATAACATCATAAAATCTTTTTCACCAACATATGTTTTTCCTTTATAGTCAATCGAATAACTATTTTCAGCAGCATTAACTACAGTTAGATCGTATTTATCTGTCCCAATATTAATGTAAAATGTACCGTCAGCATTACGCTTAAGCGGTTGTTGCAAATAGTTATACCCTGTTTGTACTGAGCTGGTATTATACGAATCATGGACAAAACGGAAGGCTTCTGTTTTATTGTCTGATGCATCCAGTGCGTATTGTGGTTTAATAAATGCCCAACGAGCATCATTCTTTTGACCAGACTTGCGCAGTAAATCTAAATATTTAGCACTGGCATACATTTCGCCCCAACCTTGTCCTTGAATATTGGCGTACATGCCGCCAATTCCATAATAGTGATCGAATCCGGAGAACTCTGAAGCCACACGTTTAACAGCAAAAATGGTTTCCGTTTGTCCGGCAGCATCAGGAGCAAAGGTATTGTATTTCATAAAATCCGCTCTACTAAGTAAATTGTAATTTCCACTTGCAATTACTTTTGTAGCATATTCTATGGCAAGAGTAGCATATTCTTGATTTGGACTTTGGTACGTTCCGCTCATGTATAAGTATACTCTGGATAGCATTGCTTGCGCTGCCTCTCTGGTTGCATAAGTCGCACTACGTTTTACGGTCATTAGCGTTTCTGCTTTTTTCAAATCATTAATGGCTTGTTGGTAGCTGTCTTTAATTGTGGATCTGTCTGGGAGACGTAAATTATCAATATCGGCAGGCATTCCGTTTACAATGGGTACTCCCAAATTAGAGTCAGGGGATTGTGCATAAGGTCTACCGTAGGTACGAGACAAATAGAAGTAAATCATTCCTCTTAAGTAGTAGGCTTCTCCTAATTGTTGGTCAATTTGCGCATTTTCACCTTCTGAAATAATTTTGATTAAGTCACTTGATTGTGAAATAATTTTATAACTGTTGTTCCAAAAAACAGATAATCTTCCATTATCCGGTATGTGCTGGTACGAAATAAAGGAATAGAAAGCATCCGTAGAAGTTCCTCTTATCATGATATTATCTCCGGGATATTCCCCTACTCTGTGCATAACATCTGACCAACCTTTAAGTTGTGCGTAACACCCATTCAAAAGTACTTCGACAGCCGCTTCCTTATCTGCAAGGATTTTGTCCTCGGTGTAAGCATTAAAAGGTTCTCTCTCCAGTTCACAAGAGTATAAAAAACTAATTGTAATGAATAATATAAATATCTTTTTCATGATTTATTTTTTTTAAAGAGTAAGATTAAGACCTAATACAAATTTGCGTGTCTGAGGATATACTGAGGTGGCAACTCCTGTTATTTGACCATTACTAGGTGGTATCTCAGGATCAACTCCAGAGAAGTGAGAAATTGTAAATAAGTTTTCTGCAGCTACAAATAATCTAAGATTCGAAATATTAAAACGCTCCACATTTAGATTATATCCTAAAGAAAGGCTTCTCATTTTTAGATAGGTTCCAGTTTCTAAGAAACGAGACGAAGCTTTATTTGAGTTACTTTGATTGTTATAACTGGCTTGAGGATGCGTAGCAATATCACCTGGTTTTTCCCATCGGCTCCATCCGCTGTGAAGATTCATTTGGTTGCGATCTGTATAGGCTCCATCTGAATCAAATTCAGCTCTGGCATAATTATAAATTTCGCCTCCTACTGAATAGGTAAATATGGCAGCAAGATCAAAACTCTTATAATTTAAATTCGTTGAAAATCCACCAAAAAATGAAGGCGTATACGCTCCCATAGCAATTGGTGTTTTTGAAGCGGCACTATAACTGAAGGTTTTAACGCGTTCTCCTGCTGCATTGGTTTCAAACCATTGTGGTCTTCCGCTCTCTGGATCTACACCAGCCCATTCTGTAAGGTACCACGTATCTACATCCTTTCCGGGAGTCAATAATTTATTAGCTGAACCGGAAATACCAGATCCATCTCTCACGATGATTTGTTGTCTTTCGCCATAAAGACTCGTTACTTTGTTTTTATTCACACCAATATTAGCATCTACAGCCCATCTCCAATCTTCATTATTAATAATTTCAACATTAAGTGCCGCTTCAAAACCTTTATTGCTTACTGCTCCTACGTTTTTCCAAATACTAGTCACTCCAATAACTCCTGGCAAAGGAACTTGGTACAATAAACCCGAAGTATCTTTATCATAATAATCCAAAGTCAGGTTGAATCGTCTTAAAAACGAAATATCTAAACCCACACCGGCCGTATATGTTTTTTCCCAACTTAAATCAGGATTCGCAATTTGAGAAATTATGGCTCCTGGATTTTCATTGTACCCTGTCGTTAATGAATACAGGGCATAGTGTGGATAAAGACTGTTTGGTCTGTTTCCTACTGATCCATAACTGGCTCTAAGTTTTAAATTTGTGATATAATCCGCTTTAAAAAAAGCTTCTTTATGAATATTCCATCCACCACTTACAGAGTAAAAATTCCCGTATTGTGAATTAACCCCAAAATTTGAAGCTCCGTCACGTCTAATCGAAACTTGTGCTAAGTACTTATTATCATAGGTATAATTTACATTCGATAATAATGATTGTACGGCCCATTGCGCTTTGCTTCCTCTCACTCTTTCAGGAATCGAGGCCACATCACTCACTACAAACCCCGGAGCAAATCCAGTTGCAATTCCTACTGTATTTTTAGAATTAAATTCATTCCATTCATAGCCGGCGATGGCATTAAAATCATGTTTTCCAAATGATTTTTTGAATTTGAACAGTTGATTGGTATAGGCTCTATTATACGAACTCATATAATCCTCAATTCTTCCTTTTACTGCTAATCCGCTGGAAGAACGTGGATCTGAATAGGAGGTAGAATTTGAATTTGAAAAGATATAACTGTTTACAGAGGCAAAAGTCAGCCAATCCGTAAGTTTTATGTCAAAATCAAAATTACTTCGAATATCATAGGCTTCAGACTCGCTGTAATTCCATTGTAAATCATACAAATAGTTTGATCCGGTGGTGTTTACCCAAGTAGGATTTGGTTGATTTCCTACCAAAGTTCCATCTGCTAAATACGGGTTATCCCAAGGCATATTACCATACATTGCACCAACTGAATGTTGTTTATTTAAAACATCTCTGCGGGTTGCGTTTATCTGTGGGCGTATGGTTAACCAATTATTTACTTTATAACTAAATTTCAATAGTGCATTATACCGTTTGTAGTCATAGCCTCTTATTGCTGCTGTCTCATCATACACCCCCAGAGAAACATAGCTTTTGAAATCCTCATTACCACCACTTATAGAGAGGTTATGATCGGTTGCTAAACCTGTTCTTGTGGCATTATCCCACCAATCAAAGTTTTTATTTCTCAGTTCCGGAGTCCACCACCATGCCGTTGAAAAGTCCTGTTTGTTCGAAAAAGAATCGTACAAGTCATATAATTCATTTCCATTCATTAAGCTGAAATTACCCGTGTTTAATGTGGTAGCAGCCATCTTCGTCGAGAAATTAATAGTTGCTTTGCCTGATTTTCCACTTTTTGTTGTAACCACAATAACTCCGTTAGCCCCTTGAGAACCGTATACAGCAGTAGAGGCTGCATCTTTTAGAATCGTCATAGTTTCAATATCCATGGGATTAATGCTCCCGGCACTACTTCCTACAATAACTCCATCAACAACCCATAGAGGATCTGTACTTCCGTTTACAGTTGTTTTACCTCTAATAATTATTTTACCAGCTTCACCAGGCTGTCCAGATCCAGAATTTACATAAACTCCAGTAGCTTTCCCTGCTAATAAATTTTCAACAGAGGGAGTTGTAGCATCTGTAAGCTTCTTATTGGTAATTGTTTGTAAGGAACCCGTCAAACTTTCTTTTTTAATCGTACTATAGCCAACAATAACGACTTCATTTAATTTTTGTCCGGTTTCTTTTAAAACAATAGTTAATGGGTCATTGCCAATAGCAATTTCTTGTTCTTCCATTCCAATAAATGAAACAACTAAAGTATTATTATTTCCTACTACATCAATAGCAAAATTACCATCAGCATCAGTTTGAACACCAATAGTAGTACCTTTGATAAGCACATTAGCTCCAGGAAGAGGTGCTCCACTTTCATCGGTAACTTTTCCTTTTACAACTTTCTGAACTAATAATACATTAGTTTCGGATAAAGCGATTGTCTTTATGGTCGAAGCAGTAGAAACTTGAAAAGTTAAAGCTAGAAAAGAAAGAATTGTTAATTTAATTTCTTTGTGTGTCATACTTTTAATCCTTAAGCCCCTTGGTTTTTTTTGGGTTAATAATTTCATACTCTTGAAATGGTTTTAGTTAATAATTGTTTGTTGGTTTATTCAGTATTAAGTGTTGTTTGTATGTTTTTTTGATGGACAAAAATGAACTCTAAAAAATTTGATTTATAATTTCTTAACTGAGCTAATTTTTGTCTAAATCCACCCTCTTTTTTTATGCATATTTCTAAATACAGCCTTTGATATAATCTTCAAAAACATTAAATTTTGACCTAATAAAAGATTGATTATTTTTTAATACATGACGAAACTAGAGATTATATTTTTATTAAACAAGGAAAAACACAAATAATGTGCTCGAACACATATTATTTGTGTTGTCGAGCACACAAAAAATACTCGAAACGTTTTTTTAGTACTAAAATTCTAGTTTTTCAATTATAAAATCCTGTGGGGTTTCATATCATTTATTTCAAGTAAAAAAGGACATACTCATTAAATAACAAGAAATTCGGAATTTTTTAAACTAAAAATTAAAACTTCAACAATAGTTACGCACTATAAATTGACCATTTAATCTCAATTTACCATCACTTAATTTTAAATTTAACAGCTAAGAGATGAATGTAAGACTTATAATTAGGCTAAAAAAAGAATAAATAGATTCATTGAAATTTCTTTTAACTATATTTCGAGAATTTCTGTTCAAACACAGTTTCACAGAAATATTAAATACCGTATAAAATGATTCCAGAAATGAAAGAATATGATGTCCATTTAATTGAAAACAAAGATCTGACTGTCTCCGGAAAAGGTGATGACATAGCGTGGGCTGAAGCCCAGATTTTAACTGATTTTTGTTCCCCGTGGAATACCAAAAAAGTAACTAAAACTACATTTAAAGCACTTTGGAATCGAGACAAATTATTTTTTAATTTTACAGTTTTAGATACTGAAATCCACATAGAAAAGCAAGATGAAAGTTTTGAAAGTATTGGAGTTTCTGATAGAGTTGAACTCTTTTTCAGAACTGATAATGGACTGAATCCTTATTATTGTTTAGAGATCGACACTTCTGGGCGAATAATGGATTTTATTGCGTATCCTAATAAGAATTTCGATTTCAGTTGGAACTGGCCCAAAAATGATTTAGTAGTTAAATCATCTGTACAAGCTAATACTTTTATGGTTGAGGGATCAATTAGTATCGAATCTTTGAAAAGTCTTAATTTAATAAAAAACAACATTATTGAAACCGGTGTTTTTAGGGCTAAATATAGTAAAGCCCAAAATGAATGTTATGAACCTAATTGGATTACTTGGGTAAACCCAAATACGGAAACTCCCAATTTCCACATTGCATCTTCTTTCGGAGTTTTTATTTTAAAAGAATAATTTTTTTTATTCAATATAATACTCCGCATTTTCCGCGTTCACAATATCAATCGGCAAAAAAATCATTTTTGGAATTTCATTCTGAAAGAGAAAATGTTCCACCAAAGAGGTTATTCCGAGATATGCCTGTCTTTTCTGGTTTTGATGAATCATAAAATCGATGACGCCTTGATTCAAATAAGTAACATTTTCATCAATCAAATCATAACCGACCACTCTAATTTTTTTACCTTTAAATTCACTAATTACCTTAGCAATTTGATACGATTTAGAAGTAGTAACAAAAATTCCTGTAACCTCTGGATTTTCATTCAGGAAAGTATTGCAACTAAGCTCAACATTTGGATTTTTTAATTTTAAAGTGGTAATCGTGTATGGAGAATTTTCTTTCTCATCAAAATAATTTCTAAAACCTTTTTCCTTTTCCTGCATGTGAATTGCATTTTTGTAGGTTTCATCAATATGAACAATGGCAATTTGACCGGTACCGGTAATCGAATCTATTAATTTTGCTGCCACTCGTCCACTTCTAAATAAATCCTGACCAACGAAACTTTTTACAAAACTGGACTCGACTTGGTTATTAAAAGTATTTACAATGATGTTTAACGAATTGTATTCTTCGATAACATCTACAGTTTCTTTATGGAATAAAGGCGTTAGCAAAACAGCATCCGGAGATAATTCCAATACCTCTTTATTCGTTTTTAAAAAGGATTTCTTTTTTTCCGGATTAAAGTAAAAGGTTTCAATAATCAAATTATAGGCTTTGAATTCTTTCACCGCATCATCAATACCACTCAGGCAAGGATGCCAATAAGTATCAATTTTGGGATCAGGAAGAACAATACAAATGCGATAAATTTTATTATTCTTTAAATTCCTAGCAATAAGGTTTGGCTCGTAGTCAATTACTTTTAAAACTTCGTTGACTTTGTCCAAAGCAGCTGGTGACACTTTACCTCTTTTGTGCAAAACTCTGTCAACAGTTCCTTTCGAAACACCGGCTAATTTAGCAATATCCTTTATTGTATACTTTTTATCCATAATGAGCAAATATATAAAAACTTTGGTTTTATTTTTTTTTGTAAGACTGAATTAACGAATGAGTACCTAATTATACGTTTGACATTCTTTCATTGTTAGTAATAATCTTTTTATGATCGTATTTTTTCATACAATTTAAAAATGTGCTCGACAACACGAAATAAGTGTGTTCGAGCACATTTATTGTTTTTTACTTGTTTTATTAGAATTTAATCTATAGTTTCGTAAAGTAAAACTAAATAAACAGTTAGAATTATAAATAAAATTAGCATTAAACACTATTAATACAGCGTTTTTAACATCTCTAAAAAGTGAAAAAAATTATATCATTAGCTCCTGGACGAACGTGTCTCTTTGGAGATCATCAAGACTATTTAGGTTTGCCCGTCATTGCATGTGCAATCAATCTAAATATAAAATTAACTGCAGTTCAAAATGACACTTCAGTTTTCAGACTAAACATGGAGGATATTAATGAAGTTAGGGTCATTGATATTCACGGTATTTTTTCAGAATTAGCACCTCGAGATTATTTTGCCTCTTCCTTAAGAGTTTTGAGAAGACAAGGTTGTATTCCAACTGTAGGATACGATATAACCATAAAAGGAGATATTCCTATCAATTCCGGAACCTCAAGTTCATCGGCTTTATTAATGGCTTGGATTCATTTTTTGGTTACCGCTTTTGGAGTTGATGCCGAAGTTACTCCGGAATTTATTGCAAAAATGGGGTATGCTTCTGAAGTTTTAGAGCACGGAGAACCAGGCGGAATGATGGATCATTACAGCATCGGAGTGGGCAATATTGTACACATCAATACCAAAGATCCTTTTTCTTATACCATTATTGGAACAGAACTAAAAGGATTAATAACCGGTGTTTCCGGGGTACCTAAAGAAACCATTGGTTTGATAGGAGAATTAAAAGGAAATGCCTTGATTGCAATTGACATTATAAAACAAAATTTTAAAGATTTTGATTTAAATACATCCGAAATAGAAGATTTAGATAAATACTATAATTATTTACCAGACCGATTGATTACTTATTTTGAAGCTGCCATCAAGAATTACCATTATACAAAAGAGGCTTTAAAAGAATTTGAAAAACCAACTCCAGATTTAAAGAAGATTGGTGCTTTAATGAATCAACATCACGCTGTTTTAAGAGATTTATTAAAAATAACTGTGCCAAAAATTGATGCCATGATTAATGCTGCATTGAAAGCTGGGGCGTATGGGGCAAAAATAGTTGGTTCAGGTGGAGGCGGTAGTATTGTAGTACTGGCTGAACCGGGAAATGAAGCTCCAGTAGTGGCAGCAATACTGACTGCAGGGGCAATAGAAGCCTATACGGTAACCGTTGATCCTGGCGCGAGAATACTAGAAAACATTAAAATTTTAAAGAATTAATTATGCATGACAATCTAATTATTTTGGCTGGCGGCGCTTCTTCCAGAATGAAAAAACAAGTTACAGTTGATAATTTGAGTGACGAAGAAATTGCGCAAGCGAATGAAAGAAGTAAAGGATTAATTGGTGTTGGCCCAAATGGAAGACCATTATTGGATTATCTTTTATTGAATGCGAAAAAAGCAGGGTATAAAAATATCTATATTATTATTGGTGAGCGGGGTGATCTATTTAAAGAATTTTACGGAAGTGAAAACAAATACAATGATTTTCATGGTTTAACTATCTCTTTTGCTATTCAATATATTCCGGAAGGAAGAGCCAAACCATTAGGTACTGCAGATGCATTATTTCAAGCTGTAGAACAATATCCGGAACTGAATTCATTGGATTACTCGGTTTGCAACAGCGACAACTTGTATTCAGTCGATGCACTTTATGCGCTTAGAGAAACAGATAGTCCTAATGCTTTTATAAGTTATAATAGAGATGCGATGGAATTTCCATCGGAACGAATTTCTCGATTTGCCATTGCCAAACTCGACCATGATAATCAATTATTTGATATTCTTGAAAAACCAACTGCAGCTAATTTAGAGAGTTACAAAGATTCCGAGGGAAAGTTAAGAGTGAGCATGAATGCTTTTAAATTTAAAGGAGATCTTATCTATCCTTATCTAAAAAACTGTCCCGTTCATCCTGAAAGAGACGAAAAGGAATTACCTACCGTACTTTTAAACGCATTAAAAGAACACCCAAATACCACATTTGGCATCCCTTTTTCTGAACACGTACCGGATTTAACGGCAAAAGAAGACATAGCTGAAGTAAAGGCCTATCTAAAAAAACAGTATCCTGTATTAAATTGGAATGACTAATAATTCTGAAAGGATAACTCCTAATATTTAAAAAAAATGAAGAAGTATATAATAACAGGTGGCGCAGGATTTATAGGAAGTCACATTGCTGAATATTTATCCGCTAAAGGACATCATGTAATTGTTTTGGACAGTTTAAGAACGGGATTCGAAAAAAATATTAATGGGCTGAATGTTCAATTTGAAAAAGGAGATATCAGGGATAAAAATCTTGTGGAAGAACTAGTGCAAGGTGCTAATGGTATATTTCACTTAGCGGCTTTGGTAAGCGTCCCGGAATCCCTTTTAAATATAAACGAATGTATTGAAATCAATACATTGGGGACAATAAATATTTTGGAGGCCGCAAAGAAGAATGTAAATTGCAAAGTAGTACTTTCTTCATCTGCGGCTAATTATGGAGACAATCCCATATTGCCTAAAATAGAAACAATGACTCCGGAACCTATGACTCCGTATGCTGTTACAAAATTAGATGGTGAGTTTTATCTGAAAATGTATCAAGATCAATGGGGTCTTCCTACTGCTTCATTACGTTATTTCAATGTTTTTGGTCCTAGACAAAATTTAAAATCAGCCTATGCAGCAGCGGTACCAATTTTCATAAATAATGCACTTCAAAACAAACCGATAACCATTTTTGGAGATGGCTTACAAACTAGAGATTTTATTTATGTAAAAGATGTGGTAAGAGCAAATATTTTGGCATCTCAAAAAGGGAATGAAACCTATAATGTGGCTCTAGGCCATAACACGTCAATATTAGAATTAGCGGAAAAAATCATTGAAATAACCAACTCCAAATCAAAAATAAAATTTCTGGATGAAAGATCAGGAGATATTAAACATTCAAAAGCAAATCCTTCAAAATTCACTCAACTAGGATTTAAACCACAGTATTCTATAGATCATGCCTTGAAAGAGACTATTGAATTTTACCATAAAGCATCGTTAATTAACTAATAGAATTAAAAATTCACAGATATGAGTAATAGTATTAAATCAAAAAACAATTTAGTCCCAATACTAATTATAGCAGGCTTATTTTTCATATTTGGTTTTGTGACCTGGATTAATGGTGCACTAATTCCATTTATGAAAACTATCAATGAATTAACCGATGCTCAATCCTATTTGGTAGCATCGGCATCCTATATTTCATTTGTAGTAATGGCTTTACCAGCTTCATATATTTTGAATAAGATAGGTTACAGAAAAGGAATGTCTTTAGGATTAATAATAATGGCGATTGGCGCTTTAGTATTTATTCCAGCGGCTGAGGCAAGAACTTACTGGGTGTTTTTAACAGGTATTTTTATTCAAGGTGTCGGGATGACTTTGTTACAAACAGCTGCGAACCCGTATATTACAATCTTAGGACCTATCGATAGTGGTGCCAAACGTATTGCCATTATGGGAATTGCCAATAAAACAGCCGGTGCAATAGGATCGTTAATTTTTGGTACATTATTATTATCAGGAATAGATGAAGTCAAACAAAAATTAGGAAGCGCGTCGATTGAAGAAAAAGCAGTGTTATTAGATACTATGGCAGACAGTGTTTTTATGCCTTACTTAATAATGGCTACAGTATTATTAATTTTAGGATTATTAATTAGAAAAGCACCTCTGCCTCACGTTGAAGCAGCTGAAGTGAATGAGATAAAAGAAGGATCTGAAACAAAAAAAAGTATCTTTCAATTTCCTCATTTATGGTTGGGTGTTTTAACATTATTTGTCTATATAGGGGCAGAAGTTATAGCTGGAGATACTATAATAGCCTATGGTATTTCGTTAGGTTTCCCAGCTGCAGACGCCAAGTTCTTTACAACTTTAACCTTATTAGCAATGGTGTGTACCTATGCTCTAGGAGTTTTTTTAATACCCAAATATTTAAAACAAGGAACGGCACTTATAATTAGTGCTGCATTAGGCCTCATTTTCAGTGTTTGTATATTATTAACCACCGGCTTTACGTCTATTTTATTTGTGGCATCATTAGGCATTGCCAATGCACTGGTTTGGCCAGCAATATGGCCTTTAACTTTAGATGGATTAGGAAAATTCACTAAGACAGCGTCAGCCTTATTAATTATGGCGATTTCAGGTGGAGCAATTATTCCACCATTATATGGTAGAATGGTTGATGCCAATAAACAAGAGCTTATTGCTAAAGGAATAAATGAATCAGATGCTTTGGCAACAGCAGCAACAAGTAGTTATTGGATTTTAATTCCCTGTTATTCCATTATTCTATTTTTTGCTATCTGGGGGCATAATTATAAAAGCTGGTCAAGAAATAATAAATAAAAAAACATTTTGATGAGGCAATATATTTTGAATAAATATTGAGAATATTAGGATAACAGTTTGTCAATATGTTTGAGAAAAAAGTATAAATGGGGGATTATTGGATGCGGAAATGTAACAGAACTTAGAAGCGGTCCTGCCTATCAAAAAGTAGAATGTTTTGAGTTACATGCAGTCACGCAGCGCAATATTTAAAAAGCCGAAGATTATGCAATTAAGTACAGTGTTCTTAAGTTTTATGGAGATGTGGATGATTTAATAAATGATCCTGAAGTCGACTCTTTATGTATAGCAACTCCGCCAGATTCTCATTGCTATTATGCTCTAAAAGTTGTTGCATCAGGCAAAATTTGTTGTATTTAGAAAACAATGGAATCAACGTATGAAGAATATTTACTTGTAAATAATGTCTTTGAAGAAATGAAAATACCATTATTTGTTACTTATTATAGACGATCACTCCCTAGAATTAAGTTGGAACAAGGTTCATTTAAAGAAAGCTTGATAATAAAACAACCTGAAAACATTAAATTTTTTCATGTTCAAAATATAAAAAATCATTTAGTCAAGAATTCTATACATCCTGAGTGTTAGATAATATTTTGGGAAATATCAATAAAATTAAAAATAAATTATAAAAATTAAGCCATGTTAAATAGTAATATTGATAAAGCCACAGGTTTCGAAAAGCGGTTTGAGAATATAGGAACCGTAGTTTATGAAAATTCAGTAGCTGCCTCTAAAGCTGTAGCTAAAGAAATATCAGATTTGATAAAAGTTAAACAAGCCCAAAAACAGCCTTGTATATTGGGGTTGGCCACAGGTTCTTCCCCGAAAGGATTGTATTCAGAACTAGTGCGCTTACACAAAGAAGAAGGATTAAGTTTTAAAAATGTAGTGTCATTCAATTTAGATGAATATTATCCTATGGAGCGAGATTCCATAAATAGCTATGTGCGATTTATGAAAGAATTGTTATTTAATCAAGTTGATATTTTACCGGAAAACATCCATGTTCCGGATGGAACATTGTCAAAAGAAGAAATAGCGAATTATTGTGCCACATATGAAGCCAAAATTGAAGCTCTTGGAGGAATAGATTTACAAATTTTAGGAATTGGAGGAAACGGTCATATAGGATTTAATGAATCAGGATCTTTACAAAATTCTAAAACACGATTAGTAGCTTTAGATCATATTACAAGAGTAGCTGCAAGCAGTGACTTTTCTGGCTTAGATCATACTCCTAGAACAGCTATTACATTGGGAGTTAAAAAGATTATGGAAGCAAATAGAGTGATTCTTATGGCTTGGGGAGAAGGAAAAGCGAATATTATAAAAGCATCGGTAGAAGGTACAGTTACAAATTTAGTACCGGCTTCATTTTTGCAAGAACATACAAATGCCACCTTTGTTTTAGATAGGAAAGCCTCCTCAAAATTAACCCGAATTAATACGCCTTGGTTAGTCGAAAAAATAGTATGGACAGATAAACTTATAAGGAAAGCGACATTGGGTTTAGCCCTTCATTTGAAAAAACCTATTTTAATGCTTACAGATGCTGATTATATAGAAAATGGCATGAGTGATTTATTAGCCGATTCAGGACCAGCTTACGACATTAATATAAAAATGTTCAACAAGCTTCAAAATACTATAACAGGATGGCCAGGAGGTAAACCCAATGCCGATGACAGCAAACGACCAGAACGTGCAGAGCCTGCCAAAAAGCGTGTGCTTATTTTTAGTCCACATCCAGATGATGATATTATTAGTATGGGTGGCACATTCAAGAGATTGCATGAACAAGGACATGAAGTACATATTGGTTATCAAACCTCCGGTAATATAGCAGTAGCTGATGATGAAGCGCTACGATTTGCAAGCTTTGTTTGTGATTATAATGATAAGTTCGGTATCAAAAGCCCTGAGGCAGAAAATATTTATAAAAAAGCAATAACATTCCTAAAGAACAAAAAAGCGAGTGAGGTTGATATCGCCGAAGTAAGATACATCAAAGGTTTAATTCGAAAAGGTGAGGCACGATCAACCAGTTTTTATGTTGGTATTCCAGAAGAGCAGATTCATTTCATGGAACTTCCGTTTTATGAAACAGGAACTATTGAGAAAAACCCAATAGGAGAATCAGATATTCAAATCACGATGGATCTCATCGAGAAAATTAAACCACATCAAATTTATGCAGCAGGTGATTTGGCAGACCCACACGGAACCCATAAAGTATGTTTAGATGCTATTTTTGAAGCTATAAAACGTTTAAAACCTAAAAAGTACATGAATGATTGTTGGGTTTGGTTATACAGAGGGGCTTGGCAAGAATGGGGAATTGACGAGATCGAAATGGCTGTACCGATGGGGCCAGACCAAGTGTTGGAAAAACGAAAAGGGATATTTAAGCATCAATCCCAAAAAGATGGTGTCGTGTTTCAAGGAGCAGACAGCAGAGAGTTTTGGCAAAGAGCCGAGGATAGAAATAAAGAAACTGCCAATTTGTATGATGAATTAGGATTGTCCCATTATGCAGCAATGGAAGCATTTGTTAGATGGGAATTTTAAGTAAATGATAAAATGACATCAATAAAATCGATTTTAGGAATTACAGGAACTATTGGAGGCATAGTTAATGATAATTTGACTCCAATAAATGCTATAAAATTTGCAGCAGCGTATGGTATCTAGTTAAAGCAGCAAAATATTTAAAAAAAAATTTCACTAATTATTGGAAGAGATGCCAGAATTTGTGAAGATACGATTAGTACAGAACCTATTATTCGAATTTATACCGAAAGTATTTCCGAAGATGAGGCAGACGAACTGGCAATAAAATTTATCAACGAAATTAAAAAATGTATTTAAAAAATGAATATTTCTTTTGAGGCACCATTTCATACTTTTACCAGATATACAAAGGTAGAAAAAACTGAATTTTATGATCAATTTATCAATTGGTTAAAAGGGGAATTCGATCTGTATTTAATGGAAGAAACGGATGGCTTGAGAGTATATTATCCAAATGGAATGTTTACCGTTAAGCTTGTTTCGAAAAGAGAAAATGATTTTTCTATAGAAATAAAAATTAAAAGCAAAAATTTAAAAGCGGCTAATCAAATCAGTAAAAAAATTGAAACTATTCATAGTCATCTAAAAACAGTACTAAATAAAACAATTTATGATAAATAATAAAATGAATCAAGCCTTTTTAGGTTTCGTTCTAGCATGGTGAATTTTGTAACTTTTCAAAATAAATAAGTGAATTTATTATTCAAATTTGATTCAAAGAAACAATAAATTTGTCTCTTAATTATAAACTATTTTAGATAAAAATATGGATTACAACAGATGCGGAAAAAGTGGTTTATTATTACCGCAAATATCTTTAGGATTATGGCATAATTTTGGGTCGGTAGATAGTTTCGAAAATGCAGAAGGCATTGCTAAGGCTGCTTTTGATAAAGGAATTACACATTTTGATTTAGCCAATAATTACGGTCCGGATCCGGGCTCTGCTGAGATTACTTTTGGTAAAATTTTAAAGAAGAATTTTCATGGAAATCTTCGTGACGAAATTGTAGTTTCGACCAAAGCCGGTTATACTATGTGGAAGGGTCCTTATGGCGATTGGGGTTCCCGTAAGTATTTATTGTCCAGTTTGAATCAGAGTTTGAAGCGGATGAATTTGGAGTATGTAGATGTTTTCTATTCTCATCGTTATGATCCTGAAACACCATTGGAAGAAACCATGATGGCTTTGGATTATGCTGTTCGAAGCGGAAAAGCTATGTATGCTGGGATATCTAATTATAATCCGGAACAGACCAGAGACGCTGTAGATATTCTAAAGCAATTGGGAACACCTTGTCTGATTCATCAAGTCAAATATTCAATGTTTGAGCGAAATCCGGAAATCGGATTATTAAACATTCTGGAAGAAAAAGGAGTTGGTTGTATTGCTTTTTCACCTTTAGCCCAAGGACTTTTAACTGATAAATATATAAAAGGGATTCCGAAAAACTCTCGTGCCTCTAATCCTAATGGTCATTTAAAAACTGAAGAAGTTTCGGAGGAAAAAATTGTGAAAATTATTCAATTGACTTTAATTGCGCAAAAAAGAAACCAATCTTTAGCACAAATGGCTTTGGCTTGGTTGTTAAAAGATAATCGTATTACCTCAGTATTAATTGGAGCTAGTTCAATTGCACAACTCAATTACAATATTGACAGTCTGCAGAATCTTACTTTCTCCAAAGATGAATTAGATGAGATTGATACGATTTTACAATAGTAAAAAAAGAGCAAATATTAAACAGACCATCAAAAAACATCAGTTATTTTGACTTAAAGTCGATTTTTGATCTGTTTATGACTGAGTGATATCGCTAGAATTTTTCGAGACAATACCGTGGACAAGCCCTGAAATTTGGTAGAGATGACTAATGACGTAGCACTTCAGCAACTCCTTTTGGAAATATTGTAATAAGAAATTACCAGTTCAAAAGACTGCATGCGATTGTAATAGGAAGTGAAATGATGGCCGGAGTTCGAAATATGTATGTTGATTACTGTAAAGCGAGTGGATATTTAAAAAGAGATAATTTAAATTAAAACAAATAGAGATCGAGCGCGCTATTTTAAATATATATTTTTGTCCAATATTTCTTTTAGGACATGGAAGACTGCATTTACATCACTGCCAATAACATGGAGTAGGAAGCGGATTATTTCCGTTTAAATTCGGATATTTCTTTAATATCAGTTACACTGAAGCCACCAACACGGGAATTGTAATAGAAGGATACCCCGATAAAAAGTAGAAAACGTTAATTTGAACCGTTTTATAATACAATGAGCTAAAAACGGATTGAGCCTTACTACTACTATAAATGTAACTTTTAATGAAGTTGTAATTGGTGAGAGAGGTACAATTCTTACTGCTGCAAAGTAATATATTAAAAAAAAATAATTTTTATGAAACCTATTATTGTTTTGACGTTGTTAATTTCCTTAAACAGACTGTCTCAAAAAACTACAATTTATACTATTGGTGATTCTACGATGGCTGATAAAATAAAACCGGAAGAAAACCCAGAAACCGGTTGGGGACAGGTATTGCGTCTGTTTTTTAATTCGAATGTAATTATAAAGAATCGAGCGGTAAATGGCGGAAGTACACGCAGTTTTATTGATGAGAAAAAATGGGAAGCAGTTTTTAAGGTTTTAAAACCGGGAGATTATGTTTTTATACAATTTGGGCATAATGATGAAAAATTAACCGATTTTACTCGGTATACAAATCCACATACAACGTATCGACATAACATCATTCGGTTTGTAAATGAAAGCAGGGAAAAAGGGGCAATTCCAATTTTGTTTTCATCAATTGCCAGAAGAAATTTTAATGAAAATGGAGTATTAGTCGGAACGCATGGTGATTATCCGTTTGAAACTCGTTTGGTAGCCCTAGAGTACAATGTGCCTTTTGTGGATTTAGAATATTATTCAGAATTACTTGAAACCTCTTATGGTCCCGAAAAATCGAAAGCGCTACATTTGCATTTTAAACCCGGTGAGAATTCCTATTATCCAGAGGGAAAGTCTGATGACACACATTTAAGTAGAAAAGGAGCATTGGCTATAGCCCGTTTGGTTGTTGATCAAATTAAGCTAATGAATAACCCTTTCTTTAAAAAATTAAAAAAACAATTACTGTAAAATGAACAGTTAAATTAGGAAGATCTTCGTTTCTAATACTATTAAGTAAGTCGAAAGTTTAAAAGTCGTAAAGTCAAAAGAATTAACTTTAAGTAAAACAGCTTTAAATCAGATTTTTACATGATTTTATCCTGATTTTAAAATACGACATTATACCATGGTTATTACTTATGTCCCATAAAAACCTTTTTGTAAGGTTAAATATTTAACAATGATATCTCAAGTGTAAGCGATCTTCTCCGCTGTCTTCAACATAGAAAAAAACTTATTAGCTGTCAGCTATTTTTCGCAGGTTTTTGGCTTCTGGAGCTGGAGGGGATTTTGACAATCGCTACAGTCAACGAGGCGT
Source organism: Flavobacterium sp. GSP6 (assembly GCF_003984855.1). Taxonomy (NCBI): domain Bacteria; kingdom Pseudomonadati; phylum Bacteroidota; class Flavobacteriia; order Flavobacteriales; family Flavobacteriaceae; genus Flavobacterium; species Flavobacterium sp. GSP6. The sequence goes on from NZ_RYDO01000017.1 coordinate 44,867, forward strand.
GCAATAGGCGGTGAAGCAAGTCGCCAAAGCAGCAGGTGTTAAAAAATTTCTTAAATTTAAAAAAACATCCACTTCTATTATTTCACATGAGACTAATGAATTTAAGAATAATTTTGATTTTTCATCTTCTACTTTAAACTTGAACCCGTTATTTTCAGTCTTAATTCTAAGTAATTAAAGAGGGAGCATTTTAGTTTCTTTGATTAATTCTTCAGAATTTTCTAAATTAAAATACTGATACAAACTTATATCTAGATATTCATAATCTTCCTCAGATTGTAAAAAATCAATTAGTAATTCAAAACGTTTTATTGTTGAAAGAATCAATTTTGCTAACTCAATATCGCTTTCGCAAATGCTCTTAAATCAGAAGTTGAAAAGGATGATGTTATTACTATTTTTACAATTTTATCAATATCAAAAAAACAAAAAATATACACAATAAAGACACCTCATCAGCATCTTTCTTATCCCTCCCCCCTCTTAATTATAACCTGTTCTTAAACTCAAAAACCTTCTATATCTCGTAAAGACCTAATAAACAAACTACAATAATTCCTATTATTCCATACCTCAACTATAGAACGCATCGAGAATTACTCTTTGATTATGAAATTAAAAATCATTTCGCCAATCACTTCTCACTATTCCCTGTCATCCTGAGCTTTTCGAAGGACACCACTCACTTTTCTCTAAAAAACACCTATTCAATTCCCGAATTGCACACTATACTTCTTGATTTAGAGAATTGTATTATATAATTTTGTCTCCACTTCCCCACTCCATTCCGACAAATCTTCACTAATACAACACAATGGATACGCAACAAAACCAACAACGGATTAAGGTGATTTACCAAATGCTTTTTGAAATGGCAACCGGCAACCTCTCATTCAGAATTATCAAAACAGACCAAAACGACGAAGTTGATAAACTCTCTGAAATGCTTAACACTCTTGCTGGACAGATGCATGATATTATACTCCGATCAGGTTCTGTTAACCCGCATTACAGTTATCAAAACTTAGTACAAACTACATTTATTTTAGACGATAACTTTATTATCAGCAATTTTAATACACACGTACCAGAAGCACTATACTACGAATCCGAAGAATTATTTCAAGTTGACTTTGGAAAATTTATCGCACCACAGTCCTTCAGTATTTGGAATAAAAAAAAGATAGAAGCCTCACTTGATGATAATTACCACAGCACCGTTCCGCTAATTTTTATAACGGGTAATAATAAATTACTTCCAACTTTTTGCACCATATCACGGCTACACTACAGTGACAAAATAATCGTAAACTCAATTACTACCATCTTGCAAGAACTGTCGTCAGACGCAACGTTTGTAATAAAAACAAATCCAAAAAAACAATCCGAAGCTGTGGTAATGCAAAGTATTTATGATTACATCTTAAATCACTTGGAAGAGCCCCTTCCTACCCTAAAAAAATTGGCTGCTATGTTTGCGTCTGAAGAGCACAAGCTAAAGATAGGTTTCCGTAAGTATTTCAATACTAGCGTCTACAATTTTTATCATTTGGAACGCCTTAAGAAATCCCATCTACTCATTCAGAAGACTGAAATCCCTTTGAAGGAAATTGCCTTTATATGTGGTTTTAGCGCCTACTTAAACTTTTATAAGGCTTTCAAAAAGCATTATGGCTATGCTCCTAGCGACCTCAACCGTCCATCTGAGTAAAGAGAACCCTGTTTTTATGGAAGTTTCCTTTTAGTATAACGAAAAGCCTGATTTGCATAAGTCAACCAAAATAACAGTTGCAACTTTACAATATCAAAATTACTAAAATGAGCAAGATCCAAAACTTTAAAAGCAATTTCGTTCTCATTATTAGCTTCTTTACAGCGCTTCTTTTCATGTACGCTGCAAGCAGCAAACTAATCGATTTTGAGAACTTCCGAATCCAACTTGGACAGTCGCCACTACTAAGTGCATTTGCAGCTTGGATTGCAATTCTGGTACCTGTGATTGAAATCCTAATTGCAATTGTACTGTTCACTCCTAAATTTAGATTTTTTGGACTGCTGTCTGCTTTTGCATTAATGATGATGTTTACAACCTATATCTACATAATTTTAAATTTCAGTGCCTACATTCCATGCTCTTGCGGTGGCATCCTTGAAAAAATGACATGGAACCAACATCTGGTTTTTAATTTAATATTCGTCGCACTATTGGCTGTAGCGGTTATTTACGAACCTACAAACTGCAAAAACAGAGGGATCAGCCCGACAATAAACACTAAAAGAAAAATTTGGGTATTGATAATAACTGCTGCTGCAGGAAGCACTATAATAGTGATACTATTCCTGCTGTCAGAAAACATCATCCAATATCACAATAATTTCACCCGTCGCTTTCCGCAACATGCCGCACAGGAAAGATATAAAATAGATCTTTTATACAACTCCTACTATTTTGCCGGAACAGGAAACGGAAAAATATATTTAGGCAATCGTACTGCCCCACTTCTAATTACAATATTCGACTTAAAAACCAAAACTACAACCTCTCACAAAATCATTTTAAACCAAACTGACATGCCTTTTCGAGTTCCGAAAATCCGTGTTTTCAATCAAAGCTTCTTTGTGTTTGAGGGAGCAGTTCCTTATGTATTTAAAGGAAGTATTTCTAATTGGATCGCGACACTAAAGATTAATTCCGGTGTTCGTTTCTCACAGGCAGAACCCACAGATTCTATAAATCTAACGGTTCGATATAAATCGCCTCAATCAGGAGAAAACCTACTTGGCATTCTTAACACATCAGATAGTTTGGCAGTTAGATATGCCCCAGATATTCTGCAGAAACAAATCGATGGTGTTTTTGATACTGATGGCAGCCTCCATTTTAATACCAATCTGGATAAAATAGTATATGTTTATCGATATCGGAATCAATATAGTGTTGCAGACAGAAATCTGGTATTGCAATATCGTGGCAATACCATAGATACCATTTCAAGAGCTCAATTAGAAATTGCCGAAGTCGGAAAAAGCAAGGTCACTAAATTAGCAAAACGGGCACTTGTTGTAAATAAAAGTAGTACCGTCAGTGGCAATTACCTGTATGTCCACTCGCTTCTACCCGGACAATATGATGCTCAAAGTGTTTGGAAAAACGCAAGTATAATAGATATATACGACCTGATAAAGAAAAGCTACCAATCTAGTTTTTACGTGTATCATATCAAAAACAAAAAAATGAGAAGTTTCATTGTTGTCGACAATCATTTATTTGCATTAATTAATAATCATTTGGTATGCTATGAATTTCTAGATCACCTCATTCCTAAAAATTAAACAACAATATATACTGGCCGGTGTTCAGGGGTAAGATTGAAAACCTGTAAAAGAGTAAATCATAACCATTAAATATTTTTATTATGAGAACAATTTTTTTAAAAAAAATGATGATGCCTTTGGCAGTAATCGTTCTGGGTGTTGGTGGTGCATTTACTACAACATCAATGAGCAGCACAGAAGCCCTTTCACAAGTAACTGGGTACAAATTTATTTCCGCGCAAACAAAATGTCAGACAAGCACATTATGTGACACTGATGACACGGGAACGATCTGTACGAATGGAGGTGCTCAACTATGGGGTAAAGTAAACCCGTCGGACGCAGATTGTCCGGTGGAACTGTACCGCATTGAAGAATAGTTAAAATGAAATGCAGTTCCTCTTGGAACTGCATTTCTAATTTAAAGTAAATTGTTAAGGGTTCAGCCAATCAGGCTTTCTTCCATTTCCTTTTAGATAATAATCAAACCACTCAACTAATTTATTGGAAAGATCTTCTTGATTCTTCTTATCCTGCAATACATGTCCCTCTCCGGGATATAACAGCATTACCTGCAACTTATTCAGTTTTCGTAATGCAAAGTAAAACGCCATAGTCTGGTCTTTATTTACTTGTGCGTCTATTTCGCCTGCCCATGAAAGCAAAGGGGTCTTTACCTGCTCTGCAAATGTTATAGGGGAGTTATTCCTATACCCTTCCCAATCTTCAAATAGCGATTTTTTCATTCGAAATTGGTCATTTTCAAACCGCCAAGCATCATGCCTTTTATAACTTACTCCATAAGAAAGATAACTGCTTACAAAATCAGATATGCCCGCTCCCGCTATTGCTGTTTTAAACATATTGGTCTGCGTAATAATAAAGTCAGTTTCGTAGCCTCCAAAAGAATGTCCTGTCAGCCCAATATTTTCTTTATCAATAAATCCGGATGCAATTGCAGCTTTTGTTGCGGATATCACGCAATCTAGTGCTGAAAAGCCGGGATTCCCCATTTCATAGACAATATCAGGATAGAGTACAAAATAACCATTACTGGTCAGGTTTGTTTTATTAAATCCACTTCCGTTATGAAGCCCGGGATTGGTATAAGCATGCAGCAGTTGGCTTTGTTTTTGGTAGACCTGCACCACCATCGGATACTTTTTAGCAACATCAAAATCAAAAGGATAAAACAAGATGCCTTTAAGTGCTTTGCCCTTCTCATTTTGATACGATATCAGCTCAGATTTACCCCAATTATACTGATAGTGCTGCTTATTGCTCTTAAATATACTACTTGTCTTCCCGCTTCCCTCCATTCCTATTATTTCTAAGGGGCTGTTGTAATCTTCCTGTATAAAAGTGTAATAATCGTAATACTTTGCTTTTATAAGATGCTTCAACCGCTTTGAAACAGTGGTCATAGTATGAATTTTGAAATTATTCAGTTTATAATAGCCCGAAGTACTGAAATCAGAAGCAATTCCCTCCACTAGCATGCTGTTGCTATTAACAATAGGAATCTGTGGCATCATCCACGATTTTATCGCAATGGTGGCACTGTAAATACCAGACAGTCTGTACACAATTTCAGTAGTGCGTCCTTTGGTAAGTTTTTTTGCGGCTGAGCCATCGCTATTTATTTCCCAAACATCATACTTGTCATAAAGTAGCAATGTCTTATCCCCCATGGTAACACCTCCAATGCCGTACGGTGGTGGTGCGCCCGGTTCATCATAGTCCTCTTCAGAGAATTGCGTTCTTATATTTTTGGTAAGATTCAGATGTGTCCCTTCCCTAATATCATACACCCACCAGTGACCATGCCTAAAATAAACAATAAAAGTATTGCCGGGTGACATATAGAAATAATCAGATTCTCCTGGTTGCTGATTCAAAAAGGGATGTTCCTGTCCTGTTTCAAAATCAGTAAACGTATAATCGCTGTCTGGATAGTATTTTATCGAAGGCTGTGATTTAGAAAATGATTTTGCAAGCATAAACTTTTGTGCCCCGCCTACCATTGCAATCGCTTTATCGGCATTACCGGTTACTATCATTCGATGCTCAGCAGGCCACCATATTCCCAAATGCTGTGGAGACTTCCTGCTCACTTTAGTATAAGGATATAATGTTTCATCATCACCATTCCATACCTGCACTTCTGATACTGCTACTTTTTCACTGCTATCTAACTTCTCTTTCAGGATAAACAAAACACGTTCCCCGTCATCCGATACATGAATCCCGGATAGGTCAGTAGATGCAATTTCAAAATTTTCAGTCCAGCTTCCCTCTGCTCTGGTAACACTTTGCAATGCTTCCTTTTCACTGTAATGATACATTATGGCATCGCCCAGATTTAATGCACCCGTGGGATTACTGATAAAGGCAAACGAATCTTTAGTCCCGCTCCACGTCAAACTAGTAAAGGAATGGGTAGTGCTTTCGACCACTAACTTTTTTTCCGTTCCCGTATCCAAATTAATAACATAGACCGCATTTTTAGTGTCGGAACTCGTAGTGAATGCCACCGATTTTCGATCATGGCTTATGGCATAACTGGTAACATCCCTGTAAGCCTGAAGTACTTTAAGATTAAAATCAGTTAAAGTCAAAGTTCCATTAGTTTCTGCTAAATCACTAATTAAAAGAATATTACCACTAACATACTCAAATGCTGTGGTATTGCTTTTTGTAAGTATAACACCATTGCTAAGGTTCAAAAGATGAAAAGTTTTGCTATTATCCAAACAACCAAATGCATTATTTCCTATAAAGCTATCGCTATACCCTTTCGGAAAAGTGTACCTCTTGGAACTTTTAGTATGCTTCACAAAAAGAGTATCGGGCAAACCGTCATAGTCTAGTTTATAACTCAGCCAATTTCCATTGTCTGAAAGTTGATGTTGTCGCAGTGTATGCCACAAAGGATAATCTGCGACAGTCAGTGGGTGGTTTTTTGAGACCTGTCCGAAACTCGATACGGTTACAAAAAACCAAAATAAACAAAAGCAAATTAAAAAATTATGTTGGAGTATAGTCTTCATTAGTAACCAGGATTTTGAGGCGCAAGAGTACCGTTAAGATCAATTTCCGTCTCGGGAATGGGAAACAAAACATCGGTGGAATCCCAACCGCTTTTACTGACAGACAACACGGGATTGATTTGGTTAAATCGCTTAAGATCAAAAAAGCGATGCCCAAATTCGGTAAACAGTTCCACTCTTCGCTCCTGTAAAATGGCCGTTAAAAGTTCTTCCTGTGTTAACGCTGTTGTATTTCCAAGACCTGCAGTAGTACGGATAACATTTAAATCCCCTTTTGCTCCTATAAGTTCTCCGGCTCGTGCCCTTGCTTCTGCACGAATAAGATACAATTCACCAACCCTAAAAATGATGCTGTTTTCAACAGTTCCTGTATTTGTTTTCTTTTTATACTTGAACGGATGATACCATCTTGATCCCCCATTGGTTATGATCTTCACCCATTTGACAGCTCGTTGGTCTCCAGCCTCGAAAGCCAAAACCAAATCTTTGTTCATGGCAGACAATGCTGGAGGTGTGCTGGTAAAGATAAACGTGGCGGCTTCATTAGTGTTGCCAGTCGGTGATTTTGGGCTTAACTGCCAAATCGTGCTAGAGCTTTCCTTTAGGAAAATTTTATTAAGATCGGTTTCAAAAGGATAGAGTACCGTATTGTTAAGTACCGCCGAGGCAGCATTTGAAGATTCTTCCCACGCACCTGCGTAAAGACAAACTCTTGCAAGCAAGGCATACGCTGCAAATTTATTGGGACGAGTGCGTCCTGCGCCATTATAGGTGTTCGGTAATAAAGCTATTGCGGCATTCAGATCAGCCTTTGCCAAATCATAAACGGCGTTCACGGAGGTTCTTGACACCTTTCTGTTCTGCTCGTAGTCTGTGGTGGTTATATAGGGAATCCCCCCATAAATGTTCGTGAGATAAAAATGTAGCAGCGCGCGAACAAACAAAGCTTCTCCTTTTAATGCGTCTTTGTCAGACTGCGGCAGTTTGACCGCTCCTGCAACGCCTGCAATAACTGAATTAGCAGCATAAATTTGGTTATAACTCAAATTCCAGATGTTCCTGATTTCAATACTAGAGGCAACTAGTGTATTAGTATAAAATGCAGTATTCCCGTTTTGTGCAGTACCATAAAACACTAGTTCATCGGCATAAAGTCCTAAGGTATGCGATAATCCCATCTGTGTTCCGGTAAGCAGACCAAAATCCCTAATTTTCGAATAGATATCAGTCATGGCAGCATTGGCGGTTGCCTTTTCCTCAAAAACACCACTGGCAATAAGTTGATTCTTGGGCACATCGACCGCAACAAACTCATCGCAAGCCTGAAAAGTTATCGCTAGGATTATCATGTAAATAGCCGAATAAAAACGACCGCGCAAGGTGCTTTTAGGGCACCAAATATATATCGTACTTCTGGTATTGTATTTCATAGTCATAGTATTAAAATGTAAATTGTAGTCCGGCAGTAAGAATTCGAAGTGGTGGTAAATAACCAACTGACTTAAATTCAGGGTCAGCTCCTTGGTATTTTGTAAAAGTCAGTACATTCTGTCCTTCCATAAAAATCCTGCATCGCATATTCTTTAGGGTCTTTTCCGGCAGGTCATACGCAATCGAAATATTCTTAAGTCTGATATAAGAGGCATCCGAAATCACAGCATCACTAGCTAGATATCGATCATAAGCTACTACAGCAGCGGCATTGCTTCCATCAGTATAAATTTGGTGCGAGGCAATGTCGCCCGGTTGTTGCCAGTGGTCTAATGCGCTGACGGGCTGGTTAAACATGCTCCCCGGCAAGGTATACGCCGCGTCACCATTATAGTTCAACTGTTTTACAAATTGGAAAAGAAAATCAAGTTGCCAGTGCTTATACTTTACAGTATTTTGTAATCCGCCATAAAATTCCGGATTAAAGTCCCGAACTTCGGTTTTATCGTCTTTTGTAGTATAAAGACCGTCACCGTTCTTGTCCTCAAAAGTGTAGATGCCAGTTTGCGGATCAACTCCCGTAAAATGATACACTTTCTTGATGTTAAGTGGTTCACCAATTACGTAGGTGTTTCGGAATGTAGAAGTATCCAAATCTGGATACTCCAATAAAGTATTTTTTTCAAACGTCAGATTCAAATTTGTAGACCAAGTAAGTACGCTATTCTCGAGGTTAACCGTACGCAAGGTAAATTCTGTCCCTTTATTTTCTACTTCTGCATCAAGGTTCGACTGCAATACGGTAAATCCGGTGGTTCCCGGCAATGGCATTCCGGTAAGTTGATTCGAAGAACGGTTGTTGTACCATCCTGCCGTTAAAAAGAACCTATCTTTAAAAAAACCGACTTCAAGTGCAACCTCAAACTTTTTATTGGTCTCCCACCCAAAGGCGGGGTTATAAAGGCGTGTGGGCTGCAGGCCTATCGTTCCTCCATAGTTAACTCCGGTAGAACCATAAGTGTCAAGAAACTGGTAATCCCCTATTTGGTCATTTCCAGTTACACCATAACTAGCCCTGATTTTTCCGAAGCTTAGTATAGGAAACAACCCCATAAAATGTTCTTTTGAAAAGAGCCATGCCGCACCAACAGCACCAAAGTTGGCATATTGCTTTCCAGCGCCAAAACGACTTGATCCATCTCGCCTACCCGTAAGATTCACAATATACCTTTCCTTCCAGTTTAGGTTGAGCCTGCCGAATAGTGCTTGATATTTATATTGCGTTTCATCATTAGCAAAAATGGTTATAGTGGTTGCTGATGCAATGTTATACAGGAGACTATTGCTTGAAAACCCTTGTCCGAATTGCACCAGCTGTGCACTAGTTTGGGACTGGAATGTGCTTCCTACCAGTACATCCACCCCAATGTTTTTGAACTGCCTTTTCCAGTTGATCTGTGGTTCTGCAATCCATGTTTTTCTTGTGTTACGACCCACTATCAAAGTCGAAAATTCCGGTCCCGTTTCCGATGCAGGATCAAACATAGTTGAAGGCAGACCGTTCACCTCGTCGTTGTAAATGGTCGAATATCCAAAATTAGATCTGATTTCAAAAGCTTCGCTAATCCTGTAAGACAATAGTGAACTTGCCAAAAGGTCATGGGTCTTGGCGTTGTAACCTCCAACAAAATTAGCAAGCGGATTATTAAAGGTGCTGTTTTCCCAATTCAGTTCGCCGTTTTCGCCATAAAGTGCCGGAGCATTGGGAGCAAGTTGTAAGGCAGTTGTGTTCAGGTCTATCCGAGATTGGTGGTTATCCTGCAAAGTATAACCTGCGGTAAAACTAGTATGGAATTTTTTATCTTCTGATTCATGGTTAATATTCAAATGCACATTGGCTTTCTTGTAGACAAAGTCTCCAGGATAGATGGTAGTTTGTTTATTAAAATTGCCACTCATCAAAAATTGTGTTTGGGCACTACCACCGGAAACGGAAGATTGCAGTTCACTAATCAGTGATGTTCCGCCAAGCAATGCTTTCTGCCAGTTGGTATAACGTGTTTGGTTCCATGTCCCATTGATATCGTAGGCCGCTGCTGGATATTGGGTAATCCCGTCATTAACGAATGCTTCCTTACGCATGGCAATGTATTGTTCGGTATTGACAAGGTCTATAAAACGGGTAACGGATCCGGCACCTGTAGATAGGTTGGTAGTAAATTTCGTTTTACCCTGCTTGCCTTTTTTGGTGGTGATCAGCACAACGCCGTTTGCACCTCTTGAACCGTAAATCGCAGTAGCATCCGCATCTTTTAATACTTCAATACTGTCTATTTGGTCTGGATTGATACTATTCAACGGACTAAGCCTGCTCGGGAAACCGGTAGCATTTTGTCCACTACCAATAGCATCAGTGGAATACGGTATGCCGTCTATAAAGTACAGTGGGTTATTCCCAGCTGCACGAACACTGTTCAATCCCCTGATCTGTACCGAAAACCCTCCTCCTGGAGTTCCAGTTGTCTGGGTAATATTCACCCCTGCCATCCTCCCCTGCATCGCTGCGAGTACATTCGTTACAGGCTGATTTTCAATATCCTTTGATGTTATTTTAGCGATACTCCCCGTTCGTTCGCTTTCTTTAACACTGTAATAACCCGCATTAATTTTCACTTCCTGCAGTTGGGTTGCATCTTCTTGTAATTGTATGTTGATTGTTTTTCGTCCGTTTATAGACTCTGTAATGGTTAAAAAACCCATAAAACTAAAGACTACTATATCGTCTGCTGATGCAGTTAGCATATAGTTCCCGTTAAAATCAGAGATAGTTCCAGCTGTAGCTTTTCCTTTTATAGAAATAGTCACACCGGCTAAAGGGTTTGTACCATCAGTTACAGTACCGCTTATTTGCACTTGCTGTTGAGGTATAATTTTTTTTGTTACCGTCGCAAAAGCGGAAGGGTTGATTGTTGCGGCATGGGCAGGAAAATCGCATAAGCAAATTCCTAAAAGCAAAGGAATCGCCGGCCATCCCTTGTAAAATGAAAATATATTCATAATTTTGGTTTAGTTAAATGAAACGTTAGTTTTGTTAGCATTGGTCCTCTATGCAGTTGTCCAGACGGTTGGAGGGCCTTTTTTGTCATTGCGAGGCGTTGCGAGGCACGAAGCAAAGCAATCTCATTTCGAGGTTCGACGCACCCGAGAGAAGCAAAGCAATCTCAATATTATTATTCTATCATAGGCATACTTTTTAATTAGATTTATATTCTAGGTTCTTGTCTCTATATTCTACGTTCTAAATTCTTTAACCCAATTCAAAATTTAAAATAATTAATAACCTCTATTCACCTGACGATGTGAATTTTAACATCAGTTCAGTTCACGCTATTATAACCATAAAACCACATGAACATCGTTGCTATAAAAAGTATAATTATTCCTATTTTTATTTGTTTGTAGTATTTCATAGTAAAAATTTAGATGTTATAAATCCAGTTGTATTGCTAGGGTAATTTGCTGTAAGAATTATATAAAGGAAGATTGATTATTTGCATTATTGCCATCACTCTTCATCACAATTCAAAATTTAAAACAATAATAACTTCTTTGCTCTTTTATCTGAATCAAAAAAAGAACCTGCACTGAAACACTAACTCAAAATAAAGAAACAGCACAGGCATTAAATAAATAGTATTTTTTTTTATTTCATAGTTATGGTTTTTTTAGCGGTTAAAACTGCTGCGAGACTATGAAAAAAGAAGAAGCGGTGCTGAGAATGAAGTTGAGTATTGCCAAAATAGTTGCCAAAAAAATGGCATGGAACTCAGCTTATATCGCTCCAAGGTACTGGTATACCCGCACACGAATAAGTGAGCCCACGCCATGAGACGTGAGCATCTTACTTATCATCTCGCGTGCTAAAAGTACCAGTTTTTGGAACGAGATTCTAAGCGAATGCTTCAAATATTTTTATATGAAGAATCGCAAAATTATTTATTTAAATGCTCAATGCAAATATTATCTAATAATAATTTCAATATTAAACAAATATAACAAAAAAAAGTTATTTGTTATAAGTTCTTATAACATTTTTTGAAAAAAATATAACGCCTTTTGTTTAAAAGCTAAAAAATGGACAAACATAAGGAAGAGAAGTTAAAAAAATTCGGTTTGCATATCAAGAAACTTCGCACTGACTTAAATTTGAGTCAAGATAATGTTGCCTTAAATAGTGATAAACTTATTAAAGCCACAATAAGTGATATTGAAAATGGCAAAAGAAATTTATCTTTTACAACACTTTTAGATTTAGCAAAAGGACTTGGAAAACACCCAAGAGAATTATTAGATTTTGATTAAGATAACTAACATTTTAAAGAGTTAAAAAAGGATGCTATTATGCATTTTTTTTTAACTCTTTAAATTCTCCCAAATTGCATATTGAATTTCCAGAATTGCATAGCATTCTAAAATACAAAATCATTTATTGCATTCTTTTAATTTAAGAATACAGCAAATGAAGTGGTATGAAATTATAGGGTTAATTGTGATATGGGTTTTAGGTCTTTATGTGACAGGGAAGTTTTATGAGTATTTGAGGAATAGGCATTATAATGATAGTTGGAGACGAAAGAAATAATGAAAGATGCTGTGAGGTGTCTTTTTTTATATGATATTTTTACCGATAATGAGGAAAACCGTGATAAACGTAAAAATCTAAAATTCAATGATTATACATGTCAGTATTAAAAAGCTATGTATATTTATGAATTGGGAGTAATTTTAATACAAATTTTATAGATGAACACAATAAATAAAATAAAACTATTAAACTTTAAAAGATATGAAACTTTTGAAGTTGCTTTTGACGAGAAAATAAATTTACTTATTGGCGACAATGAAGCAGGGAAAAGTTCTATTTTGACGGCAATAGATTTGGTAATTAGTGGTAGTAGAAATAAAGTAGAGACTATTGGACTTGAATACTTATTCAACTCAAATGTTATTGAAAACTTCTTAACATCTGACAAAAATTATGCGAAATTACCAAAGTTAGAAATTGAATTGTTTTTGAGTGAACAAAATAATGAAGAAACTAACGGGACTATAAATAGTGAAAAAATTGCCGTAGACGGTTTAAAATTAATCTGCAAACCAAATGACGAGTTTGGAACGGATATAAAAAAAATATTACAACAGGAAAATTGCATTTTCCCATTTGAATACTATTCAATAGAATTCAAAACTTTTGCAGACCAATCTTATTCAGGATATAAAAAGTATCTAAAACATATTTTTATAGACAACTCACAAGTAAGTAGTGAATATGCTATGAAAGAGTATGTGAAAGACATTTACAATAGCTCTGTAAATAGTACAATCGAAAAATATAATCATCAGCACGAATATAGGTCACATAAAGAAAGCTTCAAAAACAATGCTTTTAAAGACATAAATGCAAGACTTGGAGAATATAAATTTGCAATAAAGTCAAATTCTAAATCAAATTTAGAAACTGACTTAACTATTTTTGAAGGGAATATTTCTATTGATAACAAAGGGAAAGGTAGGCAATGTATAATAAAGACAGAATTGGCTTTAAGTAGAAACGACAATGATTTAGAAATTATTTTACTTGAAGAACCTGAAAATCATCTGAGTCATAGCAATATGAAAAAATTAATTCAAAAAATTAGTGCGTCTGACAACAAACAAATTTTTATTGCCACTCATAGCGATTTAATAAGTACAAGACTTGATTTAAGAAAATCAATTTTATTAAATAGTACAACTATAAAGCCACTAAAACTGAGTAATCTCCCAGATCATACTGCGAAATTTTTCATCAAAGCACCCGACAATAATATTCTTGAATTTATCCTTTCAAAAAAAGTAATTTTAGTAGAAGGAGATTCAGAGTATATTTTAGCTGAGGCTCTTTTTAAACAGGTAACAGGGCTTGAAATAGACGACTGTAACATTCATATAATTTCTGTTGACGGAACAAGTTTTAAAAGATATTTAGACATTGCGAAAATTTTAAACATTAAGACAGCTGTTATTAGAGATAACGACGGAAATTACCAAGATAATTGCATAGAAAACTATTCCGATTATATAAAGGATAACATAAAGATATTTGCGGATAGCAATAACACAAGAAGCACTTTTGAAATATGTATTTATCAAGATAATACAGCAATATGCGATGAATTGTTTAAGGGAGGTATAAGAATATATAAAAATGGAAGAGAATCTTTAACAGTGGAACAATTTATGATTAATAATAAGGCAGAAGTAGCCTATACTTTATTGGACAAAAAAAATTCTGAAATCATTTCACCTCAATATATCACAGATGCTTTAAAATGGATAAAAGAGTAATTTTAGCAGTTGCAGGATCGGGCAAAACCTACCATATTGTAGAACAACTAAACGAAACAAAACGTTTTTTAATAATTACCTATACCATTAGCAATACTGAAAATTTAAGAAATGAGATTATTAACAAGTTTGGTTATATACCAACCAATATTAAAATAAAATCATATTTTACATTTTTGTATTCTTTTTGCTTCAAACCTTTTCTTGCAAATGAAATTGATAGAAAAGGTATATCTTGGAAACTACCTAAAAGCTTTTTCGACAAAAGTTTTCTAACTAAAAATGGTTATTTGTATCACAATAGAATTGCTATGCTAATTATTAAACAAAACGTTATACCAAGTGTTAAACAAAGATTAGAAAAATATTATGATTGCTTACTAATTGATGAAGTACAAGATTTTGGAGGACACGATTTTAATTTATTGAGTGAAATATCCAAAAGCAATTTAGACATACTTTTTGTTGGAGATTTTTTTCAACATACTTTCACTACAAGCAGTGATGGCAAGACAAATATTAATCTTTATAAAAGCTCAGCAGATTATTTGCAAAAATACAGAGATTTGAATTTCACAATAGATAATACAACTCTTGTAAATAGTCGTAGATGTAGTAAAACAATTTGCGATTTCATAAGAGAGAAAATAGGCATTGAAATTTATTCTAAGGGAAATTTAGAAACTGAATACAAATTAATTACAGATGAAACTGAAGCCGACAGAATATTTAACGACAGTAAAATCATAAAACTCTTTTTACAAGAGCATTATGCTTACGATTGTTATTCAGATAATTGGGGAAGTTTGGATATGCAAATAAAAACTGCACATTAAGTTAAGCTACATTTTTGTAATTAATTTGATTGTTAAATTCTTCAA
>NZ_RYDO01000018.1:0-59765 GCF_003984855.1 Flavobacterium sp. GSP6
TTTTGCGGACTTGTTTCATAGGCTAAAATTAAGATTATTTCTTAACTTAATGTGATGGCTAAGTTAGCATGTCCAGTACATTGATATGAAATGCTAATTTTTTTGAAAGACTAATTTCGAAAAGTTTCTCAAAGAAATTTCTGTGATACACATGCATTGCAATCAAATTAATTTTATGCAAATCGATAAAATTTAAAATAATTCCTTCTACATCTTCTCCTTTAATGGAGTGAAATGTAACTCCATTATTTTCTACTAATACCTTCCAATCTTCTCTACTGTCCTCTTTAACTTCATGATGCGGAGACTCGACACGCAGGCAATCAATATGTGCTTGAAATATTTTGGACAAAGACAGAACTCTTACAAAAGACCCTGTGTCCTCCAATTTATATTGTGTAATGAACAGTATTTTTTCAATAGGATGATATGTACAATGCTCCGGTATTGCCAAAACTAATGCTTTGACATCATTCATTACTTTTGTGGCTATCGTACCGAAAAAAGTTTCCTTTATACCAGTGGCGCCTTTAGTACCCATAACTACGAAATCAAAATTTTCATTCTCGGTTATTTTTTTAATTTCGGGAACCAAATTTCCCAAAATCAAAACATGGCTTATTTTGATATGACCTAAATTATTTGCTTCCGCAATTTTTCTTAAAAGTGGCACTTCATCTTTATAATTTTCAAAATTACTGAGTTCTGTAACCTCATAAATTTCATGTAAATACTTAGAAACATTAACATAATTGGCTTGTGAAAATTGGTACACATGCATTGTAACTATTTCAGCATTAATAGATTCTGCCAATTTCAATGCATAGATAAACGCATTTTTAGACACTTCCGAAAAGTCGGTAGGAAATAAGATTTTCTTCATACTATAGTTAATTTATTGCAAATTAATTATTTATATAAATTTACAAAACAAAAAACAAAATAGTATGATAATTATCACTTTGGCTAATTTTTAACAAAAAATAACCTTAATGGTTTACTACAAGAGACTTGTAGCCATGTCAAATTTACTTACTTTTACACCAAATTGACTTTAAATATGATACCTCACGATTCCATAGTGGCACTGGCAACTCCTTCGGGAGCGGGTGCTATAGCCGTAATTCGGATTTCCGGACAAGATGCCATTGCTATTGGAAATTCTATTTTTAAATCCATCAAAAACAAAGAATTAACAACCCAAAAAACGCATACGTTACATTTAGGGCATATAATGGATGGTTCCAAAACTTTGGATGAAGTCCTGGTCTCCATTTTTAAAGGACCAAATTCCTATACTGGCGAAAACACGATCGAAATTTCCTGTCACGGTTCTACTTATATACAACAACAAATTATTCAATTATTGCTTCGAAAAGGCTGTCGAATGGCAGATCCTGGCGAATTTACGTTGAGAGCATTTCTAAACGGAAAACTGGATTTGTCCCAAGCAGAAGCTGTTGCCGATTTAATTTCATCAGATAATGAAGCTTCACACCAAATTGCAATGCAGCAAATGCGTGGCGGTTTCTCTAATGAAATAGCAAAATTAAGAGAAGAACTCTTGAATTTTGCATCACTAATCGAACTCGAATTGGACTTTGCCGAAGAAGATGTAGAATTTGCTGACCGAACCCAATTTCATGAATTACTGAACCGAATCGAATTTGTCCTAAAACGATTAATCGATTCATTTGCCGTAGGAAATGTGATTAAAAACGGAATTCCTGTAGCTATTGTGGGCGAACCCAATGTAGGTAAATCGACACTTTTGAATGCTTTATTGAATGAAGAGCGCGCCATTGTTTCGGAAATTGCGGGAACGACACGTGATACCATTGAAGATGAGTTAGTGATTGGCGGCATTGGTTTTCGATTCATTGATACGGCTGGAATTCGGGAAACGGAAGATGTGGTAGAAAGCATCGGGATTCGTAAGACTTTTGAAAAAATTGAACAAGCGCAAGTTGTCGTTTTTCTATTTGACAGTTCCGAGTTTAAAGTTTCTGGTTTAAAGTTAAAAGTGGAACTGGAAAAAATTAAAAACCAGTTTCCGTTGAAACCTCTTGTAATCATTGGTAACAAAGCCGATAAATTAGAAGAAAGTGAAATAGGAAATTTGAAATCAGAAATTCCTGAAATCTTACTGATTTCTGCAAAAGAGAAACTAGGCGTTGAGGATTTAAAAAATCAATTACTTTCATTTGTCAATACCGGAGCATTACGAAATAATGAAACAATTGTAACGAATACCAGACATTACGATTCCTTATTAAAAGCGTTAGATGAAATACAAAAAGTAAAATTTGGTCTTGAAACGAACTTGTCCTCCGATTTGATGGCATTAGATATTAAGGAAGCTTTGTACCAATTTGGAATGATTACGGGACAAGTAACTAATGACGAATTGTTAGGGAATATTTTTGCTAATTTCTGCATCGGGAAATAAAAGCACTTTCTTTAACTTTACTTTGCTTTCTATTAGTTGACTCCCATTGATTTAGCAGTGTTTTAGTTTTCTTCTATTAAGTTTAATTCATACATTTGTTACACTTCAAAAACTACCTGTTAATCAAATTTAATGAATGCGGTGAATAAGTTGCTTATTCACCGCATTTTTGCGGAGATTACTAAAACATCCCTACCCTACTTTCCAACAACTCCAAATACTTCTCTTTCATTCTATCAGTAAGAAAAGAAATTTCAAGCAGCTCCTTCCATTCAGGAGTTGCTTTTTTCATTTGTTCGAGAATACTTGCTATAATTTTTTCGTTGAGTTGTAATCTTTCCTTGCCGTAGTAATCTATAAAATCAGTTGCTCTTAAATTACTTTTTTTTCCTTTCAAAGTTAGAGCAATTTCTTCGTCAGGATTTTTAATCGCTATTGTAGAATTTAGAAAATCATAAATAGGTGTCAGTGTTGTTTTTCCATTTTTGGTAATTAGCGAAAAATTTTTCAAATGCATGTCTTCATTTCCGGTCAGATAGCAAAAAAGAATTCTTTTAAAAAAATCAGCTTTTTCAATTGCGGGAAATGAACAATATTCATCAAGTACAGGAATCAATTTTTCCATCGTAAAACGATACTTTGTGTCTCTTGTATTCCCAGTCAATTGAGCAAAATCTTCTGTTGCGAACTTATTTCCTTTACCGTAGCGGTCAAAACGTTTAATGAAATAAGACAAACTACCATCTTTGCCATATAGCATCCCGTGAAATGGCACTTCTAAACCAAACACTTTCGCCATTCGCATAGTTACATCTTCATTTTCCGGTAATTGTGGAAATAAATCATTTTGTGGCTTAATAATGTACGTTCCAAATTGGTCCACAATTTTAAATTCTTGATCCACTATTGAAATAGCCGCACTAAGCTTTGGTTGCACTCCCTGAATGGATAGCTTTTTAGCTCTATTTGCGGCTTCCTGACGAAGTTCAACAGCTGTATAAGGTAAATCATTTAAATAAGCCAGCTTAGGAGCTATCATGCGTAATCCTTTTTTACTGTACTTATCTGTACCACACAAGTCATACGTAATAGGACATCTATTCATCTTCCATCAATTTAACCGTTACTGCTCCCACTAAATCATTTCCCGTTGCTATCAGTTGAGAGAAGTAATCTTTTTTGTCAATTTTGACAATACGTAGTAATCCCTCTAACATTACACCTTCAGGTAATAGCCCTTCAAAAAACGGTGGAAAAAATGTATAGCTATATTTTTTCTGAGTTGTAGGCATAGTCAATGAAACCGCTTCGCCATCATAATTTTCATCGTACTCAAAATGATAGTCGTTAGCAGCAATTTCCGTTAAAATTCCAGCTCTTTTTCCGTGTGCAAATACAATTGCTCTTCTCATAATTATTTATTTAAAGGACTTTTGAATTCTACTTTAATATTTAGCACTCGGAGTACTGCAAAAAGATTATTCAAACGAACTGTCTCTTTATTTTTTTCAATATCAAAAACAGTGGTCTTGCCTACTCCAGCTAAGTCGGCTAGTTCAAGCTGTGTAAGTCCTGCTTTTTTTCGATGGTCTTTAATTAAAGCACCTAAATCAAAATCATTCATTATATACTGTTTTAGCGGTAAAAATATACAATTTAATAACACGCACGGCTTAAATCATTAAAAAATTTATCATTTTACTGTTATAGCAGTAAAATCATTATTAGGACGTGACATAGCATCTAATTAAAGAAACAAAAGGACGAATTACTGTTAAGGCGGTAAAATTAACTAAAATATAAATGATAAATTTGTATCAGTGTTAGACTTGAATGAAAAGCAACTTAGCTTTGTATATAACAAAATTGAAGAAAAGTTGTCAAAAGCTAAGCGATTCATTTCAATATTTTTTCCATCACAGAAAGAACGTTTTTTATCATAAAAACAAAGTATAGAACTCAGCAGTTTTTGAATGAATAAAAAATACAAATTGTTTTTACTAACACTAAAGATAGTTACTTGATCAAAATCAGGACTCCTTTTGTACACCTCTACCCTTCTAACCCCTTATAAATATAGATAAAATATCTACCATTGAATACATTAGTATGTACATAGCTATAAATGACACCACTATCATAATCGTCAATTTTTTGTACATAGTTAAACTTGATTCTTGTGTATGCTCTTCTGTTGTGTGTTTCATTTTCATAATTTTTGATTTAAAATTAATTTATTTGTTCAATAGTAACTCCATCTCTAAAATTTGTTTTTTGAGTGATTCTACACTTTTCATTTTTTTAAATTCTGCTATAGATAAAGCTTTTTTACCTGCTTCAATTGCACTTGGATAGTCTTTTAATTCCGTTGCTATTTTTTGTCTCAAATTAGGATAATAAAAATTATCTGGATCCAATTTCGCGGCTTCTAAAAGCCAAGCCACTGCTTGTTTGTAATCTCTGTTTGTACTGTAATAATAGTTTGCTGCTTGAAATAATAAATTAGCATCAAGGGTTTTTTCTTTAATGATGTTTTTATCTATTACTGTTAAAATAGTTTCATCTGCTTTACTTTTTAATGGAATTTTAATCATCAAATTTTCCCATATTATTTTTAGAAACCCCTCTCCTTTGCTGTTAATATCATTTATTTCGATTGTAAATGTTTCATAGAAATTAGATATGCTTTCTACAGGAACTGTTAAACGAAAAACATCTTTTTTGGCATCATATCCAGTTTCGCCGTGTAATGTTGTATCTGCATTTACAATTATTGTCCACTCCTTTTTAGAAGGTATTGTGAATATTGAGTAGCTACCCATTTTTAAAGTAGTATTTCCAAATACAATATCTTCGTTAGTAGTTATTAAAGTGCAATCACTAGCGCCAGTTCGCCAAAGTTTTTCAAAAGGCACTAATTCACCAAATATTTTTCTGCCTCTTGCTAGTGGTCTGCTGTAAGAAACTTTAATCATTGTGCTACCCAATTCTTGTTCAAATGATGCAGATGGACTTGCCGAAGTTAGTTTTATTTGAACTTTTTCTTGTGCCGAAATTACTAATGCTTGTAAAATAAAGAAATGTATTAGAATTATTTTTCTCATAGTTTTTGATTTTAAATTGATTTTATGGTTTGTTTTATTATGTTAAATTATTTTTTTATTTTCTTCCAGATTATTCTAACGGTAGGCGAAGAGATATACCAAAGTAAAAAACCACTTAAAACAGTTATTAACCCTAACAATGAAAATAGTCGCAAAACAATATTATTCATATTATCTCGACCTTCATAATCCATGGTATGGGTCATCCATAAAAAGTCAAACCATCGCCAATTTCTATGTCTAATCGTCTGAAAACCTCCGTCATTGACTGAAATATAAACTTTTAAATTATCCGGTTCTTGGTATGAAATAACGTAGGCAGGTAGTAAATGCTCTCTATATTCATGGTGTTTCCCTACTTCTTTAATGAGTTGTATTTCTTTTACTTTTAAACCCGATATAATGTATTTATCTGCAATTGACAATGCTTCTTTTTTAGAGATCCCATTTTTTAATTTTCCAGTTTTCGCATTATAAAGCATCTTCTCATTCACCCAATAAAAAGGTTGATTATTTATTTTCCTTAATTCGATAGATTGAATTGCTATCGAAGGATGAAGAAGTGAAGGACTAATTAAACCTGAAAACGACTCAGCAACAATTCCTTTTTTATGAAATTGCATTCCATGAATGTCATCAATGTTTGACCAACTAAAATATAGTCCACTAATAGTCCACATTAAGAATTGAAGACCCAAAAATATCCCTAAATATCGGTGAGACTTCCTAATCCATTTTGCTTTTTTTCCTTTAATCATTTATCTTGTTATTTATTTATTTATTTTTGAAATTGTTAAATAAACTGAACCAACCTTGAAAATCGCATTAAACTTGCAATTATATAAAACAACATATATTTGAATATTTAGTGCTTAATTTTCTATTCCATTACACCAGTTTCGGACCAATAACTTATTGTAAGTAAGTCGAAAGTTTAAAAGTCGTAAAGTCAAAAGAATTAACTTTAAGTAAAACAGCTTTAAATCAGATTGTTACATAATTTTATCCTGATTTTAAAATACGACATTATACCATGGTTATTACTTATACGGTAAATTATAAAAAAAACAATGATTCTGTAAAATTAAATGCAAAAAATATCACTTTTTTATGAAACCTTTTTTTTATGGAATTTTGATTCGACTGTAGATCCGCTTTTAGATCGGATACTTTTGCCTTAAATGCAATCAAAAAAACCAAAAATTGTATATGAAAACTCTTTTAGTTGCAACTTATTCTTTAAATGATCTGCGAGATTACGATTAAAACAATCGCTATTAAAGCTAGAAAAAGTCCAGCAAAATTCATTTTAGTTAGTTTTTCCTTAAAAATAAAAATCCCAACAAGACTTCCCATTACTATTACACCCATGTTCATACCGGCAAAAACCGTTGAAGGATTTTCAGCGAAAGCCTTATGCGCTTTTAGATAGAAGAGTATGTTTCCAAAGTTGAAAATACCTACCATACCACCAAAAATAATATTTTTGAAGTTTAATGAGACTTTAGTTATCATCACGTTATAAATAACAGCGCCAATCATAATAAACAACGCAATTCCAAAAACTACAAATAATGACGTTGTATATGGTAAAGTGGTGTGAAGGGCAATTTGCTTGAAAAGGATGTCTATAATTCCAAATCCTAATAGCACCACCGCAGGATAGATCCATTTATTTTTTGTGTTTTCAGAAGGTTTAGCAAGGATTAGCAACAGCGCTGGAAATGCTGCCAAAAGCGCCGCTATTTTTAGGATAGTAAAATCCTCTTTGAAGACCAGCCAAGCCGCTAAAATAGGAATAAACAAAGATAGCCTTTGAGCAGCATCCGTTTTTACAATCCCTACTTGTTTGATTGAAGCCGCCAAAAAAAGGAAGATTGCTGGCAACAAAACCCCAAGAGAAACATAAATTCCCCAAGGTGCTAAAGTGCCAATATTGGTAAGATTTGGACTGAAGAAAAAATAACAAAGAATAAGCGCAAATACATAATTCCAAGCAACAATTTGAATAGGACTGACTTCATATCCGCGAACCATTTTAAACAACACTCCCACAGTGACACTGCAAATAATACTTAAAACAAGAAATAGCATAGCGAATTTTTAGAGGGTAAAACTACCATTTATTGTCTTTCCTTTTGCTCTTTTATGAAAGTATTGAAAGTAATATTTCCAGAACAAGAATAGTACGCATCCGGTTTCAGTAGTACAAAAGGAGAATTTAGCCATCAAATTATGGCAATCTTAAATCCTTCCTTGTTCTTTGAGTTTCCAATACCGCAATAAACCATTTACAGACATCCAGCTTGGATTAGCAAACTCATAGGTTTGAATTTCTTCCGCATCGAGTCCTTTGTCCAAAAACTGCTTTCGGGTGTATTCCATAAATTGAGGAACTATACTTTCTGGCGGAGTTTGATTGTCATAAAAAGGTTTGATAAAACTAGCCCAATCATCCAGAACTATTTCTAATCCTGATAGTAATTCATCCGGATTTTTTTGAAAATCAAAATGTGTTAAATACAAGGCTCTGGGCTTTAAATCTTTTAATTTTCTAAGGGATTGTTTCCATAATTCAATATTAATATCCGGTGGAGGACAAGGAGGAACAACGGGACCATCTCCTATTTTTACTCCGGCCACATCCCCAGTGAATATCACATCCTCAATTTGATACGAATTATGATGCACGGCATGACCCGGTGTATACCATACTTTTATTTGAATATCTCCCAAGTCTACAACATCACCGTCCGTAACCCCAATCAATTGTTGCTCTGGGATAGATTCCATTGTCCCCCAAAGAAGCTCCATCTTATCGGTATAGATCATTTTGGCCGAATTCCATAATTTTTCTGGATTAGCTAAATGTGGAATTCCAATGGGGTGTACGTATATTTTAGCGCCATTTTGTGCCAATTTCCAAGCTGCTCCGGCATGGTCAAAATGAATGTGCGTCAGGAATACATGCTGAATATCTTTGATCTCATACCCTATCTTCTGGATTCCTTTTTCAAGATACTCCCAAGTAGATTCCGGTCCGGTTTCGATAAGTATCGGACCTTTTTCGGTTTCAATTAAAAAAGCACCAATAGAATGTTTTTCGGATTGAAAGTGTAAATCAATAGTATGAATTTTATACATAGCTTGGTTTATTTATTATGGGACAAGATAGCACATATTTATTTTAAAATCTCTACTGATCAGTATAGTTTTATTTTAAGATACTTTTTCAAGTACAATAAAAAAAAGTGTAATTCACACCAAACATTTACTACTGGTCATCAAGATATCTATTGATTTCAGCTACTTTTACAGAATGGATTCTTTTACTCAAATTGCTTTAGGAATTGCCATTGCCGAAGTATGCGCAGGCAAAAAGCTCAAAAATAAAACAATTTTATATGGTTCAATTCTGGGCACAATTCCCGATTTAGATATTGTAGTGGGATTGTTTTTAAATCCTGTAGATGCCATCCTGATTCACCGCGGCATCAGTCATTCTCTTTTTCTTTTTCTATTTTTATCGCCTGTTTTGGGTTGGATTATTTCAAAAATAGAAAGAGATAAAATCAACTTTTTTCAGGCAACTCGTATGGCGTTTTGGTGTTTGTTTACCCATGTGTTATTGGACATGTTCACTTCTTGGGGTACACAAATTTTATGGCCTTTAGACTATAGATTTGCGTTAAAAACCATTTTTGTAATTGACCCGTTGTACACCATTCCACTAATTATTACATTGATTGTGACTTGGAAAACAAAAAACGCAGTACTTCGCAAAAAATATATAATTAGAGGATTATCCATCAGTAGTGCGTATCTCCTTTTGTCCTGTTTTATAAAAGTATATGCCTTGAACCAATTTGAAAAAGCATTAACAAAACAAAAAATTCAGTATTCTGAAATCATCGTAAAACCCACCGCTTTCAACCTCATTTTGTGGAATGCTAACGTAGCCACAGCAAACAATTACGCATTAGGCGACTACTCTCTTTTTGACACGCAACCCATTTTATTTACTGCTTATAGCAAAAATAAATTTCTAGAATCGCAGCTAAAAGGAAATTCAGATTTTGAAAAACTAAAAAAAGCGAGCGAAGGCTGGTATATTATTTCTAAAAAAAATCAATCTTTATATTTCAATGATTTGCGCTTTGGACTGTTAAATGACGATTCAAAAAACCCTCAATTTGCTTTCAGCTATCAATTTATTGCAAGCAAAACGGAACTAAAAGCGGTTGAAGTTCCTAAAGACAAAAGGGACGGAAAGCGATTACTTCAAAAAATAGTTACGCGGATAAAGGGAAACTGAGTATTTTTTTTTTAGAAATATTAATCACTCTTCAACCATCCCGTAATACTCATTCTGGTATTTTGGGTGACCAAAACTTCATGAACTAATTCGTCACTCTTAAAGAAAACTGTTTTACCTTGAGTTGGGGCTATTTTTTGATTGTTATTAGCTTGATGAATCAGCAACTCACCACCGTCACTTTCTTGCCAATTGCTGTTCAGATAACTGATCATAGAGTATTTTCGGCTGGGATTATTCTTGAATTGATCCAAATGTTTGAGATAAAAATCGCCCGATTCATACAACGAATAATGAAATTCATATCCCGTTATTCCAGCATAACAACTTTCATTCAAATAAATAATAAAAGCTTCTATTTGAGCAAAAAACTCATTTTCGAATGCGTTGTTGTGTTTTTTATCCAACCAATAAATGGAATCGCTTCGTATTGCACCATCATAAGAAACCTTTTCTGCGTTACCAATTCCTGCTTCCGTCAACAGACTATTTTGGTTTAAAACAATCAAATTTTGTTTTAGATTATTAGCTAAATCGGTACTCAAAAAATGTTCGGATATGCCTACCTTATTTTCAATATAAGTAGCAATCAAGGCTTCAAAGCTATTTTCCATGTCTTTCTTTTTGACTGCTTAGACGGTCAATGAGGCAAGGTAGACTAATAAAAATCAGTAACGCCGATAAAGAAATAAATAAATGGGACGCTTACTTTATTCTCTAGAAAAAAACGCCAAAAATAGATCAATTTTCAAACAAAAAAGTCATTTAAGGAACTACACAATAGTGATTCCTTAAATGACTTATAGTG
The DNA here is from genome assembly GCF_003984855.1 of Flavobacterium sp. GSP6. NCBI lineage: Bacteria > Pseudomonadati > Bacteroidota > Flavobacteriia > Flavobacteriales > Flavobacteriaceae > Flavobacterium > Flavobacterium sp. GSP6. Next base: position 10,677 of record NZ_RYDO01000018.1, read on the forward strand.
TAAAAAACGTATGTTATTTACAATTTACTAATAAAGCTTCCGTAAATATCCTTGAACTGATACCCTTTAGAAAAACGGTCTTTGCTTAGTTTTTTATATTCAACCAATCCCCAAAGAATAAATTCCTTCATGAAAAATTTATCTTCTTTTTCCAGTTGCGGTTGGTGTTTTTTGATTAAAATTTCAAGAGGAACAATACTTCCTAATATTCTTTCGTATTCTTCATCAGAACAATCGTCTGATAATTCGAAACCACTTTCGGCAAAAAACCATTCGATGATATCCGTGTAGGCATTTTTGACACCTTCTTTCTCTAATTTTTCGATTTTTGGAAAATATGCAGGGAAAAAAGTATGGATCGCATCGCCCAATAAATGTTGTGCTACAGCGGCGGCTCCCTCCTGCTCTCCTTCGTAAACCAATTCGACTTTTCCGGTAATAGCAGGAATAATTCCCATAAAATCAGACAATCGCAACGTTGTTTTATCTACTCCGGATTTCAAAGCCCTTCTTTCTGCAGTACTTAATAAGTTCTCAAAAGCGGTAATACTCAATCTGGCACTCACCCCACTTTTGTTATCAATATATTCGCTTTCTCTTGCTTCAAAACTGATTTGTTCTAATAAATCTCTCGCTAACGAAGGCACGTAAACCATATTATTTTGTGTGGCGTCCAGCTTTGCTTCCTGCTCTGTAATGGTTCTGGCAATTTTAATGGTTTCCGGGTAATGTGTCAGGATTTGAGAACCTATCCTGTCTTTTAATGGGGTTACAATACTCCCACGATTCGTGTAATCTTCTGGATTTGCTGTAAATACAAATTGCAGATCAAGGGGCATTCTCAATTTGAATCCACGAATCTGGATATCGCCTTCCTGCAAAATATTAAATAGTGCTACTTGGATTCTCGCCTGTAAATCCGGTAATTCGTTGATAACGAAAATACAACGATTCGCTCTTGGAATCATCCCAAAATGGATCACACGATCATCCGCATAGGACAGTTTTAAATTTGCTGCTTTAATTGGATCGACATCTCCAATCAAATCTGCAACGGTTACATCCGGCGTAGCTAATTTTTCGAAAAAACGGTCGCTTCGGTGTAGCCAGGAAATGGGAGTTGCATCGCCTTTAGTTTCAATAATATCTTTGGCAAAACGAGAAATGGGCTGCAACGGATCGTCATTAATCTCGGAACCTGTCACAAACGGAATGTATTCGTCCAACAATTCGATCATTTTGCGCGCCAATCGGGTTTTGGCTTGACCACGAAGCCCTAATAAATTGATGTTGTGACGCGACAAAATAGCACGTTCTAGTTCCGGAATTACGGTATCTTCAAAACCGTGAACACCTTCAAAAGTTGGTTGTCCTGATTTAATTTTATTTCTTAAGTTCGTACGCAACTCATCTTTGATGTTTATACTTTTGTAACCTGATTTTTTTAATTCTCCGAGAGTTTTTATATTTTCTATTTTCATATTGCTTTTAAAATTGTTATTATTGTTAACTGTCAATTTGTTCTTGACTGCGCTCGAACTGACAACTGAGACTGTGACTAATTACTATTTTATTCTCTTTTTACGATTGGTTTCATAATCCTCAAAAATCATTTCACCCAGTCCTTTTAATCCGGTATAAAATGCTTTTCCTTGATTTGATTCGGTGAATTTATTGACGAATTTTTGCAAATACGGATCATTCGCAATCATAAATGTGGTGATTGGAATGTGTAGTTTTCGGGCTTGCTGCGCCTGATTGTAGCATTTATCCACAATATATTCGTCGAGTCCGTTACTGTTCATATAATAGGAACCGTCTTTTTCGCGGACGCAACTTGGCTTCCCATCGGTAATCATGAAAATTTGCTTGTTGGTGTTTCGTTTCCTGCGCAGGATATCCATGGCTAGTTGTAAACCGGCAACTGTATTGGTGTGGTAAGGACCCACTTTTAAATACGGTAGATCCCGAATTGCAATGGTCCAAGCGTCGTTTCCAAAAACCAGAATATCTAAAGTATCTTTTGGATAACGTGTCGTAATCAATTCAGCAAGAGCCATTGCTACTTTCTTGGCGGGAGTAATTCTATCTTCACCGTACAAAATCATACTGTGGCTGATGTCGATCATCAAAACAGTACTCATCTGTGATTTATATTGCGTTTCTTCGACAACTAAATCATTTTCGGTCAACATAAAATCTGCTACTCCGTTATTGATTTGGGCATTGCGTAAACTTTCGGTCAAGGAAATTCGTTCGAGTCCGTCACCAAAATGAAATTCCCGAAATTCCCCGGTATGTTCGTCACCGTTTCCGGAATGTTTAGTCTTGTGATTGCCGCTTCCGGAGCGTTTCAGATTACCAAAAATATTGTCCAAGGCTTGTTGCCGAATGGCACGCTCCGTCTTGGCAGTAATACCAATTCCAGCAGTTCCATCCTCTTTAAGTTCATCGCGGATGTATCCTTTTTTCTTTAAATCTTCAATAAAATCATCAATACTGTAGTGTTCATCAGTGAGTTTATATTCTTTGTCCAATTCCCGTAACCAGTCGATTGCTTCATCAAAATCTCCTGAAGTATGTGTAATTAATTCTTTGAAAATACCAAAGAGCTTATCAAACGGAGACTGAAAGGGGGCTTCGTATTGCTTGAAATAAAAACCTTTTTTAGTGTCATTTTTCATAGCCAATAAAATTACACCAATAAAAAATGTATGCTATACAAACATTTATTAATTTTTAGTTAAAAACGATAAAATCCAAAAAAAGCTACCTAAAAAAATTGTCCGTCCACATAAAACCAACATCCATTTTCAAGTTTGAAAGTAGAAAATTCATGATGAATTTGTTTATGAAGTTTGGTGTCTAAAAAATGAGCTTTGAATTCTACCGTGTTCTCTGTGGATTCTATAATTTCCAATTGCTGCCATTTATTTGAGGTGGCCCAATTTAGAATTTCAAATTTAGAATACTGCTTTCTCACCGTAATATGGGTCGTGGCTAACAAATAATCTACTTGATGCGTTGCATAAGCTGAATATCTGGAACGCATTAAAGACTCCGCAGTAGTCGCTTTTTTTACTCCATTAATAATGGGTTCACAACAATCCTGGAAATTTTTATCAAAACCGCAATAACATTTATTTTTGATCATTCTTTGATAAAATTCGTCTAAATGGATTCGGTTGCCTGTCCATTTAACCCTACTATTTTTTGATGCAACTGGTTCAACAAGACTTGATAGCGGCTTATCTCCATTAGGTCTTCATCCTCTTCGGCAAAATCCAGGAGTTCATCTAATTGCTCGCTAACTTCTGCTAATTTAGTATTGGCTTCCCGGGCATTTTTTTTAGCAATAAAATCTATTATTTGCTGAACGCCACTTTTTACTTCGCTAAATTTATTTTTTTCCATGATGTAGTTACATTATTTTTCTGAAGCCTTATCTTCATTAAATTTTTTAGTGATTTGCTTTAGTTTTTCCTTGCGCAGCATTTCAGCTTGTTTTAATTTATCCTGCGCTTTGTGCAACTTATCGTTGTGTTTTTTAATATTTCTTTCGTTATTTCTACTCATGCTCTTGCGCTCTAAATTATCAAATGTTGAATCAATTTTTCGATTCAAAAACTACTGCAAAGTTCGGTTTAATTATTGAAATTAAAATTGTTTTTAGTTTGATAGTGCTTCTTTTAATTGTCAACAGGCTACTTTACGCTTTAAATTTTCAAATGGGCTTTGAAATATCTTCTCCGTAGTGTACTTTTTTTTTGCGAAAATCATTTTTTTTGATATCAAAGATTATGAGGCAAATACTGTAAATACACTAAAAAATATATAAAACACAAAAATTGATACTGCAACTAAATCCAAAAAAAAAATATACTTTAATCTTTATTTTTTATATATTTATTTTTTTAATGATATTGCCCCAAAAACCTACTAAAAATACTACATAATGTCTAAAAAAAAACATAATAAATTCATCCGATGGTTTATAGACAAGCCCAGGACAATGGGCTTCATGACATTTCTCATTTTAAGTTGTCTCACTGGTTTCATCGTTTGGCAGCAATACCAACTAATAAAAGAAGATGAACAACGCGAAATGAATACTATTCTTCATTTTGTTCGTCAAAACATTCATCAATCGCTTAAAAACTGTTACACTTCAACGTTAACATTAGCACTGACCATCAATGACAAAGGTGTTCCTGAAAATTTTGATTCCGTAAGTAAAAAACTGATTGAAACAAATACCAACATCAGTGCAATTTTGCTGATTCCTAATGGAATAATTAAGTACATCTATCCTTTAAAAGGAAATGAAGCATCCTTAGAATTAAATGTTTTAACAGCACCCCATCAAAAAAAGGAATCTTTAAAATCTATAAAAACCCAAAAAATGTATTTTGACGGGCCTTTGAAATTAAAACAAGGCGGAATGGGAATTATAGGACGGTTTCCAGTATTTGAAAACAATAAATTTTGGGGATTTTCAGCCATTATCATTACATTAGAAACTTTTTTAGAAACTTCAGGGATAACAGATATTGATGATTCTAAATATTACTTCCAGTTTTCAAAATTTGATAATGAAAAAGAAATTTTCTATTTGCCCATTAGAACTGAATTTTCAAAAAATTATACTATTTCAACTTCTATTCCGGATGGCAACTGGAAATTATATCTGATATCAAAACACGAGAATTACCTCTATCCTCAAATTTTAATTCCTGGAATTATTGGTGTGTTTTTTGCTGCGCTTTTTGGTGTTTTACTATTTATAGTGCTGAAAATACCAAAAGAATTGCTGTCTCTTGTAAATACTCAGGCCATAAAATTATTGAATTCTGAAATAAAATTTGAAGCCATATTTGATCAGGCACCTGTAGGAATAGCGCACATAAATTCCTTAACCGGTAATTTTATTGAAATCAATAACCAATATTGCCAATTATTAGGATATTCTGAAAAGGAAATGAAACACTTAAATTTCCAATCAGTAACGCACCCCGATGATTTAGAACAAGATTTAATAAAACTTGAAAAACTCCGGAATGGTGAAATTACTGAGTATTCAGTGGAAAAACGGTATTTTACAAAATCTGGTACTATTCTTTGGGTCAATCTTACGGTATCAGCACTCTATAAAAAAAATAAAATAGCATCCACTAATATCGCTATTATAGAGGATATTTCAATAAAAAAAGAAGCGGAGCAATTAATCAAAAAAAGTGAAGACCGGTTCAAAAGCCTTTTTCTGGACTCTCCATTACCTCTTAGAGAAGAGGATTTTTTAGATGTTAAAAAATATCTGGAGGAATTAAATTTGTTTGGAGAAAACAAAGAAAAGGTAACAGAATATTTCAACAATAATCCCGCAGTTGTTGACAAATGTCATTCTTTAATTAAAGTTATCAATGTTAACAAAGCTAACTTGTTGCTTTATAAGGTTTCCTCATTAGAGGAATTAATAAGTATTAAAGGAGAATTGTTTAATATGAAGTCCAGAGAAGATTTCATAAAAAATTTGGTCTCAATTACTCAATATAACAAACAATTTATTATTGAAACCGTAATAAAAGATTCAGAAGGCAAATTACGGGACATTAACTTAAGATGGAATGTTATTCGTGGTTATGAAAAAACATTTGAACGAATCATTGTTTCCACACAAGACATTACTGATCGTAAATACTCTGAAAAAATAATTATAGATTCCCAACAAAGAATTAAATCGCTGATCAATACCATTGACGGAATTGTTTGGGAATGCGGTGTTACTGATCTTACTTTTAAATTCATTAGTCAGAAAGTTGAAAACATATTAGGTTATACCCCTGAAGAATGGCTTAAAAGCCCTACTTTTTGGAGTGACCATCTCTATTTAGAAGATAGTGAATGGGTTCAGAATTATTGTACTATACAAATAAATGACAAGGCAGACCTTGATTTTGAGTATCGGATGGTTGCCAAAAATGGGGATGTAGTTTGGCTGCGTGACATCGCAAATGTTGTCATTGAAAATGGTAAAGTAGCAAGATTACAAGGCATTATGATTGATATTACTAAAACAAAAGAAGCTGAAAAAGAGTTGAAATCATCCTTTACTCTTGTTACGGAACAAAATAAAAGATTGCTGAATTTTTCCTATATCGTTTCTCATAACTTAAGATCACATACTAGCAATATTACTTCAATTATAGGATTAATCACCTCCTCAGAATCCGAAGAAGAAAGAGCAGAAATGATGGAGCTTTTAAAAACAGTCTCTAGTTCGCTGAACGAAACCATGTTACACCTGAATGAAGTCGTAAACATAAGCACAAATATTGGTTTAGTATCCGAACCTTTGAACCTAAAACAGTACATTCAGATAACACAAAATGTACTTTCGGAACAAATTATGGCCCATGAAGTCACTATTATTTCAGCCATTTCAGATCAAATAATGATAAATTATAATCCGGCTTATCTGGAAAGCATACTTTATAATATTATTTCAAATTCTATTCGTTACAGACATCCCTCGCGAAAACCCATCATAAAAATTACTTTGGTTATAGAAAACGAGATGAAAGTCCTTCAAATTTCGGATAACGGCATTGGGATTGATCTGGTTAAAAATGCCGATAAAATTTTTGGAATGTACAAGACCTTTACCCCTAATTCTGATTCAAAAGGAATTGGATTGTTTATTACTAAAAATAAAATTGATGCTATGGGAGGAAATATCACCGTGGAAAGTGAACCCGATATTGGAACAACATTTAAAATCTATATTCAATGACAAAAAAAGCAATCTGGATAGTCGATGATGATGCCATTTACCAAATTATCGTAAATAAAATAATTCAAAGGTCCGAAATATTTTCGAGGGTTTCATCATTCAAAAATGGAAAAGAAGCAATTGACCATCTTCATATTGCTGTAGAAAATAATGCTGCACTTCCGGATATCATTTTATTGGATATTAATATGCCAATAATGGACGGCTGGGAATTTATGGAAGAAATGGGACTTATAAAACCTTTATTTGATAAACAAATCATTGTGTATATCGTGAGTTCCTCCATTGCAGTTGAAGATAAAAACAAATCTAAATCATATGAAAATATTCTGGGATACCTGTCTAAACCTATCACTACTAATGATTTATTATTGATTTCTTTATGTGATTAAAAACACGAAGCAGTCTATTAAGTAAGTCGAAAGTTTAAAAGTCGTAAAGTCAAAAGAATTAACTTTAAGTAAAACGACTTTAAATCAGATTGTTACATAATTTTATCCTGATTTTAAAACACGACATTATACCATGGTTATTACTTAAAAGGCGAAAAATCAATATTTTTCAGATGATTCCGTGGCTGGCATCAAATAAATTCTTTTTTTATTTCCTCTAACGTTTTAGTGGTAAAAATTAATTGATTGATAATTTTCTCTCTCAAAAGATCAATATCGTCGCAATCAAAATAGTTAGCCCACGAAGTCAGATTGAATAAATTCCGGATCTGCTTGATGCGTTTAGTGGTTTCAAAACTGGTTCTCAAGATCGCTTTTTTATCATACTTTGGATTATTTCTGTGTTGGTAATTGACTGTTTTCTTTAGATAATTTGCTTCTAAATAATAGAGTTCTTCTATAGCATTATCTGGATAAAAACGATCCCAAGAAGCATAACCCAATTTAATTTTAGAAATTGTTTCTGGTTCTAAAGGTTCTAATCGCCATTTGCTATTAGCTAATCGTCCCCAATGATTGGACAACCGATACATTCCCGTTTTAGTATAATAATATTTACTGCCCGATTTGCTGTCATACTGAATTTTCAATCCATTTATAGCATCAATAGAAATTTCATCAAATACGCAGAAAGTATTTTTGAAAGAATTAGGGTTGGGACGAAAAATTTTATCCATGATGCAAAGGTAATCAGAAAATCAGGGCAAACACAACAGTTATTTGATTCCTATTCCAGGTGCTTGAATGACAGGTCAAACGCATTAAAATCACAATTTTGCATTCTTTTATAGATGCTCCAATAAAAAACAATACATTAGTGAAATTAAATTTTATCAAAAAATTGTTGTTAAAAACACCTCAAACCGATCTCTTTATGAAAAAAACAGTACTATCGTTGCTCTTAGTTGGATTTTTTACGACAATGCATGCCCAACCATCAAAAACACCAGCAGCTACTCCTGCTCCAAAAGAAGAATATTCAGCTGCAAATCTTATTTTCAATCCGGATTCGCAGGTCATAACAGAACACAGCACAACTATCAAAGGTCAAAAAGTGCCTTACAAAGCCACCACTGGGACGATGCCGGTTTGGGATGAGGATGGAAAAGCAATTGCCGGATTATTTTACACGTATTATGAGCGTTCTGATGTAAAAGATCGTGCTGCCCGCCCTTTAGTCATCTCCTTTAATGGCGGTCCAGGTTCCGCTTCGGTTTGGATGCAGATTGCCTATACGGGTCCCACTTTAATTAATATTGATGATGAAGGCTATCCGTTACAGCCTTATGGAATCAAGGAAAATCCATATTCGATATTGGATGTTGCCGATATTGTTTTTGTAAATCCTGTTAATACCGCCTATTCAAGAGCGACAAGTAAAGAAATACCAACCACTAAATTCTTTGGTGTAAATGCCGACATTAAATACCTTGCTGATTGGATTAATGGATTTGTATCCCGAACCAATCGTTGGGCTTCACCCAAATATCTCATTGGTGAAAGTTATGGTACTACGCGTGTTTCCGGATTGGCACTAGAATTACAAAACAGTGAATGGATGTATTTGAACGGCGTTATTTTAGTATCGCCAACTGAATTGGGAATCACTCGTGGAGTCGCTTCTGAAGCTGCACTGAAACTGCCTTATTTTGCTGCTACGGCTTGGTTCCATAAAAAATTACCTGCTGATTTACAGAACAAAGATTTAACGGATATGCTGCCTGAAGTAGAAGAATTTACCATAAATGAACTGCTTCCCGCAATGAGCAAAGGAGGCGCATTGGACGATCAAAAAAGAAAAGAAATGGCATCCAAAATTGCGCGCTATTCCGGACTTTCGGAAAAAGTGGTTTTACAAAATAATTTAGATGTTCCCTATGATTATTTCTGGAAAGAATTGTTGCGCGATCAAGGATTTACCGTAGGAAGATTAGATTCTCGTTACAAAGGAATTGACCGTAAAACCGCTGGTGACAGTCCTGATTTTAATGCCGAACTTACTTCTTGGCTCCACTCCTTTACTCCTGCCATCAATATGTACTTGCGCAATAATTTGAATTACAAAACCGATTTCAAATACAATATGTTTGGTTCTGTGCGGCCTTGGGATGATTCCAATGATAAAACCGGAGAAAACCTGCGTCAAGCCATGGCTCAAAATCCGTATTTGCATGTAATGGTTCAGTCCGGCTATTATGACGGGGCTTGTGATTATTTCAATTCAAAATACAACATGTGGCAAATGGATCCAAGCGGAAGACTAAAAGATCGAATGTCCTGGAAAGGTTACAGAAGTGGACACATGATGTATTTGAGAAAAGTAGATTTAGAAACTGCCAACGAGGATATCAGACAATTTATAAAACAATCCTTGCCGAAAGCCGGAGAGTCGGCAAAATATTAGTGGATAAAAAATTTCTAAAAAGGCTGTTCAAAATAATTTTGAACAGCCTTTTTTATTTTTTACATATACATTGGCTAATATAAAATACGTAACGGCATTTATGGGTAAAACAAAACCTATTTTTGTGACGTGAAAAAATCAGTTTCAATTATTGGAGGAGGACCCGCAGCACTTATACTGGCTGCATTATTGGATTGTGAGAAATTCAAGGTTACAGTCTACGAAAAAAACAAAACACTGGGAAGGAAATTTTTGGTGGCCGGAAAAGGGGGATTTAACCTCACCCATTCGGAACCCATTGCTGAATTGATTGCACGCTATACACCACCTCATTTTTTAGAAAAAGCATTGCTTGATTTTGATAATGAAGACTTTAGACAGTGGATAGATACCATCGGTATCCCAACCTATATTGGCAGTAGCAAACGAGTATATCCTAAAAGTGGCATCAAACCCATAACAGTACTCAACGCAATTCTGGATGTTTTGACTAAGCAAGGTGTCGCTATTCAATACCAACACACTTGGACGGGCTGGAGGAACAAAGATGACATCGTTTTCAATACAGATACAGCAATAAAATCCGACTATACCATTTTTGCCCTGGGCGGTGGTAGCTGGAAGATCACCGGTTCTGATGGTGCCTGGCTAGATTTATTTGAAAGGAAAAATATTCCTATCGTTGCTTTTCAATCTTCGAATTGTGCGTATCGGGTGAACTGGCCGGAAGATTTCATCTTGGAACATGAAGGCAGTCCGCTTAAAAATATTGCGATTAGCTGTTTGAATAAAAGACAAAAAGGCGAAGCGGTTATCACACGTTTCGGTTTAGAAGGAAATGCTATTTATGCACTTAGTCCACACATTCGGGAAGAATTGGAAAGTCAACAAAAAGCTACAATTTTCCTAGATCTCAAACCAACCTTATGTCATGAAGATTTGCTTGAAAAAATTAAAAAATCAACTTTTAAAAAGACGAGCGAAACATTACAGAAAGAAGTAAAATTGAGTCCCGCTCAAATTGGACTTTTGAAAAAATACCTTTCAAAAGAAATCTACTTGAATCCAGAATTATTGGCTCAAAATATTAAAAAATTAAGCCTCGAAATTACCGGTGCTGCGTTATTGAACGATGCGATATCAACAACAGGCGGTATCCAACTGAATGCTGTGGACGAAAATTTTCAACTAAAAGATAAAAAAAGTAATTATTGCATTGGTGAAATGCTCGACTGGGATGCACCTACCGGAGGCTATCTCTTGCAAGCTTGTTTTAGTATGGGAATGCACCTCGCGCGCCACTTAAACAGTCTTTCTTAGATTTTATTACAACACCATTTCTTCAAACAAGCGTTGTGTTGTTTGTTCTAAATCATCACACAATCCTGGATGTGGTCTTGAGGTTTGAATGGCGGAACTGCGAAGTGCTGTCAACCAACGGAAACGCGATGGAATATCAAATTGTCCTATTGGTCCTCCTGATTTTTCGCCATGCGCTACTTTGGCAAATGCCTGTATATTTAAATGCAATTGTTCTATATCCAAATCATCCGAAAAAACTTGGAGTTTGGATTCATTTACTGCATACAAAACCTTGATGAATTTTGCTTTTTTACAAAACAGAATAATACCCACATTGAGGAATTCTTCGCGTTCTACCCTAGGCACAACCCGGATTACGGCATACTCATATAAGTGCTTTTCTTGCATTTTGTGCTTCGTTTATAAAAATTTCGGAATGGTTCAAACGCGTTATTAAAAACTGAAAATAGACTTCCCGAATTGCATCCGGAGTTTCATAGGTATCTTCCCAATGGAGCCATATTTCCGGAATCAGATTCACGATATTTTGCAATACATCGTCAGTCATTATTTTTTTGAATGCTACATCCGTTTCTATTAATAAAGAAGCCTGAGGCAACAAAACATGGTCTTTAATCAGTGCAAAAGGACTTTGTGCTTGCTTTTCCCAATTGGTCCACGAATGATGAAAATAAAGACTTGCGCCGTGATCAATAAGCCATAATTCTTTATGCCAGATCAACATATTGGTGTTTCTAAAGGTTCTGTCCACATTGGTGATAAAAGCATCTAACCAAACAATTTGGGAAGCTAGTTTTGGGTTAACCAACGTGACAACAGGATCAAAATTTATGGCTCCCGATAAATAATGCAAAGCTAAATTCAGACCCTGACTCCCTTGAAGCAAGTCCTGAATTTCTTCGTCGGCTTCACTGCGGCCAAAAGCTTCGTCGAGATTTGCAAAAACGAGTTCCGGCATTTTCAAGTTTAATACACGAGCAATTTCTCCACCGATTAATTCGGCAATTAAGGCTTTTACGCCATGTCCGGCACCTTTGAATTTCAGTACATATTTAAAATCGTCATCGGCTTCAGCGAGCGCAGGCAAAGAGCCGCCTTCCCGCAAAGGAGCGATGTATCGTGTAACATTTACGGTTCTAAGATGGGGTGTTTTTTCCATAATCAAATTGGATAAAGCAATTTTGCTTGGATACAAACTTACAAATAAGTGAGAAGAATTTCGTGTCTATTTTGTAAAATGATTGCTAACAATCTGTCCGTCTGACGAAAAATTAACCTTATCAAGAATATTTTTTATTGCTAAATTGTATCAATAATAAGTTGAATAAATTAGCTATTCATAAAAAAATTACCGGAAACTACAATGATATTCCTCCCTCGTCGGAATGACAAAAGGAAAAGAAATAAAATGAAATGGTAAAAGACAAAATACTACTCCAAGTTTTCTATACTCAAAAAAGCTTTTCCAATATTCGCAATCACATCTGAAGCGATAAAAGATTGACAACCCGTTTCCGGCAAGGCAATATCCGCGGTTAATCCGTGAAGATACACGCCAAGAATTGCGGCACTAATGGGTTCATAGGCTTGTGCCAAGAGACTTGTAATCATTCCCGTCAAAACATCACCCGTTCCAGCGGTTGCAAGCGCAGCATTTCCGGTGGTATTTTCGTAGAAAGTTTTACCATCAATGATTCGGGTGGGTGCACCTTTCATAACGATTATAATTTCGTGTTGTTTGGAGAAAGAGATTGCTTTATTCATTTTTTCTTCTTCGAAATGCCATTTTCCAATTAATCGTTCCAGTTCTTTGGGATGTGGCGTTAAGATTGTTTTGGGCGGTACTAAAGAAAACCATTCTTTGTTTTGGGATAAAATATTCAGTGCATCGGCATCGATCACTAAAGGCGTTTTATTTGTTTTTAAAAACTGATGCAGCGCATTTTGGGTTTCTACGGCCTGACCCAATCCAGGACCAATTCCGATGGCTTGTGGTGTAATGTCGAAAGTAATATTGGAAATTGATTTCTCCTGATTGTCAGTTAAAACCATGACTTCTGGGATTGAAATTTGTAAAATATCGTACCCACATTTTGGAATGAAAACGGTAACTAATCCGCAGCCGGTTTTCAAAGCCGCTTTAGAGGATAAGCTCACTGCTCCTATTTTGCCGTAACTTCCGCCAATTATTAAAGCATGTCCCTGAATACCTTTGTGGGTATGTTTGTCTGGTTGTTTGAGGCGTTTTAGAATTTCTTTTTGGTCAATATAAATAGGATTCGTCATGGAAATTTATTTGTTTAAAATTACGAATTTAATAGGATACAAATTCGTTATTTGAACCGAAATTCCCTAGCCCTGATTATAACGGAAATCCTTATTATACGCCTTTTTTGGCGAATAATAAGATTGCAGTGAAAAGCAGGAAATAGCTCCTAAAAAAACTTATGATAAATGATATGGTACGTGTTGTTCCGAAAACGTTTGAAACTTTAAACTTTGATCCGCTCTGCCTTTGTCACCCGAAATAAAATCAATAAATTAGCAAAATTAAATTTTATAGAAAAACACAATGAAAAATACTGCGCTTACGCACATACACGAGAGTTTGGGAGCAAAAATGCTACCGTTTGCCGGATACAATATGCCCATTTTATATGAAGGAGTGAATGCGGAACATGAAACGGTGCGCAATGCCGTGGGTGTTTTTGACGTTTCTCACATGGGTGAATTCCTGCTTACGGGTCCAAATGCATTGGCTTTGATTCAGAAAGTAACTACAAATGACGCTTCGACTTTGACTATCGGAAAAGCGCAATATTCTTGTTTGCCAAATAATGATGGTGGAATTGTAGATGATTTGCTTGTTTATAAAATGAAAGATGAGCAGTATTTATTAGTAGTAAATGCGTCGAATATTGAGAAAGATTGGGATTGGATTTCGGCTCAAAATGATTTGGGTGTGGAGATGAAAAACCTTTCGAATGATTATTCATTATTGGCAATTCAAGGGCCAAAAGCGGTTGAAGCAATGCAGTCGTTGACCTCAAAAGATTTATCTGCTATTCCGTATTACCATTTTGAAGTGGGTGAATTTGCGGGTATCAAAGATGTAATTATTTCGGCTACAGGATATACTGGTTCTGGAGGTTTTGAAATTTATTGCAAAAATTCAGAAGTAGAACAAATTTGGACTAAAGTTTTTGAAGCAGGTGCGGCATTTGGAATCAAGCCAATTGGTCTTGCAGCTCGTGACACGTTGCGATTGGAAATGGGTTTCTGTTTGTACGGAAATGACATTAATGACACGACTTCGCCACTGGAAGCTGGTTTGGGATGGATTACAAAGTTCACAAAAGAATTCACGAATTCAGAAAATCTGAAAAAACAAAAAGAAGCGGGTGTTTCTAAAAAACTGGTTGCTTTTGAAATGCAGGAACGTGCGGTGCCAAGACACGATTACGAAATTGTAGATGCAACAGGAAATGTGATCGGAATTGTAACTTCGGGAACGATGTCACCTTCAATGAATAAAGGAATAGGAATGGGGTATGTAACTTCAGAAAATAGTGCTTTGGAAAGCGATATCTTTATCCGAATCCGTAAAAATGACGTCCCTGCCAAAGTGGTAAAATTACCTTTTTACAAGAAATAAAATCATTGGATAAAGTTTAGAATAACTGTATTTTTGCAGTTCAAAATAAGAAATAGAAATGGGAAGAGCGTTTGAGTTTAGAAAAGGAAGAAAAATGAAACGTTGGTCAGCAATGGCCAAAGCATTTACCAGAATAGGAAAAGATATTGTAATGGCCGTAAAAGAAGGCGGACCAAATCCTGATGCCAATTCCAGATTACGAGCCGTGATCCAGAACTCTAAGGCAGTGAATATGCCAAAAGAAAATGTGGAACGCGCCATTAAAAAAGCAACCGATAAAGACACGGCCAATTATAAAGAAGTTTTATTTGAAGGATATGCACCCCATGGTATTGCCATTCTGGTTGAAACTGCTACTGATAATAATAACAGAACGGTGGCTAATGTTAGGAGTTATTTTAACAAATGCAATGGCACATTGGGAACACAAGGTTCAGTTGAATTTATGTTTGATCACACCTGTAATTTTAGAATCCCGGCAAACGGAATTGATCCTGAAGAACTAGAGTTAGAGTTAATCGATTTTGGTGCTGAAGAAGTTTTTGAAGACGAAGATGGTATTTTAATATATGCGCCCTTTGGAAGTTTTGGAACCATTCAAAAAGAATTAGAAAACAGAGGACTGGAAATTCTTTCTTCCGGATTTGAAAGAATCCCCCAAATTACTAAAAAACTATCGGAAGCTGAAATGGCCGATGTAGAAAAATTAATTGAAAAAATGGAAGAAGACGATGATGTCATGAACGTGTATCATACTATGGAAGAAGCATAAACTTAATTTCTACAATAACTAAAACTCTAGCTTCGGCTGGAGTTTTTTTGCCTGAAAATGTATGACTTTAAAATTAAGCCTCGGTCATTTATTGTTTTAAATGTCCTCTGGAGTATCCCATATCCTTTTTTATCAGGTGCTCAAATAAAAAATAAAAAATAAAAAAATACAATATTTAATTAAAAAATATAAGTTCCATTATTTAGTGAATATAAGTTTAATTCACGGTCTACAATTAACACGAAGAGATTTAGCAAACGAGTATTTTTAATATATTTTTTCCTGATATCAAGTTTCTTATATTTGCCTACTTTTTGATAAATGCGACGCCCAAAAAACAAGCGAAACAGCCAGCAAGTGAGAGCATAATTATTTAAAAATAGAGCACCATCATTGAATATTAAGAATAAAAGGGAAAATTATTTTTTGTGACAATTTTCAGCAGAATGTAGTCCCTGATTGAATGCGTGTAGTGAATTAACTAAATATTCCTAATACAGAATATCGTTCTAAGGAACGTTTTAAATTATAACATATATGACAAACAACATTCTAATTGAAAATCAATATAAAAGAACCAGTTTATTTGAAAAAGAAAATGTAAACTATTTAGTGCGTATTTTAAAAAGGTTTAATACTGTACCAAAGATAAATAACATCAATATAATCACCTCAACTAGTGAGCCTACTATTTTCAAAATTATACCCAATAAATCGATTATAATTGGCTCGTCCTTTTTGAACAAACCTATTTTAGCTCTAGTTTATTTAAGATATGGTATTGAATGGCAGTTATGGTACAAAGCGTTGAATAACGAAAAAAAAGAGGCTGTTTTATGCGATATCGCTGCACTTGAAGTGATTCGAATATTTTATAATTTACTACCTAAAGATGATAAAGAAAAATTAGAAGATCTTGATTATGTTTTAATTAATTTAATCAAAAATGATACCTATTTAAATACAGAATCTTCATTAATAAACGAAGAGCTACAATCTTTCCATGGTTTAAAAAATTTAAATACTGAACTCAAAGAATCTTGGAAACCTATTATTGAAAATCTAGCAAAACCCACCGAATACTTATTAATGTCTGGAGGAGATCTTAGATTGAATATCGACGAAATTCATTTGCTAAACAAATACGGATGTCGCCCATTCCCAAGACCTGATGCATTTACTTTTGCCTCATCTACGGCGTCCAGCGTTTCAAATTTTGCTTTTGATAAAACCGATAAAGTGAGAAGTATATTAATTAGAAACAGCTTGAAAAACAGTTTTAAAAATACTACTACCGAGTTTTCTGAATTACTAAAAAATAACCTTAGAAAAATATTTAAATTAAATGAGGAATGTGAAATAATTTTTTCTCCATCAGGTACCGATTCGTCGCTGCAAATAGCAGCTATAACACAAATTATTTCCGACAAAGAAATTACACACATTTTGGTAGCCTCTGATGAAACTGGTAGTGGCGTTGCTGCCGCATTAAAGGGATGCCACTTTGAAAACACTACTGCACTAAATTATCCAATTAAAAAAGATACTAAAATTGAAGGCTTTAGAGAGGTTGATTTAATTAAAATCCCTTTTCGAGATGAAAATGGCGCATCAAAATCTTCTGCTCAATTAGATAAGGAAGTATTTGATGCCGTTATCAAGACCAAAAATCAAGGCAGGCACATCGTGTTACATACTATGGACCAATCAAAATTAGGGTATCAATCTCCCAGTGACGAATTTATAAAAAAACTAAATACACTTGAAAATTTATCAATTCAGATTATTGTAGATGGCTCACAGCTTAGATTAGATCCAAAAGACATACAAAATTATTTAAACAAAGGGTATATTGTTACTATAACAGGAAGTAAATTTTTCACGGGCCCTCCATACTGCGGTGCATTAATTTTACCTAAAAGTGTCAACAAATTAATACATTCTGTAAAAAACACATTACCCAAAGGTTTAACCCAATATTACAATCATTCTGATTGGCCGGCTTCTTGGTTTTGTTCCAATGAATTATCCGATGGGTATAACTATGGTTCCTATATGCGCTGGAATGCGGCCGTAGTTGAAATGGACAGATACTACAAAACACCTGTTTTATATCGAAATATGGGTATTGAGATGTTTTGCAATTTTGTTGATGATTCCATAAAAGAAGCCACTTTTTTACAGCCTATTTATGGTGATGAAACAAAAACGAAGAGTTACAGTAGTAAAGAATTTGGAATACGAAATATCCGTACCATTTTTCCTTTCTTTATTTTTAAAGATAATGAAGTTTTATCTGTTGATAACGTAAAAAAATTATATACGTTATTAAATACTGATTTATCGGATCAGTTTGAAGGTTCTTCATTAGAAATCATTCGGCTTGCTGCCCAAAAATGCCATATTGGTCAAGCAGTTAATGTAAAATATACTACTGAAATTGAAAGTGCCATTTTAAGAATTAGTTTGGGAGCAAGAGTTATTTCTGAAAGTTGGGTCAACAGAGATATTAGTCTCTTTTTTAGAAACATAGAATTGCAAATGAGCCAGATCACGATCACTATTAAAAAAATCGAATTAATACTTAGTACTCCTGAATTATTGGATTAACCAAAAAAGTATTCTTCTTTATATGATCAATAAAAAAGTCCCATTTGCAAAAGCTAATGGGACTTTTTATTTATAATTTCAACTTATTTTATCATTTCTATTTTTTGAACTTCTTCTTGGTTTATACTGTCAAAGAAACCTTGTTCATGCATCCAATCATCACTAAATACTTTACTCATATAACGAGAACCGTGATCTGGAAATATGGCAATAACAACACTGTTAACATCAAACTCTCCTTCATCAGCATATTGCTTGATGGCTTGCAAAACAGCTCCTGAAGTATATCCTACAAATAAACCTTCTTTCCTTGTGATTTCTCGAGCCGCATGAGCACTTTCTTCGTCAGTTACTTTCATGAACTTATCAATAATATCAAAATCCGTTGCTGATGGAATTAAGTTCTTCCCTAAACCTTCTATTCGGTACGGATAAATTTCATCATTATCGAATTCTCCAGTTTCATGGTACTTTTTTAATACGGATCCAAAAGCATCGACTCCAAGAATTCTAATGTTTGGATTTTGTTCTTTTAAGTATTTTGCAGTACCGGAAATAGTTCCTCCTGTTCCACTACAAGCAATTAAGTGTGTGATTGCTCCATTTGTTTGCTTCCAAATTTCCGGACCGGTAGACTTATAATGCGCATCAACATTCAACTGATTGAAATATTGGTTGATATACACCGAGCCTTTCGTTTCTTCATGCAAACGTTTGGCAACATTATAATACGAACGTTTATCATCAGCAGAAACATGCGCCGGACAAACATACACTTTAGCGCCTAAGCTGCGAAGCATGTCTATTTTGTCTTTAGATGATTTAGAACTAACAGCCAAAATACAGCTATATCCTTTTATAATACTCACCATTGCTAAACTAAAACCCGTATTGCCGGATGTTGTTTCAATTATAGTATCACCAGGAGATAAAACGCCTCTCTTTTCAGCTTCTTCAATTATGTGCAATGCTATTCTGTCTTTGGAGGAATGTCCCGGATTAAAAGCTTCTACTTTTGCATAAAAAGCACCTTCTAACTCTTCAGTGACTTTATTTAACTTAATAAGAGGAGTATTACCTATAAGTTCTAAGACATTATTGTAAGCGTTTACTTTTTTTTTCATAAAAAAATAGTTAGTTGCAGCAATTTCTAATTACACCTCGAAAATTACAAATTTAACAAAAAAAAGCTATCTAGTTTTTAATTTTTTCTAAATCTAATAAAAAACTATATTCCTTTGCTAATTCCTTTAAGGCTTCAAACCGACCTGAAGCACCGCCGTGACCCGCATCCATATTCGTATTAAGATATAAAACGGTATCATTTGTTTTTTGAGTACGGAGCTTTGCAACCCACTTGGCAGGCTCCCAATATTGTACTTGTGAATCATGAAGTCCGGTAGAAACGAACATATTAGGATAGTTTTGAGCTTTTACGTTGTCATAAGGAGAGTAGGATGCCATATAATCATAATATTTTTTCTCGTTTGGATTTCCCCATTCATCATATTCTCCGGTTGTCAGCGGAATCGTGTCATCAAGCATCGTGGTGATAACATCTACAAAAGGAACCTGCGCAATTACTCCGTTGTACAATTCCGGCGCCATATTGACAACTGCTCCCATTAATAATCCACCTGCTGAACCGCCCTCAGCATATAAATGCTTTGGTGAAGTATATTTTTCCTGAATCAAAAACTTAGAACAATCAATAAA
The DNA here is from genome assembly GCF_003984855.1 of Flavobacterium sp. GSP6. Lineage (NCBI taxonomy): Bacteria > Pseudomonadati > Bacteroidota > Flavobacteriia > Flavobacteriales > Flavobacteriaceae > Flavobacterium > Flavobacterium sp. GSP6. The sequence goes on from NZ_RYDO01000018.1 coordinate 30,399, forward strand.
ATCAGTGAAGGTGTTTTTCTTTTTCAATAATTTTCCGTCCTCATACCATTGTCTTCCTAAATCTTCACCACCGCGAATGTGTGCTATGGCAAATACAAATCCTCGATCCAAAATTGACAAACGCGTAGATGAAAAATAAGCATCCATGGTAACGCCGTATGAACCGTAGGCATAAAGCAATACCGGATTATTCCCGTCTTTTTTCAACCCCTTTTTGTACACCATAGAAATGGGTACTTTGGTACCATCTGTTGCTGTGGCCCAAACACGCTCTTCGATATAATTATTTTTATCAAATTTGCCCCCAAGAACCTGTTGCTCTTTCTTGATTTCTTTCTCTTTGGTTTTCATATTAAAGTCAATAACTGAAGATGGCGTTGCCAATGATTGGTAACTGTAACGCAAAATATCAGTATCAAAATCCACATTTGTCGTCGTATATGCGCTATACGTTTCGCTTCCAAAAGGCAAATAATATTCTCCTTCTCCACTCCAAGGCATAATACGAATGTGGTTCAAACCATTGGAACGTTCTTCTACAACTAAATAGTTTCTAAAAATTTCGATATCTTCCAGTAAAACGTCTTTTCGATGCGCAATGACATCTTTCCAATTTTCTTTTGCAGTAGCGTTTTCAGGGGTTTTCATCAACTTGAAGTTAGTTGCTTTGTCCTTATTGGTCATGATATAAAAAGAATCTCCAAAATGAGAAATACTGTATTCTAAGCCGCGAACCCTTGGTTGAAAAACCACAAACTCTCCATCTGGAGTATCTGAATTTAAAATTCTGTACTCGGTTGTTAAGGTACTTCCGGAGCCTATTACAATATATTTTTTTGATTTTTCTTTGCCTACAGAAACATTGAACGTATCGTCTTTTTCATTAAAAACTAATATATCAGTAGCTGAATCTGTGGCTAATTTATGTTTAAAAACTTTATCAGACCGCAAGGTAACTTTATCTTGTCTGGTGTAAAATATCGTTTTATTATCATTGGCCCAAACAGAACTTCCAGTAGCATTTTCAATCTTATCCGAAAGAATTTCTTCCGTCTCTAAGTTTTTGATTTGTATCGTATAAATACGTCTTCCAACGGTATCAATACCAAAACTCGCAAATTTATTGTCCGGACTCACGCTCAAACCACCCAATTGAAAGTAAGAATGGTCTTTGGCTAAGTCATTACAGTTGAATAAAATTTCCTCAGTAGCGGTAAGACTTCCTTTTTTTCTGGAATAAATGGGATAATCCTTTCCGGTTTCAAAACGCGTGATATAATAGTAACCATTGTATAAGTAAGGAACCGATTGATCGTCTTCCTTGATGCGGGCTTTCATTTCTTCGTATAATTCTTTCTGAAACCCTTTTGTATCCACAGTCATGGCTTCATAATACGTATTTTCTTGATTCAAATAATCAATCACTTCCAGGTTCTCTCTCTCGTTTAACCAGAAATAATTATCTACCCGTTTTTGGTTGTGTTTTTCTAAAGTTTTTGGAATTATTTTAGCTACGGGAGAAGGAATATTTTTTGACATTTGTTGCGCTTTTATATTAGTAATTGATGGTGCAAAAATAACACAAAGACAACTTAAGACGAGTTTATTTTTCATGAATATTTTATTGATTATAACTATGCAATATAGTAATTTTGTAAATCAAATTAATTTAAAAAATTAAAACATGGATTTAATGGGAATGATGGGCAAACTTAAAGAGACCCAACAAAAGATAGAAGACACAAAAAAACGTTTAGATACTGTTCTTATAGACGAACAAAGCACTGATGGTTTATTGAAAGTTACTTTGACTGCCAACAGAACCCTAAAATCAATTATTATTGACGACACTCTATTAGCAGATAAAGAGCAACTGGAAGATTATTTGATTTTAGTATTGAATAAAGCAATCGAAAAAGCGACAAATGTCAATCAGAGCGAACTGGATGTCGTTACTAAAATGGATATGCCAATGATTCCCGGAATGGAAGATTTGTTTAAATAAAAAAGTTTAAAGTTTAAGGTTTAACGTTTTTTGATCACGATAAAAACTTTAAACCTTAAACTTTAAACAAATTCTCCAAGAAGAACTATACTAACTTCTGCAAGGTTTCCAATACATAGGTATGCATAACTTCCTTATAATCAAGATGCGTGACTATTCGCAGTTTTCCATGCCCCATGGAACTGATTAAAATATTTTTTTGCTTTAACAATTCAATTAAATTCTTTTCGATACAATTTGGAACCAACGAGAAAATCAAAATATTAGTTTCAACCGGCTCTACTGATGCAACCCAGCTTACCTTTTTCAAAACTTCGGCAATTTCTTTCGCTCGCCTATGATCTTCAGCAAGGCGTTCTATATTATTGTCCAAGGCATATATTCCTGCTGCTGCCAAATAGCCTACCTGACGCATTCCGCCACCTAATATTTTTCGAATTCGCAATGCTCTGTGAATCGTGGCTTTATCCGCTAACAACACCGAACCAATTGGTGCTCCTAAACCTTTAGACAAACAAACCGAAATGGTATCAAATAATTCACCAAATGCTTTTGGATCTTGATTTTTGGCTACCAAAGCATTCCAGATTCGGGCGCCATCCAGGTGAAATTTCAAATTATTAGCATCACAAACCTTTTTTATTTTTTGCAAATCTTCCAGTTCATAGCAAGCGCCGCCACCTTTATTAGTGGTGTTTTCTACACAAACTAAACTTGTTAAAGGACTGTGGTAAAACTCCGGATCATTGATGGCTCCAGCCACTTGCTCTGCAGTTATCATTCCGCGGTTTCCGTCTAATAAGCAACAAGAAACGCCACTATTGAAGGAAACACCGCCGCCTTCATAATGGTATACATGTGCATATTTGTCAGCAATTAATTGTTCTCCGGGTTGGGTATGCAATTTTATCGCTGTTTGATTGGCCATCGTTCCTGAGGGAAAAAAAAGACCCGCTTCCATACCAAACATCTCAGCAACTCTGGCTTCTAGGGCTATAACTGTAGGATCTTGTTTGTAAACATCATCGCCTACTTCAGCATTTAACATATGAACCAGCATTTCACGTGAAGGTTTCGTGATTGTGTCGCTAACTAAATTTATTTCCATATTTATTTTTATTTTCAGTACGGACAATTCGCGAATTGTCCTTTCGTAAAATTTTTCTATTTTTGTGCCACAAATTTACACAATACCGTTTATTAATTCCAACTAGTTCCGTTAAAACTACACTAATTGTAGTACACGGCAGCAATTTTGATAAATTATTGAAAACAGACCAACCAAATTAATATAATTTTATGACAACTACCGAACAAATTAAAGGTATTGTAGAGCGCCTTGGTGCGTTGAGGAGGTATCTTTGACGTTGATGCCAAGCTAATTGAGATCTCAAACGAAGAAGAAAAAACCTTTGCCCCTGATTTTTGGAACAATCCAAAAGAAGCTGAGATCATTGTAAAAAATCTCCGAAATAAGAAAAAGTGGATTGAAGATTACAATAAAGCAGTCGAAATGACGGATGAATTGCAACTTGCCTATGATTTTTACAAAGAAGGTGAACTTACCGGAGAAGAATTAGACGAACATTACTACGCCACTCAAGCGCATATTGAAGCCATTGAATTCAAGAACATGCTCTCGGACGAAGGGGATACTTTGAGTGCTGTGGTACAAATTACTGCTGGTGCCGGTGGAACCGAAAGTTGTGATTGGGCCGAAATGCTCATGCGCATGTACATGATGTGGGGCGAAAAATACGGTTACAAAATCAAAGAACTGAATTTCCAGAAAGGAGAAGCTGCCGGTATCAAGACCGTAACACTCGAATTTGAAGGCGATTATTCTTTTGGATATTTAAAAGGCGAAAACGGCGTGCATCGACTGGTACGAATTTCTCCTTTTGACAGCAATGCCAAACGTCATACCTCATTTGCATCCGTTTACGTGTATCCACTGGTAGATGATAGCATCGAAATTGACATCAATCCTGCTGACATTGAGATCACGACTTCGCGATCCAGCGGAGCTGGTGGACAAAATGTAAATAAGGTGGAAACTAAAGTACAATTGTTTCATAAACCTACCGGAATTCAAATACAATGTTCCGAAACGCGATCGCAGCAAGACAACAGACAGCGTGCCATGCAGATGTTACGCTCTCAATTGTACGAAATTGAGTTAAAAAAGAAACAGGCACAACGCGCTGATATTGAAGCTGGTAAAATGAAAATAGAATGGGGTTCCCAAATCAGAAATTATGTCATGCAACCTTATAAGTTAGTCAAAGATGTTCGCACCGGTTATGAAACCAGCAACGTTGACGGCGTTATGAATGGAGAAATTGATGAGTTCCTGAAAGCTTATCTAATGATGATGGGACAAAAGGAAGAGGAATAAAATACCATTTAGTTAAAATAAAACAGATCCTACCGGCTTTAAAGTCGGTGGGATTTTTTTTATAGATAAACCCTTTTTTTAGCGGTTACATTTTATCATGTTACTTAAGGCATCATACTACTCTTTACCTTTTTTTCTAAAGCCATTAGAAAACGGTATTATTTTCTGCTTAGTAATTATTCACGACCCACAATTGCATCCCATTTTCAATGCTAATTTTTTTCTGTTTTGAAAGTAACACTATTATGAAGAAAAATTAATTTAAAAAATATCCTATTGTATTAATCTAAACCGCTATAATTACTATTTCTTGTCTTGTTTTAATTAAAAAAAGTAAAAATTAGCACCATCCATCCAAATGTAAAAAAAGGAAGACGAAAAGAAACAACATCTAAAAAGAAGGCTTTTAGATGTGTTTACTTTACGCATAAAAAAAAGTTAATGTGGGAATTATGTAAGTCTTATTCCTCATAATATTTTTATCTTTGTTATTCAATAATTGTTATTACAAACTAGAACAATTTTATTTTTTTCAAAAAAACCAATCTACTTCGTAAAAATTTCCTAACCAATTATTGAATTATACATGCTAAAACCATCTGTTTTGCATTATAAATTATTTTTGGCAGAAGCCAAAAATTAATCTTCTTTAAATATTAGAATTATGGCCATACAAACAACGAATCCCGCAACAAACAAAATTTTGAAATCATTTGATGAAATAACCGACAAGCAAGTAGATGATGCCATTGTACAAGCTGCCAATACCTTCCAAGATTGGAAAAAAACATCATATTCTGAAAGAGCGGCTGTTTTAAACAAAGTAGCTTCTTTAATGAGGAAGAAGAAAACAGCTTTGGCTACTTTGATTACACTCGAAATGGGAAAAATATTTTCACAGGCAGAAGGTGAAATTGAATTAAGTGCTAATATATTAGATTATTATGCTCAAAATGGCGAAGCCTTTTTAGCCGATAAAAAATTAGAGCCTGAACTTGGCGAAGCCATTATCAGATCAAGCCCAATAGGCGTTTTACTGGGTGTTCAACCGTGGAATTTCCCTTTTTATCAGGTAGCTCGTTTCATTGCGCCAAACATCATGGTAGGAAATACTATCTTAGTAAAACACGCTTCTATGGTTCCTCAATGTGCAATTGCAATTCAAGATTTATTTAAAGAAGCGCAAGCGCCAATTGGATTATACACTAATTTGTTAATCTCAGGAAAGAGAGCTTCAGCCATTGTTTCTGACAAAAGAATCAAAGGTGTTTCACTTACCGGTAGTGAAGCTGCTGGTGCAAGTTTAGCTGCAGAAGCTGGTAAAAACCTTAAGAAATCAGTTTTAGAATTAGGAGGTAATGATGCCTTAATCGTTTTAGAAGATGCCGATATTGATAAAACTGTAGAATGGGCCGTAGTTGGCCGAATGAACAATAATGGACAAAGTTGTATTGCTTCCAAAAGAATTATTGCTATAGAAGCTATTGCTGATGAATTTATCGAAAAGTACACAGCCAAACTAGCTAAATTAAAAGTAGGAGATCCAATGGATTCAAATACAGAATTAGGTCCATTGAGTAGTGAAGAAGCTTTATTACACTTAGTAGATCAAGTGGAAAGATCAGTTGCTGCTGGAGCTACCGTTTTACTAGGAGGAAAAAGAGTTGATGGTCCGGGAGCCTTTATGGAACCTACCATTCTAACGGATCTAAATCCTGAAATTCCAGCATATCACGAAGAATTATTCGGACCAGTTTCCTCTTTTTACAGAGTAAAAGACGAAGCTGCTGCAATTGCCTTGGCGAATGATTCTGATTTTGGTTTAGGAGGATCCATATTTACTAAAGATATTGAACGTGGAAAACGACTTGCTGATCAGATTGATTCTGGAATGGTATTTATCAATCACCCAACTTGGACACAAGCCGATTTACCTTTTGGAGGAACCAAAGGTTCTGGTTACGGTAGAGAACTCTCTGAAATTGGAATTCATGAATTTGTAAATAAAAAATTAATCCGTGTGAGTGGATTATCCGATCCTTTCTAGAATAAGACAATATCTCGATTTTTACATTTAAGAAAAGCATCTAAAAGTACAAAATATGTCAAAATTAAACGTTAGTCAAAAATTAATCCAATCGCATCTTTTACATGGTGAAATGATTGCGGGTCAAGAAATTGGAATCCGGATAGATCAGGCATTATTACAAGATGCAACTGGAACATTGGTCCAATTAGAATTAGAAGCCATGGGTCTAAAAAAAGCCAAAACAGAAGTTGCGGTTCAATATGTGGATCACAATCTTTTACAAACGGATTCTAAAAATGCCGATGACCATTTATTTTTACTTTCGGCGTCACAAAGATTTGGTCTTTGGTACAGTCGTCCCGGAAATGGCGTAAGTCATCCGGTGCACATGGAACGTTTTGGCAAACCCGGAAAAACACTCGTTGGGTCCGATAGTCATTCTTGTGCTGCAGGGTCTTTGGGCATGCTGGCCATTGGAACCGGTGGTTTAGATGTTGCAGCTGCAATTGCAGGTCAACCTTATTTTGTCAAAATGCCAAAAGTAATGGGTGTAGAACTCAGCGGTAAACTACCCGATTGGGTTAGTGCCAAAGATGTCATTCTAGAAATGCTAAGACGCTATGATGTAAAAGGCGGAGTGGGAAAAATTATAGAATATTATGGTGAAGGATTGAAAAATCTGAGCGTGATGGACCGCCATGTAATTGCCAATATGGGTGCTGAATTAGGTGCTACAACAACTGTATTCCCCAGTGATGATGAAACCAAACGGTTTTTAATTTCCCAAAATCGGGAATCTGACTGGACGGAATTAATTGCCGATTCAGGAGCAACTTATGATGAATATGCAGCAATCAATTTGGGCGATTTAGTTCCTTTGATTGCCCTGCCTACAAGTCCTGGAAATGTAGTTCCTGTGAGCGAAGTTGCCGGAAAAGAAATTGGTCAAGTCGTAATAGGCTCTTCTGCAAATCCTGGATTACGAGATTTTTGGATTGCCGGAGTGATCGTAAAAGACAAAACAATCAACAGTGCAGTTTCATTTGATGTCAATCCTACATCCAGACAGACAATTCAAAACATGCTAAAGAATTTTACTTTTGCAAATTTGATTACTGCTGGTGCTCGTTTTCATCAATCAGGTTGTATGGGTTGTATAGGAATGGGGCAAGCTCCCGCTACCGGAACAATCAGTTTAAGAACCATGCCTCGAAATTTCCCAAGTCGTTCTGGAACAGAAGATGATCAGGTTTATTTGTGTAGTCCCGAAACGGCTGCTGCATCTGCCCTGACAGGAAAAATCACAGATCCTAGAGATATGGAAAAAATCTATGGCATGAAATATCCTAAATTTGAGAATCCTGAAGTAGAAATTATCAATACTGATATGCTCGTGGCTCCCCTAAAAGATGGATCAGGAGTTGAATTACATAAAGGTCCAAATATCAAATCGATTCCTGAAATTGAAGCTTTACAACAAGACTATCGAATTCCTATTTTATTAAAAATGGGCGATAATGTATCTACAGATGAAATTTTGAAAGCTGGAGCCGATGTACTTCCCTTAAGAAGTAATATTCCTGAAATCAGTAAATATGCTTTTAGTGTGATCGATCCTAGTTTTTATGACCGAGCCATGAAATCTAAAAAAGAATTTGGTGGACATATCGTTATTGCAAAAGAAAATTATGCCCAAGGTTCCAGTCGGGAACATGCCGCTCTTGCTCCTAAATATTTGGGACAAGTGGCTGTTATTGCCCAAAGTTATGCCCGTATTGCTTGGCAAAATTTAGTCAATTTTGGAATTGTGCCTTTAGAATTTATAAACGTTTCTGATTATGACAAAATGGAACAGGGAGATTTGATCCGTTTTAAAAACCTCCGTGAAGATGTTGTCAATAGAAATAATATAAAAGTAGTGATCGAAAAAGGGGACGGAAGCACTTTAGAATTTGAAACCAAACACAGTTTAAGTGATCGTCAAATTAACGTACTTGCAAAAGGGGGAATCATAAATGATTTCAGAACCAAACTATAAATTAGTTTTAAAAAAGAAAACAGGAAACAAAACTTCATTAGCTAATGGCTAATGGAGTTTTTATTAAACAAAAAAAAATGAAAACGAAACAAATCGTATTAGCATCAAGACCTAATGGAATTCCAACATTGAATGATTTTAGATCTGAAAATATAGAATTAAACGATCTAAAAAAAGGAGAAGTCCTTTTAAAAGGATTGTATTATTCCGTAGATCCCTATATGCGCGGTCGAATGAATGAAGGAAAATCGTATGTACCTCAATTTGAATTAGACCAACCTATAGAGGGCGGAGTTTTGGCTACTGTAGTAGAATCAAAATCCGATCTTTTCAAAACAGGAGATACTGTTCTGGGCGCTTTGCCTTGGAGCGAACAAATGATTGCCTCTGAAAAAGGCCTGCAAAAAATTGAATCAACAGTAGAATCCCTAACATATTATTTAGGAATACTGGGAATGACAGGACTTACCGCTTATTTTGGTCTAATGCAAATTGGAAAACCAAAAGCGGGAGAAACCGTTGTGGTATCAGGAGCCGCAGGAGCCGTTGGGATAGTAGTAGGCCAACTTGCAAAAATCCAAGGTGCTCGTGTAATAGGAATTGCCGGTTCTGATGAAAAAGTAAAAATGCTAAAAGAAGAATTTGGCTATGACGAAGTCGTCAATTACAAAACAAATACCAATATGAAATCCACAATTGCTAAATTATGTCCAAACGGTGTGGATGTTTATTTTGACAATGTAGGTGGCAGTATTTCTGATGCGGTTATCGAAAACCTGAATTTTCATTCCAGAATTGCTTTGTGTGGACAAATTTCCCTATACAACAGCACCGAAATACCAATGGGACCCCGAATCCAACCCATGTTATTAACCCGAAGTGTATTAATGCAGGGTTTTATTATCAATAATTTTCAAAAAGACTTTCCAGAAGGAATTGCACACTTATCAAAATGGGTCAATGAAGGAAAATTGAAGTTTACAGAAACTATAGTAGAAGGTTTTGATCAATTACCTACAGCGCTACTTGGTTTATTTAAAGGAGAAAACAATGGGAAAATGATTGTGAAAAGATAATTTATCCGAGTCAAATAAATAGAAAATAGCCGGTACTTATAATTAAGTACCGGCTATTTGTTTTATAATTAACCCCAACCATTGAATCAACAAAGTCTCTACCGCTAACTGTTGTTTGCTATTTATTGTAATCAATCAGCATTTCCTCATGTCCAAAGGATAAGGAACAATTACAATATTGTATTCACAATTTATATAACCACTCCATTTATTCCTGTTAAAGAAATTAGTAAGATTAGGAATTTCAACGCTAAATTCTTTTATTTGAAAAATATTAAACAACCAAATCCAATCTACACGGAATGAAATCTTATACAATCCAAGAAATTAATGCGATTCTTAATGGCGTAATTATAGGGAATACTACCCAAAACATTACTGCTCCTGAACAATTAGAAATGGCTACCGCTTCCGAAATTTCATTCATTGGAAACAAAAAATACGAAAAATTATGGTTTACTTCCAATGCTTGTGCGGCAGTGGTCAATGAAGATATTGCTATAGAACCCGGAGAAAATAGAGCTTTCATAAAAGTTAAAAATGCTGATTTAGCGATGTCTCAGGTACTAGAACTCTTTGCTCCACCAACACCAGTATTTACTATTGACATTCATCCCAGTGCTGTGATTGATCCAACTGCCTCTATTTGCACTGGTGCCCGAATTGGTGCTGGCTGTTATATAGGACCTAATGTCATAATTGGAGACAACTCCACTGTATATCCTAATGTGACCATTCTAGATGAATGTACGATTGGTAAAAACACAGTAATCTGGTCAGGAACGGTTATCAGAGAACGATGTCACATTGGCAATGATTGTATTTTGCATCCTAATGCGACTATAGGTGCGGATGGTTTTGGTTTTCGGCCTGACCCACAAAGAGGTTTGGTCAAAATTCCGCAAATTGGAAATGTAATTATTGGTAATAGTGTCGAAATTGGCGCTAATACCTGTGTGGACAGAGGCAAATTCAGTTCAACCATTTTAGGTGACGGCTGTAAAATTGATAATCTAGTCCAAATTGGGCATAACAGCAAACTAGGTAAGTTTTGTATTATGGCTGGAAACAGTGGATTAGCAGGCTCTGTAACATTAGGAAATGGCGTAATCATTGGCGGAAGCGCTTCTATAAAGGATCACACCACCATAGGCGATGGTGCGATTGTAGGTGCCGGTTCCGGTGTAACAGGAGATATTCCTGCAGGAAAAACCATGCTAGGGTATCCGGCCGTTGAAGCTCGTGATGCACTCAAACAATGGGCAATTTTAAAAAGACTTGTAAATGAATCCAAACATAAATAACCTTTTTTTTATTAAATTCATAAAAAAGCAGGAGGTAACTTCTGTTTTTTTGTTTTTAAATCAAAAAAATATTCCGTTTTCTTTCTAAACCAATAAAATTTATTTAGTTGAATTTTGTATTTTAGCCCAAAATTATTTTTAACATTCTTTCATCATGGATTTGAACTTCAACAAAAACGAAGACCACAATAAACTTTTACTTTCCGCATTGCGACAAAAATTAAGCATAGTTAAATTAGGCGGCGGTGAAAAACGCATTCAAAAATTACATGGTGAAGGCAAAATGACCGCTCGTGAACGTATTGATTATTTATTGGATCCAAAAGCGAAATGCATTGAAATTGGAGCATTTGTTGGTGAAGGAATGTATGCAGAACACGGTGGATGCCCATCAGGTGGTGTTGTGGTAAAAATAGGATACATCAGAGGCAAACAATGTATTGTTGTAGCCAATGATGCTACCGTAAAAGCGGGAGCCTGGTTTCCTATAACGGCCAAGAAAAACTTACGGGCACAGGAAATTGCTATGGAAAACCGACTGCCAATTATTTATTTAGTAGATAGCGCCGGAGTATATTTGCCTTTGCAAGATGAAATTTTCCCGGACAAAGATCATTTTGGACGTATTTTTAGAAATAATGCCCAAATGAGCAGCATGGGAATTACCCAAATTGCTGCTGTAATGGGAAGTTGCGTCGCCGGTGGAGCTTATTTACCCATCATGAGTGACGAAGCTTTGATTGTCGAAAAAACAGGAAGTATTTTCTTGGCAGGAAGTTATCTTGTCAAAGCTGCTATTGGCGAAAGTATTGATAATGAAACTCTGGGCGGAGCAACCACCCATTGTGAAATTTCCGGTGTGACCGACTATAAAGCCAAAGACGATAAAGATGCATTGGATAAAATAAAAAATATAGTTGATAAAATAGGTGATTTTGATAAAGCTGGTTTCAGCCGAATTAAATCCCAAAAACCAGCATTAGACGAAAAAGAAATCTACGGTGTTTTGCCAAAAGCCAGAAATGAGCAGTATGACATGATGGAAATCATCAATCGTTTAGTAGACAATTCAGAATTTGAAGCTTATAAAGACGGCTATGGCCAAACTATTATCACTGGTTATGCCAGAATAGATGGTTGGGCAGTGGGAATTGTTGCCAATCAACGAAAAGTGGTAAAAACTAAAAATGGTGAAATGCAGTTTGGTGGCGTAATCTACTCCGATAGTGCAGATAAAGCCACCCGTTTTATTGCCAATTGCAACCAGAAAAAAATCCCATTGATCTTTGTTCAAGATGTTACCGGATTTATGGTAGGATCTAAATCAGAACATGGAGGAATTATAAAAGACGGTGCCAAAATGGTAAATGCGGTATCCAATTCCGTTGTACCAAAATTCACTGTAATTGTAGGAAATTCATATGGTGCTGGAAATTATGCCATGTGCGGAAAAGCGTATGATCCAAGATTAATATTCGCCTGGCCAAGTGCGGAATTAGCCGTTATGGGTGGAACCCAAGCTGCAAAAGTGCTGGCGCAAATTGAAGCCTCTTCGCTTAAAGCAAAAGGAGAACTCGTAGATGAAATAAAAGAAAAAGAATTATTTGATAAAATAAAAGCCAGATATGACGAGCAAGTTTCGCCTTATTATGCCGCATCACGATTATGGACAGATGCTATTATTGATCCCTTAGACACCCGAACTTGGATCTCTATGGGAATAGAAGCGGCTAACCACTCGCCTATTGATAAAAAATTTAACTTAGGAATTATTCAAGTTTAACTCCTAATTTACTGGCACTTATATTTATTATTTTGTACACATATAATTGCCTTTATTCAAAGTATTGGTAGTTATAGCATTAGCCCCTTTGCGATATAACGTGCTGAAAATCTAAACCAAATTCATTTTAATTATTTAATATACTTACTTACGCTGTACTTATAAATTAAGACAGCATTATTAGTGATTTATTCTCAATAGCTGACATACTATTTTTTTGAACAAAAAAACAATCAAAGTTTAGTTTTCTTTAACAATTATAATTTATTATATTAAAATTCAGTAACTTAGTACTAAATATTTAAAACTATAGTATTATGAATAGCGTAAAAAATTTAAACAAATGGGCGAATACGCACACTTATTTAACCGTGGATTTGGTACGAATAACACTTGGTGTATTTTTGTTTATGAAAGGAATCTCTTTTATAACGAACATCCAATATTTAAATGATCTAATATCTCCAATTGACAGGATTGGTGGCGGAATGTTCCTTATCCACTATATTGCTCCAGCACACATGGTAGGTGGTATAATGATTGCTTTTGGTTTACTGACAAGATGGGCTATAATAACACAACTTCCCATATTGGTAGGTGCTACTATAATAAATTTTATGGGAGCAATGCATTCCCAAAATTTACTATTGGCATTGCTAATATTAGGAGCTTGCATATTTTTCTTATTCTACGGAAGCGGGAAAAATTCAGCTGATTATTATTTTAAAATGCAGCAATAATTTAATAAAAAAACATTCCTTATTTTGATCAGAATCATTTTTTAGATAATAAAAAAACGCTTATAACAGGATTTATATAATCGGTTACAAGCGTTTTTTCTTTTTTTATGATTGATTTTTTAATGGAGGTTCAATAAACCTACTTTAGGCTTAGCTAGAGTCCTTTTAAGTAACTCTGGTAGATTGCATTTTTCTTATATTAATTTAAATATTCTTTTTAAATTGACTGTGAAAATTGTTATTTCACCTGTACAGTTTAAACCGGAATGGTTCTGGATTTATTTAAAAAACATGTTGTAACGCAAACCTTCCACTACATCAACATCCGAAACGCTACAAATTGTTTTAAGAAGCGAATACTTAAACATACGAATTGGGACTTTCTGCCATACGTCCATTATTGGTGCAGTATTTATTTAACAATTTGTCATAAATTAAGGGAAAATCTATTAAATCATTGATCTTTCTCAAAAAATTATTCTTTGGAATAATTAAATCATAGACAAAGAATGTTCACTGAAATGTGTTGATTACTGTTGTAGTAACATCTAAAAAAACTCTTATAATTAGAACTAAACATACCAAAAAAGAGGATAAATCCTAAGATTTACCCTCTTTTTATTTATCGATTTATTCGGAAAAAGACTTTTTCAGCGCCCTCGTTTAGGCGGATGTTTTTTTATTAAAAACAATTTAAATACTTTCTGTAATTTCTTTTCGCTTTATTTTTCCGTTTTGTGTTTCAGCGAATTTTGCAACAAACAAAACCTCTTTTGGTTTTTCATACTTATCCAAAACATCAAAAACAGTTTCAGCTATAATTTGTTGTTCCCCTTCAATAATCAATACTAATTTTTCTCCTAAAACAAGATCTTGTTTTGCAGTGACAAAAAATCTGGAATGAATCATAGTAGCTAATTTTTCCTCGATTTGCTCTGGAATTAATTTAATTCCTCCGCTGTTTATGATGTTGTCAATTCGACCTAAAAAAATAAATTGGTTCTCATTGATCAGTTCTACTATATCATTAGTAACAATTGCTTCGCTTGAAATTTTAGGTGCATTAATAACCAGACAATCTCTGTCGTCTTTAGCTATTTTTATATTAGGTAATACTGAAAAAGCCACCTCACCTATTTCCTTTGCCGCAATATGCGTGATGGTTTCCGTCATTCCATAAGTCTCATACACTTTGGTTTTCAATTTACAAAGTCCTTTTTCAAGAGTTTTATTCATTTTAGCTCCGCCAACAATCATTTTTTTGACATTCTTCAACATTGTCAATGAATTTTGAGCCTGTAAAGGCACCATGGCAACAAAATCATATTTAGTTTCATTGTTTAACAAAGGATGTGAACTTGGCGCAACAAAATCAATATCAAGACCCAGGATAAAACTTCTTACAAACATCATTTTTCCGGCTATATATTTAGTTGGCAAACAATGTAAAGCTTTATTACCTGGTTGCAAATCAAAAAAATCACCGGTTGCAATGGCTGAATTTACCATGGCTTGTTTTTCTATTCGAATCACTTTTGGGATTCCAGTGGTGCCTGATGTATTCAATTCTAGATAGGATTTGTTGTCAAACCAATCTAGGATAAAATCACCCACAGCTTTTTCATATTCTTCCCCTTCTTTGATAAAACTATACGCTACTCTGCATAAATCGTTTCGATTTAGATGATAACCATTCATTTTAAATAGATTATGAACATTTTGATACGTAATTGTATTGACCATGATTGCGTTTTTTTTTTATAAATTATTGAAACTGTTCTATTACTAAATTTTTCCAGTTAATTTTTCTTTCCAATTTTTCCAGTTGTATTTTCTACTAAAGATAAATAAAAGTATCGGGTAAATAAAAACAACCGGCACAATAACATCTAATCCCGCAGATGGATCCGAAATATCCTTAAAAACAGAATGTGTCTGAAAGGCAGACCAATCCGAAGTGACCAGCAATGCACCCACTAAATTATTAGCTGCGTGAAATCCCAATGCGAGTTCCATACCCTCATCCATCAAGGTAATCATTCCAAGAAACAATCCGGTTCCTATATAATATACTAAAATAATAGGACCAATCTTAGCTACTTCAGGGTTAAACCAATGCATTCCCCCAAAAATAACAGAAGTCATCAGCAACGGAAACCACTTGTTTTTAGCAAGGTTCGCAAATCCCTGCATCAAATAGCCTCTGAAAATATATTCTTCAGAACTAGTTTGTATCGGAATTAAAACAATACCGATGAGAACCAAAATAGCAAATGGAACAGGCTTAAAATTGATCACAAAATCACTTGGACTATAAAAATAAAATAACAACGTAGATACAACAGTAAATGCCGCCCAAATTAAAAAGGAAAATACGATTCTCTTCCAGTCTACTTTAACCCGTGAAGTAGTTACCGAAAGTAGCGTTTGATGATGCAAATAACGCACAACCAAAATAATACTTCCCATGAGAACCACAAATGAAATCAGGACTAAAAATAAGTTTAAATTGGGCTCAAAAAACTGCATTACGGCTTCATTATTTAAAGGATAAGGTTTTCCTTTAACTGTTGTTTCATAAATTAAAAGAATTATAAGTGGCAACTGACCCAAAGTTGAAGCAAAAATAAATATAAATGATCCCTTAATATATTTCCAAAACGTATTCTCTGATTTTAAACCCTGCGCTATAAACATCTATTTTAATTTAATTTTATACTTGATTAGTTTCACAAACGTTATTTTTGTTACCTCTAATCTAATGCTTTTAACAATTATTTAAAAACGACTAAATATGATACAAATATACCATAATTCACGTTGCGGAAAATCTAGAAATTGCCTCGCATTTGTAGAAAAATCTGAAAAAGAGTTTGAAGTAATCAATTATCTGACAAGTCCGCCCACTTTTGAGCAATTGTCTGCAATTATAAAGAAACTAAATATAGCACCAATAGCATTGGTTCGTCAAAAAGAAAAAATTTGGATTGAAAATTTCAAAGGAACAACGATGAATGAGGAACAAATCATTCAAGCTATGCTATCAAATCCAATTCTGATAGAAAGACCCCTGGTTATCATGGGAAATAAAGCAATAATAGGAAGAGATTTAGAAAAAGTAGAGGCCTTTATTTCCTAAAATTCTTATTTTTTTAATTAACATTTTTTTATGATTTGTACTATTAAACCATCTCTTACTTTTACAATCTAACGACTGTAACCAAAGTTTTTTTAAAATGAAAAAAATGAAATCTGTTTTAATTGTAGTGCTTTTCTTTACTACACTATTTAGTTTTGCCCAACAAGCTCCCACCCAAAAAATTAAAATTTCCGGTAAAGTAATAGAAAAAATCAGCAAACAACCCTTAGAATATGCTACTATAACATTCCTGAATCCTAACAATCCAAAACCGGTTGCCGGAGGAATAACAAATCCAAAAGGAGAATTTGATATAGAAGTTATTCCAGGTGTTTACGATATTAATATTGAATTTATTTCTTTCAAAGTAAATGAAATTAAGCAAAAAAACCTTCAGGTTAACACCAGTTTAGGATTGATTAGTTTAGAGGAGGATGCAAATCAATTAAATGAGGTTATTATTCGATCTGAAAAAACTACTGTCGAAATCAAATTAGATAAAAAAGTATACAACGTGGGTAATGACCTGATGGTAAAAGGTGGAACTGTAAGTGATGTGTTAGACAACATTCCTTCTGTAGCGGTAGATATTGAAGGAAATATAAGTCTTCGTGGAAACGATAATGTTCGCGTTCTTATTGATGGCAGACCCTCAAATGCCATAAATATCGCGGAAGCCTTGCGATTGATTCCTGCGGATGCCATTGAAAAAGTAGAAGTGATCACTAACCCATCAGCACGATACGATGCGGAAGGTGGAGGTGGATTATTAAATATCATTTTGAAAAAAGGAAAAAACCGCGGTTTAAACGGAACATTTATTGGCTCTGCAGGTTATCCTGAAAATAATGGTTTGAGTGGTACATTAAATTATAAATCTGACAACTTTAATCTTTTCACTACTCAAGGATACAACAAGCGGAACAGTCCAGGAAACGCTCTTACAAATACCAATTATTTAAATGCGGACAACACTATCAACAATATTGTAAATGAAACCCGAGAAAATGACCGATTTAGTAAAGGGTACAATGGAAATTTTGGAATAGAATTGTTTTTAAACGAGACCACCGCATGGACCAATACATTCAATTACCGAAAAAATAACGGAGATAATCGGGATAATGTTTTTCAGAATTATTTTGAAGCAGACAATACTTTTGATTACACTCGCAACCGAATCAATTTAGAAAACAGTGATAGTGAAAATGTAGAATTTGCAACTAATTTTACTAAAAAATTCAAAAAAGAAGGACATAAATTAACCCTTGACGGTTCCTTTTCAACTAGTAAAGACCTCGAAATAGCAGTAATTACGGATAGAGCTACCAATACCGCTAAGGTAAAATTTGACAACACCCTCAACAACCAAAGTCAAAGTCGAAATTTACTACAGATGGATTATGTGTTGCCTATTGGCGAAGGAGGTCAGTTTGAGGCTGGATATCGTGGTGATTTTTCAGAATTACTCACGGATTATCAAGTTAAAAATGACGGCCTAATCAATAAAAACTTCACCAATACATTAGAATATAAGGAGAAAGTGAATGCTGTTTACACCCAATATGGAATGAAAATAAATAAATTTTCTGTCTTAGTAGGATTGCGTTTTGAGGATTCTAATATTAATATCAATCAATTGGCAACTAATGATTTTAATACTAAAAAATACAATAACTTTTTCCCAAGCGCCTTCTTTACTTATGAAATCTCCGATAAAAGCAGCGCTTCCGTAAGCTACAGCCGAAGAATACAAAGACCAAGAGGACGAATGTTGAATCCATTCAGCAACTTGTCTAGTAATATCAATATTTTTGTGGGAAATCCAGATTTAGATCCTGCTTTTTCAGATGCTATTGATTTTGGTTATATCAAAAGATGGGATAAACTTACCTTTAATACATCCCTATATGTAAATAAAACAACAGATGTTTTTCAATTTGCAAGAAGAGAATCCGGAGATTTCGTTAACGGCATACCAATAACAATCAGTTCACCAATTAATTTAGCTACAGAATATAGAGCAGGTTTTGAATTCACGTTAAATTATTCTCCGTACAAATGGTGGAAATTAAACGGGAATTTCAATTTCTTCAGAAACGAAACACAAGGAGATTTTGTTTATACTGATTTCAACAACAAAATAATTACACAAAATTTTGACAATATCGCAACATCATGGTTCACCAGAATCACCTCAAAAGTTTCGTTGCCGTACAAAATTGACTGGCAAACGAATGCGACTTATAATGGTGCAGAAAAAAGTGCTCAAGGAAATCGTCTAGGTGTTTTTAGTGCAAACTTAGCATTCAGTAAAGATATCATGAAAGACAAAGGAACGCTTTCGTTTAATATCAGCGATGTATTCAATTCCAGAAAAAGAATGATGGAAACAAACCTTCCCGGATTTGCAAACTCCTACGGTGAGATGCAATGGAGAGTCAGACAGTTTAGTTTGTCATTCACATATCGTTTTAACAAACCAAAAAACGAAAAAGAAAAACAGCCTAAAAAATTGCAAAATGATAACGAAGGAGATTATCAAGGATAATAAAGTAAGGACTCATGAAAATGGGTCTTTTTTTTTATAAATCATCAGAGCTAATAAAATTGAAAAGTAAAAGCATAAAAAAAGGACTCCTTTTCAGAAGTCCTTTTTTTATTTAACAAACAGATTATACTGATTGTTCTTTCTTTGCTTTTCTTTCTTTATACATTTCCCATAAAGCACCGCCAATCCAATATTGAACGAAACCTACAAGAAAAAACATTAACCAAAATCCTATAGTAAGGATGGTTAAGAAAAGTAAAAAGCCTAAATACTGTGAAAATTCAAACATGTTTTCCGGAATTTTTGAATGTAGCCACAAATGTAAGTTTAATTCCTTTTCGTACCAATAAAAAACCATAAAAACTATCAATCAATTTTTATAAAAAAGGAATTATCCGTATTTTTGAACTCAGAATTTGGAGCTATTTCCCGCTGTACGCTCCAATCTTTTCTTTTTGAAAATAAAAAGAAAAGGATTTCCGTTGCCATCGGGGCTAAAAACGTAATAAACAACATAATTATTTTTAAATAACAACAAAATGAAATTCAGAATAGAAAAAGACACCATGGGTGAAGTGCAGGTTCCCGCTGACAAATACTGGGGTGCACAAACAGAACGTTCCAGGAACAACTTCAAAATAGGCCCATCAGCTTCCATGCCAAAAGAAATCGTGGAAGGTTTTGCATATCTTAAAAAAGCAGCGGCGTATGCCAATTGTGATTTAGGCGTTTTACCAGTCGAAAAAAGAGATGCCATTGCTGCGGTTTGTGATGAAATTCTAGCCGGAAAACTAGATGATGAATTCCCATTGGTAATTTGGCAAACGGGTTCTGGTACACAAAGTAATATGAACGTGAACGAAGTAGTTGCCAATCGTGCTCAAGTTCTCAAAGGATTCAACATTGGCGAAGGCGAACAATTCATCAAAGCCAATGATGATGTGAATAAATCCCAATCTTCAAATGACACCTTCCCTACCGGAATGCACATTGCAGCCTACAAAGCAGTAGTTGAAGTTACTATTCCCGGAGTTGAAAAATTAAGAGACACGCTTCATGCCAAAGCAGTTGAATTTAATACAGTAGTCAAAATAGGTCGGACACATTTAATGGATGCTACGCCACTAACATTAGGTCAGGAAATTTCAGGATATGTAGCACAATTGAACTACGGTTTGAAAGCGGTTAAAAATACATTGGCACACTTATCCGAAGTAGCTTTAGGAGGAACAGCCGTAGGAACAGGATTGAATACTCCTGATGGATACGATGTAAAAGTTGCCGAATACATCGCTGAATTTACCGGACATCCATTTGTAACTGCCGAAAATAAATTTGAAGCACTTGCCGCGCACGATGCCATTGTAGAAACGCACGGTGCCTTAAAACAACTAGCCGTTTCATTGAATAAAATTGCCAATGACGTCCGTATGCTGGCTTCTGGACCACGCTCCGGAATTGGAGAAATCCTTATTCCTGAAAATGAGCCGGGATCTTCCATCATGCCAGGAAAAGTAAACCCAACACAATGTGAAGCATTGACAATGGTTTGCGCACAAGTGATGGGTAATGATGTTGCCATCTCTGTGGGAGGAATGCAAGGTCATTATGAATTAAATGTTTTCAAACCTTTGATGGCTGCAAATTTCTTGCAATCAGCCAGATTACTTGGTGATGCTTGTATGTCTTTTGACGAACATTGTGCACAAGGAATTGCACCTAACTACAAACGTATTCAAGAATTAGTTGACAACTCATTGATGTTAGTTACGGCTTTGAATACTAAAATTGGGTATTACAAATCAGCTGAAATTGCACAAACTGCACATAAAAACGGAACAACTCTCAAAGAAGAAGCTGTTCGTCTAGGCTACGTAACTCCAGAAGATTTTGATGCTTGGGTTAAACCCGAAGATATGGTGGGAAGCCTTAAATAATTAATTATCAATGTTGAATTTTTAATTATTAAGCTGTAAATTAGAAACCCTGCAATGTAACGTTGCAGGGTTTCTTTGTATCTATTTATATTCTAAATAGCAAAATTTAAAAATTGATCTTTGCTTACATGGCTTATCTGATTAATTTTTTTTACCATATAAGTCAATTAAGTTTCTTTATGCTTTGAGAAAGAATGTCTTATAGTTTTTATTTCTTATTAATTGTATCCATAACTTCTTTCATGATTCGAATGCTTTTCAATTTGTCTTCATGATCAAAAATTGGGCTTGTAATCATCAATTCATCAATTTGCGTATATTCGATAAATTGTTTCAATTCTGTTTCTAATTTCTTTTTGCTTCCTACAAACGAACAAGCAGTCATTTGATTCACATGAAAATGTTCTTCTTCACGCATAATCCCATCTAGCGAATCAACAGGCGGTTGTAATTGTTTTCTATCATTCCGAATCAAGTTCAAAAACATTTGAGTCAAACTGGTTGATAATTTTTCCGCTTCTTCATCCGTATCAGCAGCTATGGCGTTTACACAAGCCATAGTTTTGGGTGCTTCTAAAAATTGGGAAGGTTTGAAATTTTCTCGATAAAACTCAAATGCCTGATGCATTAGTTTTGGCGCAAAATGACCGGCAAAGGCATACGGCAAACCATTGGCAGCAGCCAAAGCAGCACTATCCATACTGGAACCTAAAATCCAAATGGGAACATTCGTTCCTTCGGCAGGAAAAGCACGCACTTTGGCTATAGCATTATCTTTAGAGAAAAATTCTTGCAGTGCGGCAACATTTTGAGGAAATCGCTGCGATTGCTCAAAGAAATCTTTCCGAATCGCTTGTGCGGTTAATCCATCTGTTCCCGGCGCTCTTCCTAATCCTAAATCAATCCTGTTGGGGAACAATATTTCTAAGGTTCCAAACTGTTCCGCTATAATTAACGGAGCATGATTGGGTAACATTATACCCCCAGAACCCACTCGGATATTCTGAGTCTGGCTGGCAATATAACCAATCAGAACAACCGTTGCTGTACTGGCTACATTAGCCATATTATGATGTTCGGCTAGCCAAAAACGGTCGTACTTTAAACTGTCTGCCAGTTGCGCCAGTGCTGTTGTTTTTTTAAATGTTTCGTTTGCATCGCTATCTTGAGTAATTAATGCTAACTCTAATATGGAAATTGGAATCTTTTTAGTCATTATAAATTTCTGATTTTATACAAAAATAATCATTTTCGGTCGAGCCAAAAATTGTCTGGTGTTAATTGATTTATAATATTATAAAACCAAAAAAAAACATGTCTAAAAACTTTTAATAAAAAAAACCGGCAACGTTGTATTCAGGGCTTTTGGATTCATAAGAAAAAAGATTTATTTTCCATCAACATAATTTTGTAAATAACTAAATCGTGGAGTCAGTTTTCCTTTTTTAGTTATTTTGGCTCTTTGCAAAATTCCATCTTTATCTCCATTGAAAAATGCAGGAATTACATGTTCCATGAACATTTCTCCAAATCCTTCACTGGCATCTTTTGGCAATTCACACGGCAAATTATCAACTGCCATAACCACAATTGCCGCAGGATGAAACACATCCACTTCTTTATCTTCATTTGGCACATACCCATAGAGAGGTTCAGCAATTGTTGATGATCTGAGGGTGCAGGCTATTGGCCCATTCACATCACAAGAAACATCTGCCACTACTTTGATCTTGCAATCATTGGATTGAAGCATTTCTCGGGTCAAAATCACCGGAGCCTCATTGGCATGAAAATGTCCTGTTATATAGATATCAGACACTTTTGTAAATCTTTCGAAATCAGAAACATATTCTTTTGGATTGTGATAAAAATCAGTAAAATCTAAAACCTGCCCGTCTTTTCTTTTGTTATATTCTAAGACATCTATTTGAGTATAAACAGGCTGCGAATAGTTTTTAGTTAAATAATTCTCCACCGAAACTTCCTTTATTTTTATAGCATCCAAAATTTCTTTGGCTCCGTTTCCCACTTTTCCTGTTCCTGTAATAACAAATTTTAAAGGCGGTAATACTAATCGTTTTAAATGAGCTATTAAGGCTTCTTTACCGGATAATGTTTCTGCTTTTGGCAATTTGAACAATTCGAATTTTATTCCAAAAGCACGAATACTGTTGTATGCCCCTACTATCCCTGCATAACGACCAAAACCAATTAACCTGCGATTGTTAGCATCTACAATTGTTTCATAATCGTACAAATCGATATTTTTTTCTAAAACAGCCTGCAATAATTTTTTGTTATAGGGCTGTTCTTTTATGGTATGCGAAAAAAAGAAATAGGTTTTGTTAGGAATCAAATTTTCTACCGGTACTTCTTTTACCCCAAACAAAACATCACAATCACTGATATCATCAGTCAATTCGATGCCTTGATTTTCATATTGAGAGTCGGTAAAAACTCTAATATCAGAGTATTCTACCTTTACCATACACTCTTGATACTGTTGTTTCAGCTTTGTTAATTCATTAGGTGAGAAAACAACTCTTCTGTCCGGCGGATTTTTCCGTTCTTTTAAAATTCCAAATTTCATACGTTTTGAATGCTTTTGACTTAGTTTAATATAACTTTATATCGTTTATTTGTTACAAATATAACAATTTAAACGAATTTGAATTTATTTTAAAATTAAAATCTGCAGGCAGTACACTCCTAGTCACTGAAGTACAAAATGATACAAAAATGAGTACCCTGTCTACTGATAAAATAGTGTTAAGGTTTAGAAAAAATAACAAACAAAAAGGCTTTGATTCTATATATTTGCCTTTCCAGCACCACAGAAATGAATTTTATAAAAAAAACAAAGATACTACATATATACCTCCTCTTTTTGATTTTGAGCTCCTGCGCCAAGGAGAAAAAGAAAGTTGAATTAAGTGATGCCCAACTTCCAAAGAGTACATTGCCTAAAATGAAGCCGTTAACAAACCTAGAGCCCAAACTTACCGCGGAATATGTCGATTCAAAAAGAAAAGAAATAGACTCTTTTTACAAAAAAAATTGGCCCAATAACAGCGCAAATGGAAGTTTTCTGGTTGCTAAAAACGGTCAAATTATTTATGAAAAATATGAAGGGTATGCAAATTTCAAAGATAAAACAGTCATTACTAAATCTACGCCGCTGCACATTGCATCTGTCAGCAAGGTTATTACGGCAACGGCTATTTTAAAATTAGTAAACGCAAAAAGAATCGAATTGGATCAAAAGGTAAATACAATCCTGAAGGAATTTCCTTATCCCGAAATTACGATAAAAACATTATTGAATCACAGAAGCGGCATGCGTAATTACGCCTATTTTACAGATCGAGACAAAACGATATGGGACCGACACAACATACTTTCCAATCAAGACATACTGACGATCATGGCTACAAAAGACATTGGTTTAGAATTCAAAACCGATACCCGTTTTAGTTACTGCAATACCAATTATGCCATGTTAGCACTAATAATTGAAAAAATCACAAAACTTCCCTATAAAGAGGCTATGAAACAAATTATTTTCAAGCCACTTAATATGAAAAATACGTATGTTTTTGATTATGAAAGAGATAAAGATACTGCCGTTACATCCTACAAAGGAAACAAAGTCGAGATAGGAAAAGATTACCTGGATGCCGTTTATGGAGATAAAAATATCTATTCTACACCACGTGATTTATTAAAGTTTGACAGAGCCAGAAATAGCGCTGCTTTTTTAACACCTGAACTACAAAGTCAGGTATATAAAGGCTACAGTAATGAACGCAAAGGAACAAAAAATTATGGTTTGGGGATTCGAATGGTCAATTGGGAAACGGGACAAAATTTTTATTTCCACAACGGCTGGTGGCATGGAAATACTTCAGCCTATATTACTTTGAGAAAAGAAGGAGTTACTATTATAGCACTTTCTAATAAATTTACACGAAAAACGTATAATGTACGAAAATTAGCTGTCTTATTTGGCGACTATCCATTCAAATTAAGAGATGAATAAAAAAAAGAATGATTTTAGAATAGTGATACTAGATTTGCAATAGTAATCCCAATAAAAAGTGTAAATTTGCAAACTTAAAATTCAGGATTGGAATTTTAAACAAAAAGGGGTCGACTGGTTTTGACAGCAAGTCGAATTGATAAGTAAGCACGTCGAGCATTGAGACCTTGCTCGTAAATATAAGATCTTACCATTTTACACGGCGAAAATAACTACGCTTTAGCTGCATAATCCGAATTATAGTACGATTAAGCCACGTTCCTATCAGATAGGAAAGCTGGATTCTCCTTGAAAGCCTTGGTTTGTGGCGTTCAGTTTAGGAGAACCGTAAAAATAAACCTAGATTTCCATGAGCTTCGGGTGGATTTCAAAATTAAGAAGATAAGTATCGTGTGGCTGTTTCTGGCCTAGCACAGTATCGAAAACTCAATCAGAAAATAAACGCGTAGAAAGCTTTTTAGTTGCTTGTTTGGACCCGAGTTCGATTCTCGGCGACTCCACAGAAAGCCTTGTAATCATTTGATTTGCAAGGCTTTATTTTTTTAGTTGCCACTTTCGTTGCTTTTTACCTTGTTAATAAGTATTTTTAAGTAATAAAATTTCTCTGAACTACTCCCAGAAAAAACTTAACTTTTCTAACTTTTCTAACTAAACACAAAAAACCCTTCATTTCTGAAAGGTTCTTTCTAACACTAATATAAGTCTGACAAACTTATTTCTTTACTGAATTTATAATTCTTCTATTAAATCCAGTCTTCTTCATATTCTATTGAATTATGTTTTTTAAAATTCTCTTTTACCTTCTTTTTTTGTTGGTCGTTGTTTGGAACATTTTCCAAAGTCGATTGGCTTTTAATCCATATTTTCAATGCTATAATATTTGCTTTTTTCATTTATTAAATTTTAATTTTATTAATCAAAGACAGTAAAGCCAAAATCCTTTATACTGATTTCATCGTTAGGAACGTCTAAAAATAGCGGTCTATCTTGCACGTTTGGATATTTATAATAAAAGTCTTCAATAATATTTACCAATTCCGTTTTGTTGTACTCTTTACATATCCAAACTTTTAAAGTTGCTCTGAGAATTTCGTTAATATCGTTTTTACTCAATTCATTGTTAAGTATAAAATCCTTTAGTTCTTGTATGTTTGCTATTGTCATTTTAATACTTTGCTTCAAGTTCAGGATTAATACTAGCACCCAGATTTATTATTATTGGATTAAATTCGCTTTCGTTTCCAATGGTTAATTCTGTCGCCTTCAAAGTAGGAACTACAAATTTTGCTAATTCTAAAAGTATCTTTATCCTGTCTTTAGGTTCTAATAAATCAATGTCACTTTGAATTTTATCAAAATTATTTTCTAATAACAAAGAGAATTTTTCTCTTACTTCTGCGGTGTTCTGGTTGGGCGTTCCAGTGGTTCGCCCTCCATATTTAGTTCTTTTCATCATATCTACTATTAACTACTTTAGTTTAAAATTTGCTTCTTAAAATTTGTTTATTTGTCATTATTCTATAAGTTCCAAGTACTGGATGAACACCGATTGTGAGCAAATCCCAAACATTTGAAATTTGTTTCCTTCCGTACTCGTTCAAAAACCCAAATTCTTCTGCTTCATTAAATAAAGAAACAAGTCCTTCTGCTATTAGTAAACTTTTATTTTGTTTTTCATTTTCAGTATAATAAGAAAACATTTCATTTGCCTTTTCAATTTCTTCTTCTGGCACTTCATAAAATCCTTTGTCATTTAATTTGAAATTATTATATAACCATTTGCCAGAATTTACATTGTAAGATTGATATGAATTTTCAATTTCTCCCATTCCCATTGCATCCAGATTAAACTTTTCATCCGCTTCTTTAAATGGATATTTCTTTTTTAAGGTTTCTTTGATAAATCCAATTCCGTTAACTTTTAATTGTTCTTTTTGTTCATTGTTAAATTTTGTTCTCATTATTCTTTCAGTTGAAAGTATAAATAAATTTAATGCTTCTTTGCCCTCTTCCATTTGTTTAATGGTAGCGTTTATTCCTTCTTCATTTTTGTATAAAAATACTTTTTGAAATTCTTTTACTTTTGTCATTGTTTTGTAAATTATATGTTTGTTATTTTAAATTTTTCTTGTAAATAGTAATCGGCTAAATCTCCTTTGTCTTGTATTTCTGGATTGTCTTCTGTAATTCGTGAAACAATTATTTTAAATTCCTTCCATTCATTTGCGTACTGATTCCAGATTGAAAAAGCTTTTCCTTTATCTGGATGAAGTATTATTTTTAAGTCCTTTAAAGGCTCTAATTTGCCCTTATTTAAGAAGGTTAAACCGCCAGAAGCTAACCATATAAATTCTGGTTTTACTATTGTCATTATGAATGCGGTCTTTTCCGATTCCACTATATGAATTGATTTTTCGCTTCTGTCTTTTATTTGATGCAATCCAAAAAGGCAAAAGTCATTTGTCCAGTTTTCAATCTTATGTATCGAGTGCATCCAGTTTACAATTCCGTTTCCTTCCTTGTTTCTCCTTCTGTTTCCGTTTTCATCATAAGCCATTACTTTGATTCCTGTAATGTTTTCCTTCTCGTTTATGTATGGATAACAAATTGATCTATTGTAAAAGTCATTTGTCGAAAATATCATTAATTTCAGTTCAGCATCGAATATTTGTTTTCTTGTAAAAAACCCCTCCAGATACTCACTAAAATTATTATTGTCATCATACTTAAAAGTAACATTATCCAGAAACTCCATTGAATGAAAACTTCCTTCTGGCTTTGCTTTTTTTGGTTCTGGTACATAGTGTAAAAAATCACTTTTAACGCCTTTAAATGAATGTAATTGAATTACGGTGTTACAGTGTTGACAAGTTGCCAAACCTCGTTCCCAGTTAGTCATTAAGCATCTTTGCTTTTGGTTTCTTGTGCTTCTGGTATGTGAACAAATAGGGCAAAGGTTGTATTTCTTGTTTTCATCCAGTTTGTACTGATTGTATGTTTCTATTATGTATTTATCGGTGTTCATATTATTAAATATTTCTTATATATTAATCCTTTGTACTCCCTTACCTTACCCCTATATATAGGGGGTTAAGGTAGTAAGGCACTATGTAGTACCTTATATATGATACCTTAAGGCACTAAGACGCTGTTAAACTCTCCTAACTTATAAGGCTTTAATTTTGCTTCTTGAGTAAGCCAATTATTATTTTTACAATCAGTTATCAGTTTTTCAGTAGCACTTTTCCCAATCTCTTTTTTGAATTGACTTTTGTAAGCAAGTTGTATTTGAGTTTGTAATAAACTGTAACTAAATTCTGCGCCCTTACTAAATACTTCGGTTAATAATTGGTATTTTTTATAGTCTTCTAAATCTGTAATATCAAACTTGTCTTTTTTAGTAGCTACACGTATCTCGAAATTTTCTGCAATTACTGGAATACCTTCTTCATTAATTTCAAAGCCAAACGGATCAAAATCCATATTTCTGCAAGCCTCAGCATTAACTATACTAATTTCTTTGTCTGTTTCGGCTTTGGTAACAGAAATTACAGTTTCGGACTTGTTCATTAATTCTGTACCAATGTGACCCCGTGCGTTTGTATCTGATTTATTTTGATGTAACACCGTAACAATTGAAATAGTAAGTTCCTCAGTCCATTTCAAGAATTTTGAAACAATCATTGTTGCCTGTTCCTCATCATTTATTGAAGTGATTAAATCTTTTGCACCATCAATAAAAACGATTCCGATATTTGGAGTATTGTAAATTGCGTATTCAATAATTTGCAATCTTTCAGATGGTGCATATTTTCGCAATCCGTAAACCTTCAAATTAGTAGGCTCTTTAATCCCTATCATTTTGCACACACGTAATAAAGCGAGTTGTACGTGGTATTTTGATTGTTCAGTATCGAATAGTAGTATTGTTCTTTTATCGTTTGGTAGATGGCTTGTAAATAGGTTAAAGACAAAGTCTTTTGATATTGCAACTGCTATTGCAACAGAAATAAGAAACGATTTTCTACTTTTTGCTTTTCCTATTACTGTCAAAACGTTTCCAAGAGTGCTAACAATACTATCAGCAATTTTCAAGGCAACAACAGGCGGTTCTAATTTGTCAGTTACTCTTATTTCAGAAAGTAAAAGTTCGCCTTTTGCTTCAAAAGGAAGTTTTAGCTCTTTGATTTCTTCGTTTAATGCTTCAAATCCTGCATCAATACTATAATTTTTTGTAAATTCGCCTTGTTCTTGGATATTCCGCTGCAAAGGTCGCCACGATTCCGCTACAAAGTGCACCACGATTCCGCTGCAAAGTACACCACCCA
>NZ_RYDO01000019.1:0-56599 GCF_003984855.1 Flavobacterium sp. GSP6
ATAGATACCACGTGTTCGCCATGCGGGCTCGGTTCGTAGCCTTTCTTTGAAAACCCCTATTCCGATAGGAATAGGGGTTTTTTGTTTTAAAAAATTATGTTTTTTTTTGTTTTGTTTCATTGTTGTCCGATAAAAAAGAAGTCAAATTAATGGCTTCTTAAAAATCATCGTAATTTTGAGTTGCATAAATCAAATAACGATGGGTAAAAATAAGTATTTTTCGACTAAATCTGTTTTCGGACAGTTGATTTCTTTAATAGATGATTCAATGATTCAGAAAGCTGGTGTCCGAGCGGAAATAATCCCAACGGCTAGCGCGATGCCTCTGGCTCGTGCCCAATGTCATTAAGTTAAGGATTTTCATATTGTATCTTTATGATTTTTAAGTACTACAGTTCTACCTAAGTCTTAGTTATGTTTGCAACCGAGTGAATGAGATTGCTAAAAAAATAAGAATAGTCACTGAATTCATTCTTTATCCAGACTTATTTTCAATATAAAAATATCTTGAGCTTGTTTTTATGGTTTAGGAAGCGAACTTTTGATTTTTAAGAAAATTATAGGCTAGCATAAAAAATCATTCTTAAAATCTGCTATTTTCTAAAACTAATTTCATCCAACCCAATTGTGTATTCTGCACGTTGATTATTATTGACATCCCAAATTTCCATTTTTATTTGAGGAATTTCCCCCCCCCAATTAATTGTTAATAAGCCAAAATGGTTATCCATAATAGGGCCTTCAATTCTATTTTTGTTGGGTGTCGCAAAGTGCCAGGTGGAGGAAAGTCCGCTGGAGGTAAAGTCGTAAATAGGATATAATCCGGGTTCTGTAAGTTTAGAAATTTCACCATAATGAACGTCTCCGGTCAAAAACAAAATACCGTTTGCTTTGGTTTTCTTGATTAGATCTAAAAATCTTTGTTGCTCCAGCGGAAAATTAGCCCAGCCTTCATACCCGTTGTACTCAATCCCAAACTGGGATCCTGAACCAATTAGGCGAAGATCAGCTGGTTTTTGTAGTTCTGTTTCTAACCATTTCCACTGTTCGGCTCCTAAGTATGTGGAATCCGGGTTTTGTACTGGTGCATAGTCCAAGGAGTAAAAATAACGTTTGTCATCCTCAAGTTCGTTATTATATAGCTTGTAATCATCCCGGAAAGTACGGTTGTCTAACAGGATAATCTGTACTTTTTTGCCTTTAGTTTCATACAAATAAGAGGTATATATTCCCTCGTGTTTTCGTCTTTCGGAAGCTATAGGTTCCCCAAAAAAATTAAGAAAAAGTTCTTTTGATTCTTTCTTTTTGGGATAATGCCTTCCTGCATCATTTTGGCCGTAATCGTGATCATCCCAAGTAGCTATGATAGGCATATTTTTTTTTAAATTTTGAAAAGTAGGTTTAGCTGCCAATCGCTCGTATTTGGCTTGCAGTGTGTGCATATTTTCAGTGTCACCGTAAATATTATCTCCCAGAAATATAAATAAATCTGGTTGGTGTTTTACCACGACATCAAAAATAGACAGGGAATTACTTTGGTTTGAACACGATCCAAAAGCAATTTTTGAAAGGTTTTTTTGCGAGTAACCATTGCAGGAAAGCAATGTTAAAGCTGCTAAAAACAAGGGTATTTTAAAGAGATTATTTTGAATCATTTTTTATTGTTTTGTTTATAATCGTATTTAAAAGGAGATTGGTTGTCCAAAAAAATTAATGCTTCTCTACAAATCACATGGTGACTTTTAGAAAGTATTTTTAAACGGTGACAATTAAAAATATAGGTTTGAGTAATAATTTTGAACTTAATTATAAAAAAAAATCTTCCCAAATGTAATAAAAAAAGGGATCTAACTAAAATCACATTAGAAACGTATTGCTACTATATTACCTTAAAATAGATTGGTTTGCTGTTAATTAAAAGTTAAACCAATAGATTATATGTAATTTACAGGTGCTAAAATTTATTTTTGATATTGATTAACCAATAAAAAACCTATTAATGAAGAAATTTTTCATTTTAACTGCAATCGCAGCATTAATGCTTGTGCCTACAACCCAATTTGCACAATCGAAAAGAAAAAAAGATAAAAACACCACTGTAGCCCCTCCATCAGAAAAGAAACCAGAAGCTACCATCAAGGAATACAGCAAGGTGATTACCAAAGACGCCGTTTCTGACGAAGGTTTGTTTATGGTACACAAAGTGGACAAAAAATATTTTTTCGAAATCCCGAATAAATACTTGGATAAAGACATGCTTTTGGTAAGTAGGTTGGCTAAATTACCGACTAATTTAGGAGGCGGATATGTAAATGCGGGTTCCGAAACCAATGAACAATTAATTATCTGGCATCGTTTTCAGGACAAAATTCTGATCAAATTAAAATCATTTAGTGCCGTTGCCAATGACAGTTTACCCATTAGTATTTCAGTAAAATCAAATAATTATGAACCTACTTTATTTGCTTTTGATATTGTAGCATTTAGTAAAGATTCTTTAAATACCGTTATTGATGTGACTAAATTTTATAGCACTGATGTCAAATCAATCAGCGGTTTATCTAGTGAAATGAGAGAAACCTATAAAGTAAAAGGCCTCGATGAATCCCGCAGTTTTATCAATACGATGAAAAGTTATCCTATGAATATTGAAGTGGTTCAGGATTTCACTTACAATGCATCTAAACCGCCTGTTCAGGAAGATGCAGAAACAATTAGCATCCAAATGAATCAATCGATGATTTTGTTGCCAGAAAAACTGATGCAACCCAGATTAGCAGATCCGCGAGTGGGTTGGTTTACCATGAGCCAGATTGACTATGGAAGTAATGAATTGAAATCCGACAGTAAAACCTATATCCGCCGTTGGAAATTGGAGCCTAAAGATCCTGTCGCTTACGCAAAAGGTGAACTGGTAGAACCCATCAAACCTATTGTGTACTATTTAGATCCTGCCACGCCTGAAAAACTACGCAAATACATTAAACAAGGAATTGAAGATTGGCAAAAGCCTTTTGAAACTGCTGGTTTTAAAAATGCAATTATTGCCAAAGATGCGCCTACTAAAGACGAGGATCCTGATTTTAGCCCGGAAGACATTCGGTATTCTGTGATTCGTTATGTAGCGAGTACGACGCGTAATGCGGTTGGACCAAGTGTTTCTGATCCCAGAACAGGAGAAATTATAGAGAGTGATGTTATTTGGTACCACAATCATTTGCGTTCCTATAGAAACCGTTATTTGTTAGAAACCGGAGCAGCAAATCCTTCAGCAAGAACCTTGAATACCAGCGACGAAGAGATGGGTGAAATGATGCGCATGGTTATTGCACATGAAGTAGGGCATGCGCTTGGTTTTCCTCATAATATGGGCGCGAGTTGTGCGTATGATACTGAAAATTACAGAGACGGTGCCTTTACTCAAAAAAATGGAATTTCAGCGAGTTTGATGGATTATGCCCGTTTTAATTATATCGCTCAACCTGGAGATAAAGACATTCGTTTCATACGCCAGATGGGGCCTTACGATCATTATGCTACCAATTGGGGATACAGAGTCATTCCTAATGCCTCTTCTCCGGAAGTAGAAGTGCCTATTTTAGACCAATGGATTATGGAAAAAGCAGGAAATCTTGTTTATAAATATGGGAAACAAAGCAGTAGTTTTGATCCAACTTCACAAACGGAAGATATCGGAAATAATTCCATGAAAGCAAGTTCATACGGACTTAAAAACTTGCAATATGTAGCTTCTCATTTATCAGAATGGACGAGTGATGTGACTAATAACTATGAGGATTTAGACGAATTATACAAAGAAATGCTGGATGTCTGGAGTAGATATGTGGGACATGTGGTAACGAATGTGGGCGGTGTTTATGAAACAACCAAAAAGCCAAACCAAACCGGAAATATTTATGAAATTGTACCAAAAGCAAAACAACAAGAAGCCATGCAATGGTTACAAGCCAATGCTTTTACTTCTCCAACGTGGTTGGTGAATGTAAGTACATTAAAAAATATTGATTACTCCGGTTACACAGAACGTTTTCGAAATTTACAAGCCAGACATTTGAATGCTATGTTGAGTTTTGAACGAATTGGTCGATTGATGGATGCGGAAATCATGGGAACTACTAATTATAAAGCATTGGATTTATTGAGTGATATGCGTAAAGGAATTTGGAAAGAAGCCAATTTAGCTTCGAATGTGACTATTTACAGAAGAAATTTGCAACGCGCATACATTGAAAGAATGAGTTATCTGATGAAAGAAGAAATTAAACCCGGACGTTCTTCTGACTATTATAATGTGGCTCAGTCCGATGTGAGAGGATTGGTGAGAGGCGAGTTGAATGCATTAAAAACCACCTTAGCAGTTGCTAAAACCAGAGTTGTAAATGCAGAAACAAGATACCATTATGAAGACGCGATTAAAAGAATTGAATTGATTTTAAATCCAAAATAATCAAAACTTAGATTCTGTTTTACAAAAAAAATCCGCTTTCGAGCGGATTTTTTGGTGTTATAAAAAAAGATTTTATACTATGAAAATGATTTACTTCAAAGGAAATGTAGCTTCGAAAGCCTTAAATCTGGACTCTAAATCATTTAGCAATTGTTTTTTTACAGAAACATCTTTGATGAAACTGTACTGAATGCTGTTGTACACATATTGCTTTATATCTTTATAGGAAACGTCTTTGTATCTTTTGGTTAACAAGACATATTGTTCGGTCATATTCGTGCGTAAAATCCCTGCATCATCCGTACTAATTACGATTGGCACGCCAAATTCTTTATATAAAGTCAATGGATGACGGCTTTCTTTTACCTTCAAAATAAACTCATTGCTTACTAAATTGATTTCGATAGGAATGGTTTTCTTTGCCATATAACGGAGCAAATTATACGAATCTTTCTCGTAGGCCATATCTACTCCGTGCCCAATACGGTTGGCTCCTGCAGTATAAACGGCGGATCCAATATGCCACGTTAACTCTTCTGGTTGTACCAAACCAAGCGTCAACTCGCCGGCGTGCATTGTATATTTTACATTTGGATAACGGGAATGACAGTATTTAAACATTAGCATGTGTAACCAATAATCCTTCATCGAGGTTTCGCCATCTTCCGGAGAAACAATGTTAACTCCCGCCATCAGTGAACTTTCATCTGCAGATATGAATGCGATTACCAGATTTTTGAATAAATCTACGGGTTCCATAAAGCGCAATACAAAATTTTGATACCGCATTGTAAATTGCTTGTCATCGATTTTAAGGTCTTTGTGCAGCTTAGTAACAAAATTGGTATTGAAGGCTTTAGCATAGGATTCGGCATCTTTTTTTAGTAGTGAATTGTACACCGAATCCAATGATTTTAAAACTGCTTTTTCATCTTTTGCTAAAGCTGATTTTCGCAATCTGGAATTGAATTTTGTTAAATCATCGGTATTCATATCTGTTGGGATTGTAGACAATTGGGTTTCAATATAACTGACATTTTCTGAAATAGCTCTGTTTTTAAGTTCCAATAATCCTTGTCCAAAATTCCCTTTGATGGCCGGTTCGAACTTCATAAATGATTCGAAAAACAACTTGTCGGATGGATAATCTACATCATTATAGTCTTTTATAGACCACTTTTGCATGATTTTTTGCTTATATGCTTCTAATGTTCCGTTATTTTTCAATGTCGAAAATAGTAGCCAGTTTCCCGTTGCTGGTTTTTCTTTTAACACATCCATCGTCTCAATATTGAGATAAAAATCGTCTGCAATAGCGCGTTGCAATATGGATTCAGCGTAAATGGAACCTGAGAAATGATGATGCAAATCACCGCCTTTTGGCATTTGCGAAAAGAAAGCAGTTAGTTCCGCTTCATTGTTTCTGATCTTTTCAAAATAGTCATTCGTGGATTGTGAGTAACTATTATTTAAAAAAAGTGCGAAGAATAAAGTATAGAGTAATTTCATGATTTTGTAATTGTATTGATAGTATTTTACTGGTTCTTTTTTCAAAACGGTTTTTTTGCTTTTAAGCTTTTAATGCAAAGGATATTTTTTTATGCTTGAATCTATTGATGTGGCATTTAAACCCTTGTTTTTGAAAAAAAGATATACCTTTTGCCAAATTTAAGCAATTTCACTTTCTGTTTGGTGAAACAATTAAAAAGTTTTATTTTTGCAACTCTTATGAAAAACGGTACCATTCTAATCTCTCAAGGTACTCCGCCTTGATTTATAGTTTTTAAATCAAAAGAGTTTTTTAAAAACATTTTATCACATTTTTTGTCGACACAACTTCTTTATATGAAATTGTACCCAAATATTCTTATTATAATTATCACATGAAAAAAGTATTTAACTTATTTGATTTTTCACGGCAAGTCAATTACAAAACTGAAATTTTAGCAGGATTAACCGTGGCTATGACTATGATTCCGGAATCATTATCTTTTGCAATAGTAGCAGGTTTTCCGCCATTGATGGGTTTATATGCGTCTTTTATTGCGGGATTGATTACGGCTGTCTTTGGTGGTAGACCGGGAATGATTTCTGGAGGAGCAGGAGCAACGGTAATTGTTTTAATTGCTTTAATGAATTCAAATGGATTAGAATATGTTCTTGCAGCAGTTGCTTTGGCAGGAGTTTTACAAATTTTAGTAGGGCTTTTTAAACTTGGAAAATTTATCCGACTGGTACCACAGCCCGTTATGTTTGGTTTTGTAAATGGATTAGCCGTAATTATTTTCATGTCGCAATTGGATCAATTCAAAACCTTTGTTAATGGTAAAAGCGAATGGCTTTCTGGAACTTCTTTCTTTATTATGGTAGGATTGGTTGCATTGACAATAGCAATTGTGGTGTTGCTACCCAAAATAACAAAAGCAGTTCCATCTTCATTAGTGGCAATTATTGTGGTATTTGGACTGGTTTTTTTCTTTGGAATTGAGACTAAAACGGTGCGGGATATCGCTTCCGTAAGTGGCGGTTTTCCACCTTTTCATATTCCTAATATTCCTCTTAACCTGCAAACGTTACAAATAATATTTCCTTACGCATTAATCATGGCTTCTGTGGGATTGACAGAAGGGTTATTGACCTTGAACTTAGTCGATGAAATAACTGAAACAAAAGGCAAAGGAAATAAAGAGTGTATCGCCCAAGGAAGTGCTAATATTTTGAATGGTTTTTTCTTTGGGATGGGAGGTTGTCCTATGATTGCACAAACATTAGTTAATCTTTCGGCGGGTTCCAGAGCGCGATTATCAGGAATCATTGCTGCACTAACCATACTTGTAATTATTTTGTTTGGTGCTCCAATAATTGAACAGTTGCCTATGGCGGCTCTGGTTGGTGTCATGATTATGGTAGCAATTGGAACATTTGAATGGGCGAGTTTCAGAATCATCAATAAAATGCCAAAACACGATATTTTTGTTGGGATTTTAGTGGCACTAATTACTATAGTATTACACAATTTGGCTTTAGCCGTCTTAGTTGGAGTCATCATTTCTGCATTAGTTTTCTCTTGGGAAAGCGCCAAAAGAATTAGGGCTAAAAAATATCTAGATGATAAAGGAGTGAAGCATTACGAAATTTATGGGCCTTTATTTTTTGCTTCAACAACCGCTTTTTTGGAAAAATTTGATATTTTGAATGATCCAAACGAAGTCATTATTGATTTTAAAGAAAGTAAAATTACCGATATGAGTGCTATTGATGCCGTAAATAAAATTACAGAGCGGTATGCAAAAGTCGATAAAACGGTTCATTTGCGACATTTAAGCGAAGATTGCAGAGTGTTACTAAAAAACGCGGATAGCGTAATTGACGTAAATATTTTAGAAGATCCTACTTATAAAGTTGTTGTTGATTAGCATTACAACTTGAAGCTATTCAAAAAAGAATAGCCACAGATTCACTGATTTTATTTTTTATTCGAATTAAAATCATTAAAAATGTGGCGATAATCTTATTTATTATTTTTATAATAAGCTATACTTTCATCGCCTCTGCTGCTAATCATCCTGTTTTGAGAGCGGCATTGATAGAACTATTCAGTAAGTTGTCGCCACAAATGAACAGCGTATCTGATATTTTTATTTCCGAAACAGCAATCGTATTTCGCACACTTGCCTGATTAGGCAAAGCATAGTCAATGTAATACGCCTTTAGAATTTTCCACGAACTTATTTTTGAACCAAGGGTATTTATTTTATCTTTTAAATTCCCAACGGGAGCAAAAAGAGTGGCAAGTGCGGCCGATGGTATTCAGAATGGATCTGCCAGTCTAGCTCCCACAATAATTACATCCTGTTTCATAGCTTTTTGATAAATTTTCGTATAAAAACAGACCAAATAGAGTTTTATAGTCACTTAAATAAACGACAATTTAAATTTTGATTATTGTTGCTGTATTTGAAATTGCATCATTAAGTCAATTTGTTCGTCATTTCCTAAGGTAAAAATGTGTTTGTCAAATACTACAAATCCATTTTTAGTATAAAATCGAATGGCTCGGTGATTTTCTTCCCAGACACCAAGCCAAATATAATCAACGCCAGTACGTTGTGCAATCTTTTTTACTTCGTTCAGCAACAGTTGCCCAATGTTTTTACCATGAAAAGTTTGTAAAACATAAATCCGATGTATTTCTAAAGCATTTTTGTTTATGTTTTCCGTTTGAGCATCACCTATGTTTATTTTTAAATATCCAACGATTTCTGATTTTGAAATGGCTATATAAAAAAAGGAATTTGGATTGTTCAATTCAGTTGTTAATTGTACTGCATTGAAGTTTTTTTCGATGTAATTAGTGATGTTTTCAGGGGTGTTTACAGCGGCATAAGTTGCTGTAAATGTTTGGATACTTATCTTTTGCAGTTCTTTAAGATCAGCGATTGTAGCTTTTCTAATTTCAATTAGATTCATGTTGACCTACTCTTTGTGTTATTTTTAAACTCAAAAATACCAAAAAAAAGGTTGCTAAACTAAATCCTCTAGTACACTATTAAACAAATTAGTTTAAAGGCTCTTGATTTCTTGATTTCAATTAGTACTTTTGGGAGAATTAATAAAAAGCGCTCGAAAGAGTAATGTGTATGAAAATTGTAATATCGCCAGCCAAGTCGTTAAATTTAGAGAAACAGCTACCTACGGAGTTGCACACCCAACCTTTGTTTTTAAAAGAATCGCGAGAAGTCCACAAAGTTTTAAAAGAGATGAAGCCTGCTGATTTATCAATTTTGATGAGTATTTCAGATAAGTTAGCAGATTTGAACTGGAAACGAAATCAAGATTGGAAAACACCTTTTACCACTTCAAATGCACGTCCGGCTGTGTTTACTTTTGATGGTGATGTGTACATTGGATTAGATGCCTATTCGATTCCAGGAAAAAAAACAGAAGCTTTACAAGATCGTTTAAGAATCCTATCCGGTTTGTATGGCTTGCTGAAACCATTGGATTTAATTCAGGCGTACAGATTGGAAATGGGCACCAAATTACCCATTGGCGAAAGCAAAAATCTGTATGAATTTTGGAAACCAATCGTTACAAAAGCTTTAAATAAAGAGCTCAAAGAAGACGAATTGTTTGTCAATCTTGCAAGTAAGGAATACTTTTTGGCAATTGATGTCAAGGCGTTGAAAGTTCCTGTGATCACTCCGGAATTTAAAGAGTACAAAAACGGAAAATTAAAGATCATCAGCTTTTTTGCCAAAAAAGCAAGGGGAATGATGGTGCGTTATATTATTGATACGGATGCTCAAACGATTGAAGATTTGAAAGGGTTCAATTATGATAGCTATCAATTTGATGCAAATTTATCGGAGGGCAATCATTTGGTTTTTACCCGTTAGAGACGCTATTAATCGGCTCTTTATTAATGCATGGCATCAGCAGGATTGATTTTGTTTTTCCCTTTTTTGATAAAAAAGATGATTGGAATACAACACAGAAACATAATTCCCAGATACAGAAAAATATCCATATACGATAAAACGGTACTTTGTTTCATCACTGAATAATCAATAACCTGATAGGCTTTTTTCAGCGATTCATTAGCACTAAATCCTTTTGACATAAACCCTTTTTGCAACATTATAACGCGTTGTTGGACTTCGAACTTGCTGGCATCTAAATTTGAAATCAAATTTACTCTGTGTTCCTGACCAAATCTCGTGATAAAGGTGGTGATAATTGCTATTCCAAATGAACCTCCCAATTGGCGCATCATTCCTGTAAAGGCTGCCCCTTCGCCAATATCCTTTCCTTTTAAGGTGGAGAGTGACAGTGTGGTTATGGGTACAAACAGCAGTCCCAATCCTATTCCTCTTAAAATTAATCCCCAATACAAATGCTCAACACCCGTATTAGGAGTCAAGCTGTTGTGCATCATTAGGGTAAAGAAAAAGAAAATCAAAAAACCAAGACCCACCATATAACTTTGCGGAACACCTCTTTGAATTAGTTTACCAATAATGGGCATCATAATAGCAGTGGTGATTGAACCCGGAATAAGCAATAATCCTGCATCTGTAGCGGTCCAGCCTAGAATGGTTTGGGTGTAAATTGGAATTATTAATGTGGAACCATAAAGACCAAAGCCTAATATGAAACACATTATGACACCAATTCTTAGATTTCCATCTTTTAAAACCTGCAAATTGACAATAGGATGTTTGTAGGTCATTTCTCTCCAAATGAATAATACCAGGCCAAAAATGGATACCGTACTCAAGAATATAATTATTTTATTGTTGAACCAGTCATCTTGTTGTCCGTGTTCTAGAACATATTGCAAAGAACCAATAAACACAGTCAACAGAAAAATCCCCAACCAATCGACCTGATTGGCTTTTAGTTTTTCGCCATATTTAGGACTTTTAACAAAAGTTAAAGCTAGAATAGTAGCTATGATACCAATGGGAATATTGATATAAAAAATATAAGGCCAAGAGAAATTGTCAACAATATAACCCCCTAATGGCGGACCCAAAGTAGGTCCCACGATAACTCCCATTCCATAAATAGCCTGTGCCATACCTCGTTTTGCAATGGGATAACTCTCTGTTATAATGGTTTGTGCGGTCACTAATAAAGCACCACCGCCCAAACCCTGAATAAATCTAAACGTAATAAGTTCCCATATATTATTGGCATTGCCGCACAAAAAAGAGGCTACTGTAAAAATGATAATGGAAGTCACAAAATAATTTCGTCTTCCAAATTGTTGTGAAAGCCAGCTGGTCATAGGGATTACAATCACGTTTGCAATAGCATAAGCGGTAATGACCCAAGCAACATCATTTAATGTGGCACCCAGACTTCCTCTCATGTTTGTCAGTGCCACATTGACTATAGTGGTATCTACGATTTCAAGTAAAGCACAAAGTACTGCTGTGATCGTAATAAGAACTCGTCTGTAGCCATATTCTACTAAATCGTCTTCTCCTGCTTGTGCCATTTATACTAAAGTGTAAACTATCATTTTATTAAAAGAGGTGCCGTTTTTAATTCAAAAAAAACAGCTTTAATCTAAATGTACATCAACATCTACATTCATTCCCGGGCGCAGTAATTTTATTTTTTCAGGGTCATTTGTTGGAATCAAACTTATTTTAACAGGTAATCTTTGAATGGTTTTCACAAAATTTCCTGTGGCATTATCTGGCGGTAATAAGGAGAAACGGGATCCTGTTGCTGGGGAAAAGGAAGTAATGGTTCCCTTGAAATCATATTCGGGATACGCATCTACTTTTACGATTACTTTTTGACCAATAACCATTTTGTTGAGTTGCGTTTCTTTGAAATTAGCAACTACCCATGCTTCATTGTTGTTGATAATATAAAATAGGGATTGCCCTGGTTGCACTAGTTGTCCCGGCTGAATATCAATTTTTGATACCTGACCATCAATAGCAGCAGTGATAGCAGTGTAGGTTAAATTTAATTTTGCGGCATCAAGCATTGCTTTTGCTCTTTGTATATTGGCTGCAGCCACTTCTGTCTGTTTACCTGAAACTTTAGATTTAGCTATAATAACTGATTTTTGAAAGGCAGTGGCTCTTTCCTGTTGTTGTAACACGCGTACTTGACTTTCAGCTTCCAGTTTGGCGGCTAAAGCCTGTTCGTATTGTTGTTTTGTGATCGAATGGCTTTTGTATAAATTATCATATCGATTGTAATCACTGGTTATGCGTCCCAATCTTATTTTTGCGGATTCGATATTACCACTTGCAGATCGTACATTGGCATCCGAAACAGAAATACTGGCTAAAGCACTGCCTATATCAGCTTTAGTAACTTCAAAATTACCTTCAGCGCCAATCATTGCAGCATGTGCTTCTTCAATTTTTAACTGGTAATCCCTTTTGTCAATGGTAAAAAGCGTATCGCCTTTCTTTACAAAATCATTGTCCTTGATGTACACTTTATCCACATATCCTGAAACTCTTGGGATAATT
This sequence comes from Flavobacterium sp. GSP6, assembly GCF_003984855.1. Lineage (NCBI taxonomy): Bacteria > Pseudomonadati > Bacteroidota > Flavobacteriia > Flavobacteriales > Flavobacteriaceae > Flavobacterium > Flavobacterium sp. GSP6. The sequence goes on from NZ_RYDO01000019.1 coordinate 12,475, forward strand.
GGGTTCATGTTTTTTTCAATTTGGGCATCATCAGTTTCTTCGTGAGATTGTGAATGCAGGTATTTAAAAGTTCCGTACGTCCCACCTAAAACTACCAATGCCACTAGGATAATGATAAATTTTGTATTTGTTTTTTTGTTTTCCATGGTAGGTATATTATAATTTTGAAATAGTGAAGGTTTGAGATAATTGGCCGGTTACCGAGAGTAACTCATAATATTTTTGAATGGTATTGGCTTTGGCCAAAGTCTTATTGATTTTAGAACTCAATTGCTCTACATCAGCCTCCAGTAAATCATTGGTGTCCGAAAGACCATTATCATATTTATCTTTGATGATTCTGTAATTTTCAGAAGATTGTTCCAGCGCTTGTCCATATACAACATCTTGTTTTAAAGCTAAATCATAATCTTCAATCGCTTTTTGAACTTGGATTTTAATATAATCCGTTAGTATGGCTTCAGAGTTTTGGACTTCTAAAAATTTATTTTCGGCCAGCCGCACTAAAGTTCCGTTTTTTAGAATGGCACTCAAATCATACGAAAGCCCGATGCCTATATTCATCGCGTTTTGCACCGTAATCACATTGCTCAGGTCTAATGCCGTATACCCGCCAACTAACGCAATGGCCGGATAGTACGACCCTTTAGCTATTTTTATATTGGCTTCACTGGCTTTTCCCTGAAACCGAAGGGCTTCTAAATCCTTCCGATTTTCTAGTGCCGGTAATTCATTTTCAGGGATATTAGTCATTTGGAAATCGGCAAAATCACGCTCTCGAATCTCTAATTTTGTGTCCGGATTTAGTTTTAAAAGCGTAACCAGATAAAAGTTGATGATTTTTAAATTATTATTTGTTTCGTCTAATGACAATTGGATTTTCGAAGCCTGTAATTGGGATTTTAACAAATCATTTCTGGGGATAATTCCGTTTTTTTCAAGGGCTATAAAATCGTTTACCCGCTGTTGCGCACTTTTTTGATTTTCTTTTAGTAGTTCAATTGTTTTCTGGGCTTTGTATAAACTGGCATAATAATCAATCACCCGCAACGCAATTTCCTCCTTTGTTTGCAATGCCGTAGCCATTTCTGCCTGATACAAATTTTCATAAACGGTGATGCTATTTTGAATTTTAAAACCTGAGAAAACCGGAACACTAGCATTCAACTGTCCAATCATCAATTGATTGACAATTGGGAGTGCTTCCTGAGTTTCTGTATTATTTTGATTGAGTTTGAAATTAACGGAAGCATTTGCTAATCTTTGGTATTGCCCTGAAAGTTTCAAATCAGGATATTGATTGTTTTTGGTAGATTGCAGTTCGTACTTTTTAGTTTTTACTTTTGTATTGGCCAGTGTAACTTCATTACTTTTGGCCCAAGCCAAATTGATGGCTTCGTTCAATGTTAAACTTGTTTTTTCTTGCGCTGCTGCAGATGAAATTCCAATGAAGAAAATCACAATGAGCATGAATGGACTAACTTTCATACGTAGATAATTTTTGTTTTTTGTAGGAATATGGAATTCGCATAGGTCTTTATTATTGTTTGCATAGCATTTCTGGTGTGCCCATTTCATAGATCAGAAGTGCCTTTACAGTTTGTTGAATGTGCGTTGTCAAATTGGTTTTGATGTAATTATTGTATAAATCTTCAGTTTTCAAGTTTAATAAATTTTCGAAGAAAGGTTTGTTCATGTGAAAATGAAAAAAAGTACCCAGAATTGTGGGTGTGATAAGCGGAATAATAATATCTTTTCTGAAAATGCCTTTATTCTGGCCTTCTTTAATTATAATTTCAAGGGATTTTAGATTTCCCTTTTTTAATTCTGAAAAAACTGAAAGATTTTGTTTGCTTTTTTTGGAGGGGAATTCAAAGTGTAATATTCTATAAATCCCTCGATTACTATTGATTCTGTTGATGTACAGTTCAATCAGCTTATTGATTTTGTCAAGGGGTTCCAGATCTTCCAGCAATAAATGTTCTAATTGATTTTTAAGATCTGAAGTTCTGTACACTATAAGCGATTCCAGTAGTCGCTCTTTGGACCCAAAATAATACGAAACCATAGCAATATTGATTTTTGCTATTTTTGCTATGTTCCTAATCGAAGTACCGTCAAATCCCTTTTCTGCAAAAAGAGTTTCTGCAACTTCCAGGATTTGAATTTGTTTGTCGTTAAAATTACGTTTCAAGAGAATTTAATTTTTTCAAAAACAAAACTAAACAAGCGTTTAAATTAAACAACCGTTTGGTTTTTATTTAACATTGTTTTAACATTTCAAATAAAGCCGAACGGTTTTTTTTATTTTTGATAGTCTCAAAAAGGAAGGTTTCGGGAACGGTGACTTCTATCTAAAATTGTGAATATCTATTTTAGGAATAGTAAATTTAGTTTCCTTTAAAATCTATCTTTGACATCCTAAAAATAAAATAAAATGAGCACAACTTGGTACGAATGCAAAGTGAAATATAGAAAAACAGATGAAACTGGCGGGCAAAAAATTACGACCGAACCCTACTTGGTAGATGCGTTATCTTACACAGAAGCCGAAAGCCGAATTAATGAAGAAATGTCAGCGTATATCAGTGAAGAATTCAAAATCACGAATATAAAAGTGGCTAATTATGCTGAGATTCATCCTTTTGAAAATGCAGATCGCTGGTTTAGATCTAAAGTTTCATTACTCGCCTATGACGAAGAAAGTGGAAAAGAACGCAAGACCAATATGTATTTATTAGTGCAAGCCAATGAGGTAAAAGAGGCTTATGATAATACTATCAGTGTGATGAAAGGCACGATGGGAGATTATACGATTCCTGCTATTTCAGAATCTCCTATTATGGATGTTTTTCCGTATTTCAGTGGAGAAGAAGGAGAATTGGAACAATTAGAAAGGTTCAATGCAATCAAAGCTTCTAAACCGGAAGCAACTGTCGAGATAGAAGATCACATGGAATTTGAAACCGCACTTGAAGAAGAAGTTGCAGTTTAAGACAAATTGTATTAAATAAAACTCACCGCAAATTCGCAAATTATAGAAACCGTTGCTAACTGTTTTTATCTGCGAATTTGCGGTTTTTAAATTTTAATACTAAGTTTTTTATAATTCCAATTGGTTCTGTCTAGCCAAGACTTTCTCGTATGCTTTTCGTGGGCTTCCTCTAAAATAAACTTCACCACAATAGGTATAACCTGAACTTTCAAAAATTTTTATCATGGCAATGTTGTCAAAATTGGTGTCTGCTTTTATGCTGTAAATGAGGTTGCTTACCGCAAAATCCTCAATGTGTCTGAGAATCATTTTAGCCAAGCCTTTGCCTAAATACTTTTCAGCAATAGCTACGCGGTGCAGTACAACAAAATCATCATTGGTTAACCAGTTTCCTTCAATTTTCTCATAAGCAGGCTCGTCATTGATTAATACCGCACTATAGCCAATGATGGTTTCTCCTTCAACCAAAACAAATCCTTCCCCTTTTTCTATATCTTTTTGTACAACCTCTGGATTTGGGTAACCGTCTTGCCATTGATTGCTGCCGTCTTTTTTTCTTCGAATGATAGCTTGTTGTAATATCTCCCATATTGGAGATATCTCAGAGGATTCTGCTTTTCTAAAGTGATACTTGATCATCGTAATTTAAGTTTTTTAGGGTATTCGCTAAAGTATTTCTGCCGCTTACAAAGGGTACTAAATTAGGTTTTATTTTTCGTTTTTTTTTAGCTTTGGTCTATAAAAGAGTGTTTTTTTATACTCAAAAGAAGCTGTAGAGTACAAATGAATCAACTTCTGGAACGTTTATGGAATGACAGAACAGAACTGTTGAATAAAAAAAAGACTACAGCAATTCCTGAAATTAAACTAGAGTCAAATTTAACAATGATAGCGGTGGTGGGCATCTAACACTATTTGTCAATAGATAAAATACGTTTTTTATGTTTCATAAGTGTGTAAATTATTCGAGCGCAATACCCAAAACAAATCCTAAAGTATTCTAAATTGTATTGATTTACAGTTTTTTATTTCTGAATTTTGATATCTAAAGATAGATCATGAAAAAGAAAATTCTGGCCTTAGGAAGTCTAACATTGCTCTCAGTAACTTTATTCGTAATGAATCTGTGCCACTCTACACCTAAAAAGGTAAAGGCAATACAAAATTTTGATAAAGACAAATTTCTAGGCAACTGGTACGAAATTGCACGGCTGGATTTTGTTTTTGAAAAAAATTTAAACAATACCACAGCTAAATATTCACTCAATAAGGATGGAAGTCTTAAAGTGATAAATCGGGGTTTTAATTTTATAAAGAACAAATACGTTGCAGCTACAGGCAAGGTTAAGTTTGCGGGCGATTCAAACACCGGAAAATTAAAAGTTTCTTTTTTTGGTCCATTTTATTCAGGGTACACCATTATAGCACTTGATTCGGATTATAAATATGCTTTGATGGCTGGGAGAAGTCTTAAGAATTTATGGTTTCTTTCACGAGATAAAACAATGCCTCAAAATATAAAACAGGCGTATCTAAAAACAGCACAAGACCTTGGCTACAATACTTCCCAGCTCATTTGGGTCCAACATAATTAATTGATACAATTGAAAACGTACTTGCTTATTTTCAATAATTGGTACTTAGTACGTTCCAATTGAAGCCGTAAATTGTGCAGGAATGTATGAAAAAAAATATTTATTAATTTTTTCAGGAAAAATTAGAATAGTATTTTTGTCACATGAATTTATCCAAATCAAGTGTTTTGTTTATGGCAGCCTGCACTGGACTTATTGTTGCCAACCTCTATTATTGCCAACCCTTAATTATTTTAATAGCATCCGAATTTAAAATCCCCGTAACGGATTCCGGTACAATAACCTACCTGACGCAAGCAGGTTATGCTATTGGACTTTTTTTTATGGTTCCGCTTGGCGATAAGATTGAACGTAAAAAACAGATTTTAATCACCACTTTTGCCTCAGTAATAGCCTTGATTATTGCGGCTACTGCCCAAAGTTTTGTGGTGCTAGAAATTGCTTCATTACTTATAGGTATTACTTCTATAGTGCCACAATTGATTTTACCTTTGGCTGCCTCTTTGAGTAAGCCGGAAGAACGGGGTAAAGTGGTAGGGACCATTATGAGTGGTTTGCTTGTGGGGATATTATTGTCTAGAACCCTTAGCGGCTTTATTGGAGATATTTGGGGCTGGCGAGCCATGTTTTGGATAGCCGCCGGAATATGTCTTTTTATTTTTTTTGTAATCTACAAGCAATTTCCATTCAATCAACCAGTATTCGGGGGAACTTATGCGCAATTAATCCAATCGCTTTTTTCTTTGATAAAAACCCAACCGTTATTGCGAGAAGCAACCGTGATGAATGTATTTTGTTTTGCTCAATTTGGAGCGTTTTGGACCACAATGGTGTTATTGCTTTCTGATGATCCTTTTCATTTTAATAGCGCAACAATAGGTCTTTTTGGCGTGGTGGGCGCTTCCGGAGCATTAGCGGCACCTTTGGTAGGTAAAATCGGAGACAAAGGCAGTTCTAGAGTTGTTGTGGGATATGGCAGTTTATTGATGTTAGTCAGTTTTGTTATTTTTTATTTTTCAGCACAAAGTATTATCGGAATAATTATAGGGATTGTCTGTATTGATATTGGTTTACAAAGTGTTCATATTTCAAATCAAACCCGTGTATATTCAATACTTCCAGAGGCACGAAACCGTATGAACACCGTGTATATGTCGTTTAGTTTTTTAGGAACCGCGGCAGGTTCAGCTTATGGTTTGATGTTATGGAAATATGGAAGCTGGCAGGCCGTTACTTTGGGTTGTATTATTTTGTCCTTATTAGCATTAACTGTGTATGCAGTTACTTATAAACGCAAAGACAAAGTGCAAAAAGTACAATGAATTGAGTGTATAAAAAAAGCGCAAAGTATTTTGACTTTGCGCTTTTTTTATAATACTCTGAAATACTTTAAAAAAAAATATAGTTTTTTACATGAGTTTGCCAAAGAAAACAGCATTCCAAAATAATTTTTCTGTTCCCAGCCAGAAGGCTCGGAAATTAGTATTGTCTGTGAAAATTAAAATAGCTCCATCTCCTTTTCGAATGGCTTGAAACGGTACGGTTTCTTTTAACAACTCCAGTTTTGGTTTCGAAATGTAACCGCTCAACAATGGATTTTTAGTATATTGGATTGGATTACCAAAACTGTTTTTATTGGGTTCAATAAAAATAGAGGAGTTTCTGAAAATAGGCATCGTATTTCGTGGCATTCCATAATTAATAGGATGTGATAAATCTAATCTGGTTTCAAATATTGCCCCGCCAATCTCTTGTGCTCCCGTGAAATCACTAGTTTGTTCAAATGAAATTGCTTTAGCTTCATTTTTAGTAGTTTTCAAAGTTAATTCAATTAATTTACTATCATTCAGCCATTTAATAGCATCCTGATACGCAATTAAAGTTCCTCCACTTTGAGTCCATTGCTCTATTTTAGCTGCTGTAGCTGGTGAAAGTCCACCATAATTTCCATTGACCATGATCAAAGTCGTATAACCACTTAGAGTCACTCTTTGTAGTTGTTCCATATCTATTTTAGTCAATGGAATTTGTGCTTTTTGATCAAATAAATGCCATAATTCTCCCGCATCTGATGGATCAACACCACGTCCCACGACCATAGCTACTTTAGGCATGGTAAGATTGACTAGATTGGGATTTCCTAAATTGGCACCATCAGTAAACCCGGTTTCTACGGCGGTAATAGCAATAGCGTATTCCGGGATAATTTGGTTCAGGTACACATACATTTCATCTGAACTCATTGTCTGATTCTGAACAGGTACTAACAAACTCCCATAGGAAAAAGTTTTTCCGTTGTGGACAAATGGTTTCTTAGTGGTTTTTATACGCAGTCCTTTGGCCTGTAATTGGTATAAAAGTTTAGGAGAATTGTAGTCTGTCCATTCGATTAGGTATCCTACATCACTTTTTTGATTGACCGTTCCGGGTTTCAATACATTTTCGTAACGTGCCCCGGCTTGTGAAAGGGAATTCAGTTCCTCAAAATTTAAATTGAAAGCCAGATCAAAATTCCATGCTGAAATGTCATAAAAGATACTGTCTTTGAACTTGGTTTGTCTATCAAAAATAGCGTGTATGAGCTTTGAGTTTTTTTGTTCCATGGGAATAATAATACTCAAATCTTTACTGAATTTCTTTTTGTTGATGGTGATGTCTTCTTTCAATTGCAGCATTTCAATTTTATGCTGGCTTAGTATTTTGGCGAGTTCTTGAACTTTAGTAGCATCTTTTTCGTCTCCAAATACATAGCCTTTTGTTTTGTTTCTTTTACTTTCGGCACTGGAATTAGTAAAAAAATCGCGTTGGTATTCTAGCAACTCTTTTCGCATTTCATACGCAGCCTGTACTGATGACAAGCTGGTTGTAAATTGATTTTTGATGGTAAATGGAAAAGTGATTATTCCGTTTACGCTTTGTTGGGCATGTCCTCTTGAACTCGCTTGTTCAAATAAAATACCGATACCTCCATTGATGTCAGGATAGGTAGATCCTTTGCCGTAATAAAAGTCATCAAAACCATCTTCGACATAATAAAAACTTCCAATTTTATCCAATGCTTTGGCATGGTAGCCTGCAATTTTTTTGGTTAGTTTTTGGTTTAATTCAGGAGTGAGTGGGTTGGTGCGACTTTGAACTCCCGGCTGAAAAAAGTAAGTCGAATTAGTTCCCATTTCGTGAAAATCACACAATACATTTGGCATCCATTTCCTGAAAGTCCTAATGCGCGCCTGACTTTCTGGAAGTTGAACGGGAAGCCAGTCTCTGTTCATGTCAAACCAGTAGTGATTAAATCTTCCGCCTGGCCATGCTTCATTAAATTCTCGGTCATTAGGATCTGTTACTAAGTTTTTACTTTTATGGCTGTTCACCCAAGTTGAAAAACGATGCAAACCATCTGGATTTAAACTTGGATCTAATAGAATAATCGTATTATCCAGCATTTTTTTTAGTTCAGGACTTTCTGAGGCTGTAAGATAATAGGCCAGAGCAATTGCGGCACCGGTTCCGCTGGATTCATTTCCATGGATTGAATAGCCTAAATAGAGTACGATAGGCAAATTAGATACATCCGAAGCATTAGTATCTGAATCCGATAAAGCGAGGTGTTTTCTATGAATTTCATCAATTTTTGCTAAATTTTCAGGACTTGAAATGGTAAGTAATTGTAGTGGACGGTTTTCATAAGTGTAACCGGTTGTTTCTATTTGCACTCTGTCAGAAGCTTTTGCAATAGCTTCCATAAAGCGAACTACTTGATTGTGATCAGTATGCATTTCTCCTAATTCAAAATTAAAAACACTTTTAGGTGTCGGAATTTTGTCATTGTACGTTTCGTTTTGCGGCAAAAAATACGCTAGCGGTACTGGTCTTTCTTGCGCATTGCAAATGAAACTAAAAAAGAATAAAAGGTAATAAATAGATTTCATAGATAAATAGGTTTTTAGTGGTGACGGTATAAAAAGAATCATTTGAATACAGGTTGTGTTAGAATTACATCAAAGATTAAATTTCAAGTGGCTTTAAATAGGATCCTTTTTAAGACAGAAAATTGGAAGAAATTTCAAGATGATTTATCAAATGTAACGTTTTAGTGAATAGGTTCAAATAAATTAATTTTGTAAATTTGCATTTCAATAAAAATTAAAAAGCAATGGAAAACGGAATATATGCTAAGTTCAACACCACAAAAGGGGCTGTTTTAGTAAAACTAACACACGATTTGACTCCTGGTACAGTTGGGAACTTTGTAGGATTAGCAGAAGGTAACTTAGAAAATAAAGTTAAACCACAAGGAGTTAAGTTTTATAATGGATTAAAATTTCACAGAGTAATTCCTGATTTTATGGTACAAGGCGGTTGTCCACAAGGAACAGGAACTGGAGATCCAGGGTACAAATTTGATGATGAGTTTCATCCAAGTCTAAAACATGATCGTCCGGGTGTTTTGGCGATGGCGAATTCAGGACCAGGAACGAATGGTTCTCAATTTTACATTACACACATTCCTACGGAATGGCTGGATAATAAGCATACTGTTTTTGGTCATGTAGTTGAAGGTCAGGATGTCGTTGATGCTATCGCTCAAGGCGATGTTTTAGAGACTTTAGAGATCGTTAGAGTAGGAGACGAAGCTAAAAATTGGAATGCAATTGAAGCTTTTATTAGCTTTAAGGGATCACGGAACAAACGTGATGCCACTTTGAAAGCCGATGCTGAAGCTGCGATGGAAAAATTAGCTGCGGGTTTTGAAAAAACAGAAAGTGGACTGCGTTACCAATTCATCCAAAGAGGAGAAGGTAAAAAAGCAGAAAGCGGAAAAACCGTTGCTGTTCACTATGAAGGTTCATTAGAGAATGGAAAAGTGTTTGATTCCTCTTATCCAAGAAAAAAACCAATCGAATTTAGATTGGGGCAAGGTCAGGTTATTGAGGGTTGGGATGAAGGAATTGCCTTGTTGCGTGTAGGTGACAAAGCACGTTTTGTGATTCCATCTCATTTAGGGTATGGATCTCGTGGTGCCGGAGGAGCAATTCCGCCAAATGCTACTTTGATTTTTGATGTAGAATTGATGGAAGTAAAATAGTTTTCAGTACTCTTTTCAGCGACTAGAAAAGACAAATACAAAGAATCCCAAAACGAAAGTTTTGGGATTCTTTTATACCGCTTATTTTTAAGGCTTTTTTATCGGAATACTTAATTGTCAATATTTATTCTTACTTCTTGGTAATTGGCATCATAGCGCCAGGAAAAACCAATACCTCCATACAGTGCAGATGGAGTATCTTTAAGACTTGTACTTATTGAGGCATCAATTTGCATGTCTTTATTTAACAAATAAGCAGCGCCACCACGAACAATTGCATCGCTGTAAAAATCACTTTTGAACCCCTGATTTTCTACAAATCCGGACCATTTGTCATTAAACCCTCTAGTCAAAGTTACCACGTAGCCATAACTCGGGAAATCAGTTGTAATATAGTCAGCAATGATATTCGTTACAAAAACCCACCTGCCATCACCTAAATGATTTTGGGTAATCAACATAATTTTTGGAGATATACCGGATTCAGTGGAAAAAGAATACGGATTGTCTGCCATTGTAAAATTAGCTCCTGCAAACACAGATACAGCAGGTATTAGTTGGTGCCAGTCAAAACTGCGATTGGCTTTCCAGCTGTAGAGGTTTGTTTTTTTTTCATAATTCCGGAAAGGATCATACACTAAATATTTAGCTCCCAGAACCGTTTGCTTAAAGTCTGCACGATTGCTTTTGTTGAATAAAGAAGTGTACAGTTCGTTTTGGTATTGTATATCGGCTATCAATTCCAGCTTTTCCATGAATAATCCCCATCGCAATGTGGCATCAATCCCAAAACCGTTTGCATCATAGTTCAATAAACGATGGTTTTGTTTGATCCCGTAAACACCAGTTTCTATTTGGATAACAGACTTTCCAACAGCAAAAGCCGACATGGTTTCACCCGGTCTGTTCGAATTGATTTGATCCGTATGTTGCCCATAATGAATACTTGGAATCATTGAGAGAGCTACAATTAGTAAGATTTTGATTTTGGACATCTTATTTTTTTTAGTTAAAAAGTAAAAACGCTTTTCAAATGTACTATATTTTATTATTTATTTAAGAGAGATAGTTTAATTTTGAACAGTTGATTTATTAATTTTGGAAAAAATTACACTTATATGCAAACAGCTTCATTTACGGGTTTTATAAAAGCACTTTTTTATATGATTGCTTTCTATTATATTTTTAGATTTTTGGCTAAATTATTTCTGCCATTATTAGTAAAAAAAGTAGTGCAGAAAGCAGGCGAAAACATGCAGAAGCAACAGCAGTATGCACAAGAGAATACGTGGCAAAAAACGCAATCTAAGGAGGAAGAAGTTCTTTACACAACAGCAAATACTAAAAACCCACGCGAAACCAAAAAAGTGGGCGATTATGTAGATTACGAAGAAATAGATTAAATTTGTCATTATTAGCATCATTTTTACTATAATCCAAACCATTTTACATTGAAAATAATAAATAAGTTCTATCCATACGCCTTAGCCATACTTGGTTTTGTTGTGATTTCTCTGCTATATTTTTATCCTGTGTTACAAGGAAAGCAAATTTTCCAGTCTGATATTGTGCAATATACAGGAATGGCCAAAGAGCAAAATGACTTTAGAGCCACCAATGATGTGGAGCCGTATTGGACTAATTCTGCATTTGGAGGTATGCCAACCTATCAACTAGGAGCCAAATATCCTCACGATTACATTGGGGCAATAGATGATGTATTGCGATTTTTACCGCGTCCTGCGGATTATTTGTTTTTATATTTTCTTGGATTTTATGGTTTGATGCTGGTATTAAAAGTGGATCCCTTAAAAGCCTTTTTTGGAGCATTGGCCTTTGGTTTATCTACATATCTGATTATTATTCTCGGTGTTGGTCATAATGCTAAAGCACACGCTATTGCGTATATGCCACTGGTTATTGCTGGATTTATTTTGGTGTTTCAAAAAAAATATATTCTTGGAGGTTTGATTACGCTTTTTGCGACAGCATTAGAAATCAATGCGAATCACTTCCAGATGACCTATTATTTATTGATTTTCTTATTGATTCTTTCTATATATTTTGTGTACCGGCAAGTAAAAGAAAAAGACTATAAATCGCTACTGTATTCATTTGGAATACTTGCGGTTGCGGGAATATTTGCTATTGGCACCAATGCGACTAATTTATTAGCTACTGCCGAATATGCAGATTTTAGTACTCGAGGGAAAAGTGAATTAACCTTTAATCCTGATGGTTCAAAAAAGGATAGTAATAGCGCCTTGACGTATGAGTACATAACGGAATACAGTTATGGAATTATGGAAAGTTTTAATCTGATAGCGCCCCGACTTTTTGGAGGCTCAAATAATGAGGCAGTAGGAAAAGACAGTAATATGTTTGAACTAATGGTGGGCAAGGGCGTACCAGAAGATCAGGCAACTGATTTTGTTTCAGGAATGCCAACCTATTGGGGAGATCAACCCATAGTTGCTGCTCCCGCATACATTGGTATAGTGGTTTTCTTTTTGGCTATTATGGCCTTGTTTATTGATACACGCAAAATAAAATATGTATTCCTTTCTGGAGCTGTAGTTGCTTTGATACTTTCATGGGGGAAGAATCTTCCTTTAGTGACTGATTTTTTTATTGACTATATTCCTATGTACAATAAATTTAGAGCAGTTTCCTCCATACAAGTTATTCTTGAATTGTGTTTTCCTGTTCTGGCTATTATGGGATTGCAGTCTTTCTTTACATTGGACAAAAAACTACAAAAGAAAGCCGTAATGGAGACCGGTGTTTTAGGGCTGGGATTAATACTGATCTTGTTTTTTAGTAAAAGTATGTTTAGTTTCTCTGGAGGTAATGATGCGTATTATCAACAAAGTTACGGACCCGACTTTGTTAATGCCTTAAAACAGGACCGAATGAGTTTGTATAGTGCTGATTTATTGCGATCTGGTTTCTTGATAGTAATTACAGCGGGTATTTTATGGTTGTTTATTAAAGATAGGTTTGCTCAGAAAACCGCTATTATACTTGTAGGCTTATTGATGGTTTTTGATTTGTTTTTTGTTGATAAAAATTATGTGTCAGAAAAAGATTTTGTCAGCGGCAGGGAAGTGGAAGTCCCATTTCAGGAAACAGCTTCCGATGTTGAAATTCTCAAGGATACAACTCATTACAGAGTTTTTGAAGTAAGTGGAAACTTGTCCAGCGCACGTGCTTCTTATTTTCATAAATCAATTGGTGGCTACAGTGCCGTGAAGCCGCGAAGAATGCAACAATTATTTGATTATCAAATTGCCAATAATAATATGGAAATCCTAAACATGCTAAATGTCAAGTATGTAATTCAGACGGATAAGGAAGGAAAAGAATTTCCAACTTCGAACCCAAATGCCAATGGGAATGCCTGGTTTGTAAGCAGTGTGAAAGTAGTTAATACCCCTGATGATGAGATGAAATCTTTAGGACAACTAGATACTAAAGATGTCGCAATATTTAACCGGCATGAGCATGGATCTAAGTTTAGAAATGTTGGATTGAAAAGGAGATGGGATACCAGCGGAACCATTCAATTAGATGTTTACAAACCCAATTATCTTAAATATACTGCTAATAATACTAAATATGCTTTGGCAGTTTTCTCTGAAATATATTATGAAAAGGGATGGAATGCCTATGTTGATGGCGTAAAAACAGTTCATTTCCCTGTTGATTATGTATTGAGAGCACTAGTTCTTCCAGGGGGGCAACACAAAATAGAATTCAAGTTTGAACCTCAAGTTATAAAAACCGGAAGCACGATTACGTTGGTAAGTTCCATAGGAATGTTGTTGCTTTTGATTGGTGGGATTTATTTTGAAAGAAAAAAAAGGCGTTAGCTGTCTGATATTTATTTGTAAATTTGATCTAATAAATTTCGAATACATTCTAAATTTTTAATGCAATGGGTAAAGTCAAATTAAATCACGAACATCAACAGTAAAGGAGGCTAGATATGTTGAGGAAACAAGAGGATTGACTTATCAGCAACGTTTTGAAAAACTGATGGCAATAATCGAAATATCTTGCTTATTAAAGGCAGCAAAGAAATATTCAAAATCAAAATAATTTGAAATGAATATGCATAAACAAATAATAGATGTTTGGAAGTACTTGTCAGAAAACAAGGTAAACTATTTAACTATCGGTGGATTTGCAGTAAATATTTACGGCTACGGAAGAAACACAGGAGATATTGATATTTTCATTGAAGATACGATTGCTAATCGTGGAAATTTAAGAAATGCGATCAAACAAATTGGTTTAGGTGATTTTTAAAGTATTAATACAATGCAATTTATTCCGGGACGGACAGATTTCACTCTAAATATTAATTTTAGATTGGATATTTATGACTTCTGTTAAAGGTTTAGAAAATCAGCCTTTTGTAGTACTTTTAGAAAAAGCAAATATCATAGATATAGATGGAATTCCAGTGTTTTTTATTGATTATGATAATTTGATTATTTCCAAAAAAGCAGCTAATAGACTTAAAGATCAACTAGATATTGAAGAGTTGGAGAAACTAAATAACAAAAATATTTATTAAAATTATGATAGAATTATTCGGTTTAAAATCGTTTCAACAAATATTGTTGTTACTTTTTTTATTAGGTTTTATTTTTGGAGTATTGTTTGGTATTTACTTATTTATACCTGACAAATTTAAATATTATTCAGTAATCCCCGCTTTACCGGCTTTTTACATTATTTCAAAAGGATTGTATCAAAACAGTATTTTGTTTTTTACGGATTTAAAATCAATTACAACAAAATCCTAAACTTGGAACCAAAAAAAATTTTAATAATTACCTATTATTGGCCACCGGCTGGAGGACCTGGGGTACAACGTTGGCTAAAGTTTGTTAAGTATTTGCCAGATTTTGGCATTCAGCCGATTGTGTATATTCCGGAGAATCCAACTTATCCTATTGTTGATGAAAACTTGGTTAAAGAAGTTTCGGATAAGACCATTATTCTGAAACAGAAAATTTTTGAACCGTATCAACTGGCTTCGTTTCTTTCGAAAAACAAAACCCAAAAAATCAGTTCCGGGATTATTCCAAATCAAAAAAAACAATCTTTTCTGGATAAAACGTTTCTTTGGATTCGCGGGAATCTTTTTATTCCAGATGCACGTGTTTTTTGGGTAAAACCATCAGTTGCTTATCTGGAGAAATATATTGTAGAAAACAATATTGATACCATAGTTACTTCCGGACCACCGCACAGTCTGCATCTTATTGGAATGGAATTAAAACAGAAATTAGATTTAAAATGGTTTGCTGATTTCAGGGATCCATGGACCACTATTGGTTATCACAAATCCTTGCGATTGTCGAGTTTTGCTGCTAAAAAACACAAAGCACTAGAACACCAGGTTTTGAATACAGCCGATACCATTATAGTCACGAGTAAAACTACTAAAACTGAATTTGTAGCGATTACAAATAAGCCCATTGCGGTTATCACCAATGGGTATGATACGGAGCAAGTCGAAAAACAAGCGTTAGATTCTAAATTTTCTTTGGCGCACATTGGTTCTTTTCTTTCCGAGAGAAATCCTCTGATTTTATGGGAGAGTTTGGTTGAATTGATTCATGAGATTCCGGAGTTCAAATCGCATGTAGAAATAAAGCTAATCGGAGCAGTCAGTCAAGAAGTTTTGGAAACTATGACACAATTCGGGTTAAATTCCTATTTGAATAATTTGGGGTATGTTTCGCATGCAGAAGCGATTGCACATCAAAGAAAATCCCAGGTTTTGTTGCTTGTCGAAATTAATTCTGAAGAGACTAAAAGCATTATCCCTGGGAAATTATTTGAATATATGGTTTCCAACCGTCCAATTATTGCAATTGGTCCCAAAGGTTCTGATTTTGCCGAAATTATTACCACTACCAACACAGGCATATTTTTTGATTATTCGGAGAAAATGAAACTTAAAAGTGTAATTTTGGACTTTTATAATCAGTTTTTGGAAGGTAAATTGCAAGTAAATGGAGTTGGATTACAGCGTTATTCCAGAAAAAATCTTACAAAAGAATTGGTTGAACTGCTTAATAAAATATAAATTAAAAGTGAGATTGCTTTGTGTCTCGCAATGATAAAGAAATGGGAATAGTATTAAATCAATCTTTAAAGAATACAATAATTACCTATTTTGGTTTTGGTATTGGGGCAATAAATACACTTTATTTGTATCCGTTTTTTTTAGGAACAGTATTTTATGCCTTAACAAACTACATTCTTTCTTGGGCAAATATCATTATGCCTTTATTGGCTTTTGGTATGCAAAATACGTTGGTGAAGTTTTATACTCAGTATAAAACAGAAGAAGAACGCTCCAAGTTTCTCTCGTTTACTGTACTAATTCCTTTCTTGTTGTGTATCCCTTTAGTATTGATTGGATTATTCTTTTTTGAACCTATTTCATTATACTTGAGCAAAGAAAATCCTGTAGTTAAAGATTATTTATGGCTTATTCCATTTATAGGACTTAGTATGGCTTATTTCGAGATTTTTTATGCTTGGGCCAGAGTGCACATGCATTCGGTTTTTGGAAATTTTGTGAAAGAGGTAGGGCTAAGATTATTTTCTTTATTTGCTTTGATTGGAGTCTATTATAAATGGATTACAGTGGTACAATTTATTTATGTTACTGCTATTATTTATTTTCTGGCTTTTGCTATAACGATGTTTTATGCTTTCCGAATAAAAAAACCTGTATTTCAGTTTTCCATTCCTCAAAATGTGAAAGATGTTTTAGTATATACTTTTTTCATTATTTTATCAGGTAGTGTTGCGGTTATGTTGTTGGATATTGATAAAATTATGCTGAATCAATACATTAAAATTGAGAATATAGCCTATTATTCCGTTGCTACTTATATTGCATCTGTCATAGCAGTTCCCAGTAGGGCGATGCATCAAATTACATATCCCATAACGGCTAAGTTAATGCATGAGAATAAACAGGATGAATTAAATGATTTGTACAAAAAGACTTCAATTAATCTGCAAGTTGTAGGTGGTTTTGTAATGCTGTGTATTTTTGTCAATATCAACCAGTTGTATATAATGGTTCCAAAAGAGTATAGTGGAGGAATTCTAGTGGTATTTTTGATTGGGATTTCTAAATATTTTGATTTGATTTTAGGAAATAATAATGCTATTATTTTTAATTCAAAATACTACCGTATGGTCTTGTTTTTAGGTTTATTACTTGTTTTTCTAACAATAGGACTGAATATGTTTTTTATACCAAGATATGCTATAACAGGAACTGCAGTAGCTACTTTGTTATCAATAACGCTGTATAGTTTGGCTAAACTGCTTTTTGTAGTCAAGCGTATGCACTTGTATCCGTTTACAATACAGACATTATATTCTCTTGCGATAACTTTTGTATTGTTCTTGATGTTTTATTTCTGGGAATTTCCTTTTCATCCAATCATAAGCATAGGATTAAAATCTATTTTAGTAGCCGTTTTATATATTTATATTAATTACAAGTTTGTTATTTCAATAGAGATAAACGAAGCTCTGAATCTGGTTGTAAAAAAATTCACCTAAATATTATTTATTTTCGGATTGTTACGTATTAAGTCGCTTATTTTCATGTATTTATAATTATTTTTTTTATATTTAATAAAAAATAGAAATGCAAAATATCACTAAAAGTGGGTATTGTGAAGTTCTAAAATTGCCATTATTTTTGTAAACGTCATTTTGTCACTACTAGTAAAAAAATTAGAGATAAATTATCTGAAATAATATGAAAAGCAATACAAGTATAACCGAGGAGAATTTTATAAAGTTTTCCTCCATCCTGGAAAATAAAACCAACCATGGATTTATAGTGTTGGAACGAAACGACAAGTTGCCCTTCGCTATTTTATTGAAAAAAAGACAAAAAGTAGATCATCTTTTTAATTTTTGTATCTGTTGCATTACATTAGGACTGTGGTCCATCGCCTGGATTTATATTACACAGGTTTCCTCAAAAGCTAAAAAAATACTTGTAGCTATTGATGAAGATGGAAAGACTTTTGAAGAGAAATGTTATATGGGATAATATTTATAATTTATCTTTCAAATATTTTCCCGTAACAGATTCTTTTATTTTAACAACTTGTTCAGGAGTTCCCACAGCCAATAATTTTCCGCCATTTTCTCCTCCCTCAGGCCCCAAATCAATAATCCAATCGGCACATTTTATTAAATCAAGGTTGTGTTCAATAACAATAATTGAATGTCCTTTATCAATCAATGCATCGAAAGACGCTAATAATTTTTTGATGTCATGAAAGTGCAGTCCCGTTGTAGGTTCGTCAAAAACAAATAAGGCTTTGTCTTTTGTAGCTCCTTTCACTAAGAATGAAGCCAGTTTTATTCGTTGGGCTTCGCCTCCGGACAGAGTAGAAGATGATTGGCCTAATTGAACATATCCCAATCCCACATCTTGCAAAGGCTGTAATTTTTGAGTTATTTTAGGTTGTTTATTAGTATTGAAAAACGCAATCGCATCGTCTATGGTCATTGTAAGAATATTATGAATGTTTTTGCTTTCAAAAGCTACTTCCAGTACTTCTTTTTTGAATCGTTTCCCGTTGCAGGTTTCACAAGGTAATTGTACATCAGCCATAAAAACCATTTCTACGTTGATAGCACCTTCCCCTTTACATGTTTCACATCTCCCTCCATCAACATTAAAAGAAAAATGTTTGGCTTGATAGCCTCTAATCGTTGATAGTTTTTGTTTAGCATACAATTCTCGGATATCATCATACGCCTTGATATACGTCACCGGATTAGAACGGGAACTTCTTCCTATTGGGTTTTGATCTACGTATTCTATGTGTTTAATTTGAGCAAAAGAACCGGTCATTTCAGTAAATTGTCCTGCTTTTTCACCTGCGTTTTCCAACTTTTTTTGCATGGCCGGAAAAAGGATTTTCTTAACAAGCGTACTTTTTCCACTTCCAGAAACTCCTGTAATAACCGTTAATACATCCAGTGGAAAAGTAACATCAATATTTTGTAAATTATTTTCTCGTGCTCCTTTTATGTCTATAAAATTCTTGAAAAGTCTTCGTTTTTTAGGGACGGTAATTTCTAAATCACCGTTTAGATATTTTGCTGTAAGTGAAGTAGATTTTAGTATTTCATCATAGGTTCCCTGCGCGACTAAATGCCCGCCTAAAGTTCCTGCTTCCGGACCTATATCAATAATCATATCAGCGGCTTTCATGATATCCTCATCGTGTTCTACCACAATGACCGTATTGCCTAAATCGCGTAACGATAACAATACTTTTATCAAACGTTCTGTATCTTTTGGATGTAAACCAATACTGGGTTCATCCAAGATATACATTGAACCCACTAAGCTGCTCCCTAATGAAGTGGCTAAGTTGATGCGTTGTGATTCACCTCCAGAAAGTGTTGCAGAATTTCTGTTTAATGTAAGGTAGTCTAATCCTACTTCGGTTAAAAACGATAGACGGTTGTTGATTTCAACCATTAATCGCTTCGCAATTTGCTTTTCATACACATCTAAATCAATGTTTTCGAAAAAGGTTACCAGATGTTTAATCGGTAAATCAACTAAATCAGAAACCGTTTTTGCGTTTATTTTCACGTAGGAAGCTTCTACTCTCAAGCGTTTTCCTTTGCAGGAATGGCATTTGGTTTTGCCTCGATAGCGCGAAAGCATTACTCTGTTTTGAATTTTATAATTTTTTTCTTCCAGTTCTTTAAAAAAATCATTCAGCCCTTGAAAGTAGCTATTTCCATTCCAAATTAGTTCTTTTTGATCCTCAGACAACTCATAATACGGTTTGTGTATTGGAAAATCAAATTTGTAGGCATTATTTACTAATTCGTCGCGAAACCAGCTCATACTTTCTCCTCGCCAAGGGAAGATTGCGTTTTCATAAACAGACAAAGTGGTATTTGGCACGACTAATTCGGAATCAATTCCTATAATATTTCCATATCCTTCACAAACGGGACATGCTCCATACGGATTATTGAAGCTGAACAAATGAACGTTGGGTTCTAGAAATGTAATACCATCCAACTCAAAATTATTGGAGTAGGAATACTTTTTATCAGCGTTTAATTCTTGTAAATGGCAGATCCCTTTTCCTTCAAAGAAAGCAGTTTGCACAGCATCAGCAAGACGATTGTAGAATTCTTCTTCTCCGGAAGTATCGTGATTGACTACAATTCGGTCAATGATTAAGAATATTTCTTTTATATCTAGTGAATCCGGTAAGTCGTCCAGACGAACCATTTCGTTATTCACTAATATTCGGGCAAAACCTTGCTGTAATAGGACCTTTAGTTTGTCTTCCAGTTTTCGCCCTTCTTCCAGATGAATCGGAGCAAGCAGCAACCATTTGCTGTTTATTGCAAATGTTTTGACATCGGTAACGACATCGGTAACGTTATTTTTTTTGACTTCCCGACCAGAAATAGGCGAATACGTGCGTCCAATTCTGGCAAAAAGCAATTTTACATAATCGTATATTTCGGTTGAGGTTCCTACAGTAGAGCGGGCATTGGTAGTATTCACCTTTTGTTCAATAGCAATTGCCGGAGCAATTCCTTTGATGTATTCCACTTTTGGTTTATCCAATCGTCCAAGAAATTGTCTCGCATACGAAGATAAACTTTCTACGTAACGGCGTTGCCCTTCGGCATATAAAGTATCAAAAGCCAAGCTTGATTTTCCAGAACCCGAAAGTCCCGTGATAACCACTAATTTATTGCGGGGAATGGCGACGTCTACATTTTTTAGGTTGTGTACTTGCGCTCCTTTTATAATAATATTTTTCTTTGGATCTAGTTTCGAAAGGTCAACTTGCATAAAAATGATAATTTTTACAAAAGTAATCAATTTTGAACAGAGAAAAGGGAATGAACAACTCACAAATAATCATAAAAAGCACGGTTGAAAAGTGCTTTTCTTCTTGTATCGTTTTAATGTTTTCAATCCAATAAATAAATACTATTTTTAATTTTATTTTTGAAAAATTAATAACAAGAACTTTTGAAAACAAAATTATACATTTTTCTTTTTTTAATATCTTTTTGTGTTTTTCGCAAGAGCTACCGCCAATTGTAAAATATTTCTCTACTACTTATGGTGCAGGAAATCAAAACTGGATGATTTCTCAAGATCAAAATCATTATGTTTTCTTTGCAAACTATGAGGGATTATTAGAATTTAATGGATCTAATTGGGAATTGTATCCATCACCAAATGAAACTATTGTTCGTTCTGTAAAAGTGATTGGAAATAAGATTTTTACTGGTTGTTATATGGAATTTCAGTTTTGGAAAAAACGAATAATTAGTGGAGTTTTAGAAATAAAATTGGCGAATTTGATTATTCTGCTAAATATTTTGAAATTACAAACAACTTGAATGTATTCATCGGCATGCTATTTGTGTTGTAAATGTGAAAAAACAAGAAAAATTTTAACAAATTTCAATGAACATCTGTTAATTTATATTAATTTTACTTGGATCTTAAAATAATAATTGGTTAAATTTGAAAACTTTAATAAACCTAAAAACTCTTTAGCCTATATACAAAACTACTTTTTAGAGAAAACTCTCCAATTTTAATTAAAAACTAAAAAGTATAATTATGGTTAATATACAACTCCCTGACGCATTATTGGTAAAGGAATACATCTCAGGTAATGAGGATGCCTTAGCTAAATTGATAAAAAGGCATGAATCAAAAATTTTTGGTTTTATATATTCTAAAATTCCGGATAGAGATATTACCAAAGACATTTTTCAGGATACTTTTATCAAAGTAATAAAAACTTTAAAATCAAATTCGTATAATGAAGAAGGTAAATTTTTACCTTGGGTAATGCGTATTTCCCATAATCTGGTTGTTGATCATTACCGAAAAACTAAAAAAATGCCCATGTTCAGAGAAACGGAAGAGTTTTCCATTTTCTCAATTATGTCCGATGATTCGTTGACCATAGAAAACAAAATAATATCGGAACAAGTCGAAATGGATTTAAAAAAACTAATAGAAGAACTTCCTGCTGATCAAAAAGAAGTTTTAGTGATGCGAATGTACCAGGATATGAGTTTTAAAGAAATTTCAGAGACAACAGGAGTGAGTATCAATACCGCCTTAGGGAGAATGCGTTACGCTTTGATGAATTTGAGAAAAGTGATTGATAAACACCAAATTGTTTTGACTAATTGACAATATACTGAAACTTGCTGCGTTGTAATAGAAAACAAATTTGTATTACTCTATGGCAAAAACTTACTCAAAAAAATCATTAGTTTCTCAAACAATGAAACCCAGTAAAGAAACAATTTCTTTTTTATTAAGCTATTCTAAGGCGTTAAGCATACTGAAAATAGACAATAAAAATTTCGAAATTATATCGAATTGACCAAGAAATAGCAGCTTTCCTATTTTATTTGGATTGTAAAAGACTAGAAAACCGCTTATTCCATTTGGAAGCAGCGGTTTTTTAGCATACTTTATTTTTTATAATATGTATCAATAACCGTTTTTCGGCCAATAGTTTTAGTAATAATATCCTGATCTAAATCCCAGCCACGAGCCGGAGAATATTCTCTTCCGTACCAAATAATTTGAAGATGCAGGTCATTCCAAATTGCTTCAGGAAAAAGGCGTTTAGCATCTTTCTCTGTTTGAACTACGTTTTTCCCATTGGTTAAATTCCAGCGGTACATCAAGCGATGAATGTGTGTGTCAACCGGAAAGGCTGGAACTCCAAAAGCTTGGGACATCACAACACTGGCCGTTTTATGTCCTACCGCGGGTAATTCTTCCAGAAATTCAAAACTCTGAGGTACTTTTCCGCCATGTTTGTCAATTAATATATGGGATAAACCATGAATTCCTTTTGATTTCATTGGCGATAAGCCACAAGGCCGAATGATTTCCTTAATTTCTTCGACAGACATTTTGATCATATCAAACGGATTATCTGCTTTTGCAAAAAGTAAAGGAGTGATTTTATTTACTTGAATATCCGTACATTGTGCGGATAATAAAACGGCAATCAGCAACGTATACGGGTCTTTATGATCCAAGGGAATTGGAATCGTAGGATATAGTTTTTTTAACGTATTTATAACAAAAATTACACGTTCCTGTTTATTCATTATTTATTAAATTTGATTGGTAAAGAAAAACAATTTCGGCGGCATTAGCAAAATTCAAATTCAAATCAATAAAAATAATGACAACATTAAAAAAAGGAGAAAAAGCACCTGATTTTTCAGGTCTGGATCAAGATGGAAAATTACATCAATTAACAGATTATGCAGGTAAAAAATTAGTAATTTTCTTTTATCCAAAAGCAAATACGCCAGGATGTACAGCTGAGGCTTGTGACTTAAGAGATAATTTCGAGCGATTTGAAGCAAACAATTATGCTCTTCTGGGCGTTAGTGCCGATGTTCAAAAAGCACAGGCCAAGTTTAAGGAAAAGTATAACTTTCCTTTTCCATTACTTGCAGATGAAGACAAATCAGTGATACAGGCTTTTGGGGTTTGGGGTCCCAAGAAATTTATGGGAAAAGAGTATGACGGGATCCACAGGACTACTTTTGTAATTGATGAAAACGGGATTATTGATGAGGTTATCTCGGCTGTAAAAACCAAAGTGCATGCTGCTCAGATACTAAAATAAGGATTCCGTGGTAGTCATCCTTTATTGCATTTGCAAATATAAATACAAACCAACTTTTAATAATAAACAAAGTCCAGATCTGCGGTTTTAATCGACCCCAGCTCTGGACTTTGTTTTTAATTTAACTCAAAATTTGACTACTGATTCACGAATTGATTTCCTTCAAAACTTTATTAGGATCAAATCCAAAAAGTCTGTGTTCCTTAATTATTTCTGCAATACCAGGGGGAAGCATTGTTTCCCAACCGGGCTTTCCATTATTAATCATATTTAAAACTTCACGAGAGAACACCTCTAAAATAGAGGGGTCATAATCATCTATATCAACTACTTTTCCGTTGAATTTAAAGAATTTATAGAGTTCTTTCATTCTTGGGTGTACTTTTAAATTTTCGGAGGTGATTATTTCTCCATTTTCCCCAATCATTGGATACAAGAATACTTTCATGTCGCGGTAGAATAATTTCCCGAAAGCTTCCAGAATTCCGCCACTTAAATGACGGTAATATTTCTCGTCAAAAATATCTATTAAATTATTCACGCCCATGGCTAATCCCATTCTGGCTTTGGTATAATTCGCAAAATACTCCACTACCTTGTAATATTCCTGAAAATTTGAAATCATTACGGTTTGTCCAAGTGAACAGAGTAATTCAGCTCGATCCATAAAATCTCTTTCATCGATTTCTCCATCAGATCGTAGGTTGGATAATGTAATTTCAAAAATCACTAATGTGTTTTCCGGACTGACCTTGTTCTCATTTAAAAACATTTTTAATGATTTCTCATACATGTCCATGTTGACTTTTGTAACCGGACGAAAACTACCCCTAAAAGCAAGGATGTTTTTCTTGTATAATATAGCAGCAGGAAGTATGTTTATTCCATCAGGATTAAACATAACGGCATCAGTCATTCCATTTTTGACTAATTGTAAACTCATCAAACGATTATCAACATCAGCAAAACGTGGACCTGAGAAATTTATGGTGTCTATTTCTAATTGATCTTTGTCTAAATGGTCATACAAATAACGCAAGAGACGTTTGGGATCATTGTATTTGTAATACGCCCCGTAAATTAAATTTACGCCCAGAATACCCAATGTTTCCTGTTGCAAACGCACATCAGTTTCTTTAAATCGAATGTGAAGAATAATTTCATTATAATCCTCATCCGGCTCAATTTGATAACTAATACCAACCCAGCCATGTCCTTTGAATTGTTTGGCAAAGTCAATAGTGGCCACGGTATTCGCATAGCTAAAAAACATTTTATTAGGATGTTTTTCTCTGCTTAGCCTTTTCTCTATTAGATTTACTTCATGAGAAAGCATTTTTTTGAGTCGACTTTCGGTCACATAACGACCGTCCTCTTCAATTCCATAAACGGCATCGCTAAAGTCTTTGTCATAGGCTGACATTGCTTTTGCAATTGTACCTGACGATCCACCAGATCTAAAAAAATGTCTTACAGTTTCCTGTCCAGCGCCAATTTCTGCAAAAGTTCCATAGATATTTTCGTTCAAATTGATACGAAGTGCTTTATCTTTGACTGAAGGGATTTGTTCGATGATTTTATCACCTTTTAATTTTATTTCTGTATCCATTTTCTTTTAATATGGCTAATATTTTGTAAAGTTAGTTAAATAGGTTTCTAATGAAAGGGAATTAACCCTATTTTTGCAAATAAAATAAAGAAAGTTGACGGTATATTTTTTAGGAACTGGTACATCACAAGGCATTCCTGTTATTGGTAGTAATCATCCTGTTTGTAAAAGCTCTGATTCTAAAGATAAAAGACTGCGCGTCTCTGTATGGATTTCTTGGGAGAATTATTCTTTTGTAATTGATTGCGGACCTGATTTCAGACAGCAAATGCTTGCGTCAAATTGCCAGAAAGTAGATGGTATTTTATTTACTCATGAACATGCGGATCATACCGCAGGAATCGATGATATTCGGCCTTTTAATTTCAAACAAGGAGAAATTCCAATTTATGCACATCAACGGGTTATAACTAATCTAAAAAGACGTTTCGATTATGTTTTTGAAACGGTCAATAAATATCCCGGTGCGCCTTCTGTTACAACTATTGAAGTTGTCAACAACCAGTCATTTGCCATTGGCAACAAAACGGTTGTCCCCATCAGTGTCATGCATGGAAATCTTCAGGTTTTTGGGTATCGAATTGATGATTTTGCCTACTTAACGGATGTGAAAACTATTGAAAAAAGTGAAATAGTCAAGTTAAAAAATCTAAAGGTATTGGTTGTAAATGCTTTACGGGAAGAGTCTCATGAAACGCATTTCAATTTAAAAGAAGCGTTGGATTTTATAGCTTTGGTCCAACCAGAAAAAGCCTATCTCACACACATTAGTCATATCATGGGGTATCACGAAGAGGTTCAAAAAAATCTCCCCGAGCATGTTTATCTCGCCTATGATAATCTAGAAATTAAAATTTAATTATATTTAAAATGAAAAATTCATTATTCCTGTACCTTACTATTCTGGCTGTGCTTTCTACTGTTTTTACGTATATGTTTTTGAGTAAACAAGTAGTATTTGAGCAAACTAGATATGAAAAAACCACTAAAAAATTAAGAGACAGTCTGAGTTTGGTTTCGAATCAATTAGTGGATGCCAACTATTTTTCTTTGGAAAAAAATGAGAATGCTCAAAATTATTTTGATACTACAAGCGCTAACAAAACAATTCAATACGAGAAATTGATTCCTTTCGTCACTGAAAAATTATTGGATTTGAATGCCAACCTAAAGGGAAATCCGTATACGGGTCAAGATCAAATTAGCACAAATAAATTTATTATTAACAAAGTCAAAATACTAAACCACAGATGGATTATTGCTGATTATAGTGATGGTGAAATTTGGGGTGAAGTTTTGTTGAAATATTTTGTCAATGAAGATAAAAGTATTTCTTTTGAGGTCAATCAATCGTTGTTGTACCAAAAATAATTAAGGTGCCGTATTCCGTTTATAAAGACCTGAATACGGCACGAATATTATTTATTCATTCTCTAAAATCCAGTTTTTGAAGTCATAAAAATTCTGTGGAGCAACTCCATGACCTATAGGATATTCTTTGTAGGTTATATTTATCCCTAAATTTTCTACTATTGCTGGTGTTTTTCTAGCCAATTCAACTGGAATTACTTGATCCACTGTTCCATGTGAAGCAAATATTTTCAGGGTATGAAAGTTGTTTTTTAGGTAATCCTCAGTGACAATTTCTAAATTTAAGTACCCGCTCATCGCAACTACTTTCTGAACCTTTTCAGGGTACGAAAGTGCAATTGCATAACTCAATATAGATCCTTGGCTGAAGCCAATCAATGTGACTTTCTCAGCATTTATGGGGTAGGTTTGAATTAATTCATCAATAAATCCGGCAATTAAATCTCTTGAAACTTTGGCTTGATCGTGATCCGAAAATTTATTTTGATCCGCATCAAAATTGATTGCATACCATGCATATGCACCGTATTGCATGTTATAAGGCGCACGTGCTGAAACAATATAATATTCATCAGGAAGCTCGGTTGCAAATGAAAATAAATCGTCTTCATTGCTGCCGTATCCGTGCAATAAAAGTAAAAGTGGATTTTCGTCTAATTTTATTTTAGGCTCTCGTATTTTATATTCTAAAGATAAATTCATGGATTATGAGATGTTTGATAACCATTTTTGATAATACGTTCCCAATAATGGAACCGGTTTTGTTTCTCCTTTTATAGCACTGGTAATACCGTAAGACCATAAAACAAATACGAAAATCCACATGGGAGCCGAAATCATTAGGCTGTCAAAATTGCTGATGATTAATCCCAGTGATATGAATGTTAAAGTAAGTCCCAGTCCTTGACGGATGTGAAATGAAGCAAATTCATTTTTGTCCTCGGAGTTCATAGACATGGCAATAAATACGCCAATTCCTAAAATATAACTGGTGATTGCGGCCGTCTTTCCTGACTCTGAATTATTATTATTAATAGTATTCATTTTTTTATGCTAAAATTAATTTTCCTTGATTCACAATTCCGTACACTTTACCTCTTAGTTCAGTTCCTAAAAAAGCAGTGTTTTTAGATTTGGATAAAATGGATGATTTTGTAAAAATGCTTTTTGGTTCCGGATTAAATAAGGTAATATTTGCTTTTGAACCTTGATTAATTGATACTGTTTCGATGCCAAAAGTTGTTTTTCCTGAAGTGAGTTTTTCTATTACGGTTTCTAATGGCAAAACAGTCATCAAAGCTCCAAAAGCACTTTCCAGACCAATAGTTCCATTCTTGGCTCCATCAAATTCCATTTTTTTGTGCTCAATATCCATCGGATTATGGTCGGATGTAATCATATCGATCGTTCCGTCTTTTATTCCTTTCAGTAATGCTTTCCTATCGGTTTCAGTTCTAAGCGGTGGAGAAATTTTATAACGGGTATCAAAACCTTCCAGTTTTTCATCAGTTAGAACTAAATGATGTACTGCCACGCTGCACGTTACATTTAGTCCGTTAGCTTTAGCCTCTTTGATTAATTGTACTGATTTTTTAGTAGAAATGGTTGGAATATGAAGTTTTCCGCCGGTATATTCTAACAGAAATAAATTCCGTGCAATTTGTATTTCTTCGGCAAGATTTGGAATTCCTTTTAAACCCAGTCGGGTCGAAACTATGCCTTCATTGGCCACTCCATTTCCTTTTATATTTTCGTCTTGGGAAAAAGCAAGAATCAATCCATCAAAATCCTGAACGTATTGTAAGGCTATTTTTAGCAAATTAGCATTATCTAAACTTTTATTATAATCTCCAAAAGCAACGGCTCCCGCTTTTTTCATATCATATAATTCAGCCATGTCTTTTCCTGCACTTTCTTTACTCAAAGCGCCGATAGGATACAGTTGAGTTGCAAATCCTTGTGCTTTGTTCAAAACAAAATTGACTTGGGATTGATTGTCAATAATAGGAAAGGAGTTGGGTTGTAATGCGATTGCCGTGAAACCACTTTTGGCAGCTACGGTAAGTCCGTTTGATATGGTTTCACGGTCCTCAAAACCAGGCTCTCCAAGCGAAACGCTACTGTCAAACCAGCCTTGGGAGACATGTAAATTATCGAGTTGTATTTCGTCTGCTTTATCCAGATTTGGGAGCCAGGTTCCAATTTTTTGTATAAAACCATCAACAATTAAAATATCTGCAGTCTTATTATGAAAGGTACTTTTCGAATCGATAATTTTGGCGTCTCTGAGGATTAATTTCATATGTAGATACTATTTGTTTTTTTGATTGAATATGAAATTTGCATTGACTTTTATGACTAAAGTACATTCTTGCTCATTTTATATTGATTTTTAAGTATTGAACTTCGTTATTTACTTTACGAATCGTATAATTGCCATTTCGGTTATTAGAAATAACAGTGCAAAGATAACAAACCATTTCCAAATTTGATTATCAGTTCTATCAGTTTGTAAAGTGTCAAAGAACGATGGTATTGATTCGATTGTTTTATAGTCAGAAAGAATAGTCTCATTGGCTGAAGCCAAATCACTTTCGGTTCGGTTGTAATTGAAACTAATGTTTTCAATCCACTCTTTTGTATTGTAAATGCTGAAATTCCCTGCTTGTATCGGATAATCATTGAAAGTCATTTTGACTTTATTATTCAGAATTTGTTGGATAGGAATAAATTGTTCGTCTAAGCCTTTTGCCGTTAAAATAGCGCCTTTGTTTAGCGATGCTTCTATAAAATGCGGGTTGTTATTACCAATTATCAAGGCATTTACTCCGTTGTTTTGATTGTGCATCGCCATCTTGTAAAATGTAGGTACAATTAATGGAGATTGCTGAAAATTTGAATTTTCGATGTTAATAGGAGCAGCAAAAAAACTAACTACTGAAACCGAATTTGCTATCGATGTCAAGAAAACGCTTTGGTCTTCATAAGACAAAGCAGCAGGAGAGGAACTGGATATTACAAAAGATTTTTTTGTCTTTGGATATTGAAAATTAGTCACTTTATTTTCAAAAACACTATGGAATATAGGATGATTGAAGTTGATTTTAGTAATCAGTTTTTCTCTGTTTTCTAAAGAACTAAATTTGAGGTTTCCAAAATTCGACAAAAAAGAATTTATATTGGTAATGGAACTTATCGCCGAAGGAATCACAATTAAATTGCCGCCTTTTTCTACAAAAGAGTTCAAAGTGGTTGCCAAAGCTTGCGGAATTTCATTCAATTCATTAAGAATAATCGCGTCTTGTTCTTCCAGTTTATTATAGTCTAAGGTGCTTAAGGTATAATTGTTATAATTGAATTCTTCACTGGTATAAATTCTGGAAAGGAAGTTGCTTTTCGCTAGTTCTCCAATGCTGATAATGTTGGTTTTCTTCGTTTTTGAAATACTGAAAAACAACGTGTTGTCATAAGACAAACCATTGTCAACTATAGAAAAATAACCATGAAAGGATTGTTTAGGAATCGTGAAACTGAGGTTTCTTTTCTTTGTGTCTAAAGTTGTTATCGTTTTAGCAATAAGCTTGTTTTCATTGTATAGAGAAATTGGAATCGGGTTGAAATTCTTGCCATAACTGGATATTTGGACACTAATTTCATAAAAATTTTCTACTGTTTTATGGATGAATACGCTGTCAATAGAAACATTGTTTTTTTGTTCTGCTTTTGGAATTATAAATGAAGGAGAATCAGTTGCATCACTATTTTTCAGTTGTTTTTCATCAAGACCTACCGCATCCGTAATGATGACGATATCTTTATTAAAAGCTGATTTATGCGCTTTTATTTTTGCCATTATATTGTCTAATTGGAACGGAGTTGGGCTGTATTTTAGATTTTGTAAAGCACTACGAACAGACTTTATATCCGTGTTCCAATAATTTTCGGAATTGGTAATTAAAGAAAAATTTACATTTTCCGGAGTTTCTTCAAGTAATTCCTGAACCGCTCTTTTTAATAATTCCCCTTTTTTGCCTTTGGCTTGCATGCTAAAAGAATTGTCCAAAATAATATACAATTCATTGGTGGCATTTTTGCTGTCTTGGGACTCGAAAAAAGGTTGCGAAAATGCGAAAATAAGGCAAGTTAGAAGTAATAAACGACAGGCGAGAAGCAACCATTTTTTGATTTTAGAGCTTTTTCTGGTTTGAATTGAAAGTGCTTTTAAGAACCGAACATTGGTGAAATATTCTTTTTTGAAATGGCGTAATTGAAACAAATGAACCAAAATTGGAACAATCAACAAGAACAGAAAGTATAAAATTTCGGGATGTTTAAAATGCATTCTGAGGTTGAGTTTACTTTACTGTATTTTGTTTTCAACGGTGTTCATTGAATTTCAGGAATCAAAAATACAAATTTGTTGACAGTTTTAGATGAAGTTGTTATAATTTTTCAAAGGAATAAACTAGTGACATTCATTAGGAATATAATGTGTATTTTAGCTTTCTAATAAATTTTAAAAACATGAAAAAGCCGTTTGCGGTTCTTCTATTAATCTTCCTTTTTACAAGTGTTCATGCACAAAAAAACAAATTGAATTTACTAATAGGAACCTATACCCAAAGTTGTGACAGTAAAGGAATTTATGTATATGATTTTGATTCAAACACAGGCGATTTCAGTTTTAAAAATGCGACTGAAAAGGTTATAAATCCCAGTTATTTAACGGTTTCAAAAAATAATAATTTTGTGTATTCCGTAAACGAAAATGGGACTAAAAGTACGGTGAGTTCTTTTAGCTATAATCCAGCAAGAGGAAAATTAGACTTAATCAACAAGCAAAGCTCCAAGGGTGCGGATCCTTGTTACATAATCAATGACGATAAAAATGTAATTGTTGCTAATTATTCCGGGGGAAATATTTCCGTTTTTGCTAAAAATAACGACGGAAGTCTAGCTGAAGCGAAGCAAGTTATTCAACATTATGGAAAAGGAACTAATACACAAAGACAAGAAGGTCCGCACGTACACATGGTTCATTTTTCTCCAGATAAAAAGTTTGTTTTGTCTAACGATTTAGGGAATGACAAAGTATATTCATACGCTTATAATCCTAATGCTGAACACACTGTTTTAGAATTAAAAGACAGCATTTCAGTGAAATCCGGGAGCGGACCCAGACATTTAACCTTTAGCAAAGATGGTAAATTTGTTTATTTATTACAGGAACTGGACGGCGCGCTAACAGTATTTAGTTATTCTAACGGAACATTGACAAAGATTGATGAAACGATTATTTTAGCCAAAGATTTCAAAGGATCATTTAGTGCTGCGGATATCCATATTTCACCTGACGGGAAGTTTTTATATGCCTCTAATCGCGGCGAAGCAAATAATATCACCATTTTTGAAATTCTAAAAAACGGAAAATTACTATTGAAAGGGCAAACCAGTAGTTTAGGAAAAGGACCTCGAAATTTCACCATTGACCCAACGGGAAATTTTCTTGTAGTAGCACATCAATATACCAATGATGTAGTGATTTTTAAAAGAAATAAAAAGACTGGATTGCTTGCTGATACTGGTAAAAAAATTGTTTTGTGTTCTCCGGTTTGCTTGGTTTTCACTAAGAATTAAAATTAAAAACTCACAAAAAAAGTGTTGAAAAACGGAAATTATTTTTCAACACTTTTTACTATTTATTTTTATCTTTAGACCCCGATGTTCAGAAAAAAATCAGGATTTAGAAAATGAACACTAAACACGGAATACTGATCACTATTTGTTCTTGTCTTTTCTCTTTTTGTCTCTGGTTTTTAGCATATTCCTATTTACAGAACCATGTGTTTTTTTCTTAGTTACACCAGGGCCGCCTAAATTGACTTTTTTATTCTTTTTACTTTTCTCTTGAAAAGCGCCATCTCCGTCAAGTTTTTGTTTTTTCATCATAAACTTGATCGGTTGTCTCTCTTTTTCAGGTTCAATTAATTTTGATGAAATTTCTACGGTTTCTGGGAAAGGTTCAATAGCTAATTCCATATTCATCAGCACTTCAATCTCTACTTTAAATTCTTCTTCGCGAGGTGCGATAAGACTTATAGCGGTTCCTGTAGCATCTGCACGACCGGTTCGACCAATTCTGTGCATATATAGTTCAGGTAATTCAGGCATTTCAAAATTGATAACGTGGGTAATATTAGAAATATCCAAACCTCTGGCCATGATGTCAGTAGTAATCAAACCACGTAAATTTCCTTCTTGGAACGAAGCCATCGTACTCAAACGATAATTTTGTGATTTATTCGAGTGAATTACTCCAAACTGACCTTCAAAATCCTCCTCGATTCGTTCGTGAACCATATCAGAAATTTTCTTATTATTGACAAACACCAGCACACGACTCATGTCTTCGTTTTCTTGTAATAAGTGTTTTAAAAGGTTTATTTTAGTATTAAAATTAGGAACCTGATAGGATATTTGTTTGATGTTTTCCAGAGGTGTTCCTGATGCCGAAAGCGTAACTTCTTGAGGATAATCAAAATAATCATTCAAAATCGCATCTACTTCATCTGTCATAGTTGCTGAAAACAGAATGTTTTGACGTTTTTTAGGCATCATGGCCAATATAGAGGTCAATTGGGTACGGAAACCTAAATTCAGCATTTCATCAAACTCATCTATTACCAGCTTTTGCATTTCTTCAAAACGAATCACATTATCCAGCGTTAAATCCATGATTCTTCCTGGAGTTCCCACTAGTATGTCGCAACCTGCATACACTGCTTTCTTTTGGGTATTGATATTGACACCTCCAAAGATTCCAATAGTACGAACCGACATGTATTTTGTCAATTTCTCAATTTCTTCCGCAACTTGTACAACAAGTTCACGAGTAGGAACCAGGAGCACTATTTTTGGGGTATGCCCGGGAGTAAATTTATATAGTTTCAACAAAGGCAAAAGGTAAGCAAATGTTTTACCAGTACCGGTTTGAGCGATTCCCATCATATCTCTTCCTGACATTATCACAGAAAATGTTTTTTCTTGAATAGGAGTAGGAGTTGTAAACCCTAAATCATCTATCGCTTTTTGTACGGATTTAGGAAGATTGAATTGCTCAAAAGTAGTCATTTGCTTAAATTTTTTGCAAATATAGTCTTTTTGAAAGTAATGCTCTAAAAATGATAAATATCACAAATCAAACGCATTAAAAACACCAGTTTTCCATTTAATTTTTCAAGCAAATTATATTAAATTCAACAGATTATACGTGATAAATATGTTTGTTGTTAGTGTATTTATTTGATAAGTAGCAAGAAAGATATATTGTCGCAATTATTAAAAAGAGTTTTTGCCACAGATTGTAAGGATTAAAAAGATTTTTAAAATTACATAACGAATTAATCTGTGCTAATCTGTGAAATCTGTGGTAAAGAAATTTAGTGCTTTATTAAAATACGACATTAAATTTTAGTCATTACTTAGATGCACAATATTTAATAATTTATATCAAAAGGATGGTAAAGGCAAATAATATTTGTCATAAAGAAATAATATGCGGTTAGTTAGATACCGACCTCGAAGTTTTATAATTAAATTAGCAATGAATTGACGGTTGATGATAAATAGTGTCTCAACCAAGATATGGAAAGAATAGCAAATATACTTTTACAAATCAACAAATCCAGGTTAATTAAGATTATACTTCAAGCAGAAAATAGTCAAGCAGGACTTAAAAACTCGCAACGCCAGAAACCGAAAAACGGTAATGCTCTTTTGGTCACTACTATATTGACAATATAAATCAAATGATCGATTTCTTGAAAGTAATCATTTTAAATAGTTTGTGAATAAAAAGCACTGAATTACAAGGGTTAAAAATGTTTTTACTAAAAGAGATACGAAGTTTTACTTATTTAAAAATGTTCAATTCTTCGTTATAAATAGGACTTTGAATATTTAAAAAATTTAAAACACTGTGAAATACATGGTTTTGAGACAACATCTCATTAGGTTTTAAATGTTTTGAACTGTTATCAGAATACCAAACTATAAAAGGGATTTCATATTGTTCTTTTGGTGCAATACTCAAAGGTAAACCATGCATGTATAGGTTTTTTTCTCCCAAAGATTCACCATGGTCAGACACAAAAATCATAGTACTTTTATAGGCAGTCAATTGCTTTAAATCTTTAATTATATTGGCTAATATATAATCGGTATACACAATGGTATTGTCGTAAGCATTGATTAGTTCTGTTTGAGAACAATTAGCTAATTCAACGCTTTTGCAAACGGGTTTAAAAGTCTCAAATTCAGAGGGATATTTCTTGCTGTATGTAGGTCCATGACTTGTACTTGTATGTAAAACGATTAATATTTTATTCTTTTTACTGGCTAAAATTTGTTCTTTTAATCCGCTCAAAAGTACTTCATCATAATTACAGCCATCGCCTTTGCAATTTGGCATTAGAAATGCTCTGTTTTGATAATTTTTTATATGAATTGGTGGCTCTCCCCAATTTGTTGTTCTCCAAATAACATCAACATTATTTCGATACAAATAATTGGGCAAAATTTCATACAAATCATCGGTGTTTTTATGTTCTAAAATACTTTTCACACCTGCAGTGGTATAGGTTGCATCCGATTTTGCATTAAAATGAAATACATTATTAGTTTTAGAGAGTAGGGGATTTGTGTTTTTGTTGTATCCATACAAAGAAAAATTTTGACTTCTTGCAGATTCGCCAATAACTAAAACTACAACTGATTTTTGATTATCTTTTATTGTTGCATTTGGTAATAAAATTTCTTTTTCATTTTTTTTGGATTCATGTGCATAAAAAAGTGAAATATTTACAGTATAAGACCAAGGCATTGCAAGTCCGCCCAAAGTTTTTGAATTTTTATCAATCCACAAAACATTACTTGAATTGGCAATTACTAAACCTAAAATAAATAATAAAGTCAATGAGATCAGGACAAAAAATCTTTTTACTGTAACATTTATGACTTTAACTTTGATGATATAAATACTAGGAATTATGCCCAGAAAAAGTAAGTATACAACTAATTTGAACGAAAAAAAACTGCTAGACTCGTCATAATTGGTATTAAGTATATTGCCTATCATACTTTCGTCAATGATAACACTATAGGTATTAACGAAGTAAACGGCAACTGAATTTATTATAAAGAACAACACTAAAAGAAATTTCCCAACATAACGCGACAGGAAAAAAAGCAGAAAAAAAACGAAAGCATTTAGCACTAACATTAGAATCATCAAACTAAGAATTAAAAACATTCCGTTCAAGTTTTTATATTCAACGTTATTAAACACAAATTTAAAAAACGGATAATGAAAGAATATAAAATTAAGAAAACTCATCAATAAGACAAAATGAGTTAATTTTAAATTATTTTTTAACGTATACATGAATGATTTTATAAAGTGAAACAATTAAACTAATTAACGCCAAATCAAATATGATGAAACTTTCTCGATTTATTTTGATGATGAATGAAATACCGCAGATCACAATCAACAGAATAAAAATTGGATAGTATTTTTTATTATTCACCCAATTCCATATTTTATATTTTCGGCTGGCAAAAATACCAATAAGACCCGAAATATATCCTATAATACTGCCTATAATGACGTCTAGCGGATGATGTGCTCCAACACCCACTCTGGAAAACACAATAATCAATCCTGTAAATACAACAGAAAAGACCCATAAGATTTTATAGTTTAACTTTTCAGTCATAAATGCAAACAACAAAACGGTGAGTATAGTAAAAACTGTAATGGAATGCCCAGAAGGCAAACTACTAAATCCGATAGCTGTTTTTCCTACAATGATAAAACTATGATTGTCAAAAATTTGAGCAGGTCGAGGTACTAAGAACAAGTTTTTTAAGAGGCAAGAAAATAGGAGGGAAGCCAATGAAGCTGTTAATATTGCCTCCCATATTTTAGGAGCATACACGATGAAAATAATTAAAAATGACAAAAAAACAGAGGCATCGCCTAATTGGGTAAGATTGTATTCTAAATTTGGATATTGACCTAAATAATGGTTAATATATAAAAAGTAGTCCTTTTGAATTTGTACATACTTAAAAGTAGTTAAAGAATCTTGGCTGAAAAGAAATATAAGAATAACCAATAACAATATAAGCGGTAAAAAAAACAAAGTTGTTTTTAGTTTGGCGTAATTATTAATAACTTTTACATTCATTATAATTTTATGTTTTCAGATTTAGATGAACAAATTTATTTAAAACTCACATACATTTATGACACCTTATTCGGTTAACGAACCACTTAATAAGTATTCCGGTGAAACTGTACCACTTTTTTAATGATATTTTCTGGGATCAAAATTAGATGTTTTTTTCTAATTATTTTTCATTTTTTTACGCATTGATTCACCCTTATGTTCGAACCTAATTGCGGAGTGAATTATCCTATCTGTAACTATTTAGGTTGCAATAAAGCAAACTTGGCTATCTAATTCTAAATGATTGGTAGAGTTTTAAACGAAATTTTGATAAAAGAGGGATATGCAAAGCCATATAACAATGTTTTCTGTGAAACGCTTCTATGAATCAGGAATGGAATTTACAAGCTAAAAACAAAAAATAGGATTGTATTCTATTGTAAATAAATTTTAATTTATTTTGTTGGGAAATAGTAAAATAAAAAAATCGTAAAAGCTTAAAATACAGCTTATTACGATTTTTTTAAAGTGGAGTCGATGGGACTACAATCGAACACCTAATTCCTATATTAACTTTTTTTGACAACTTAAAATTGTAATGTAATCATTTGATTTTAAGTGATTTGATTTTTTTTTTAATTCAATGATTATTTTTTAGGTTTAAAATATTTACCTAACTGTTTTTAACATTTTTCAATAATTCTAAGTTTTTTAAAGATAAAAAGTTGTGTTTAAAAGAACCGTTAGAGTTCGACTGTCGAACTCTTTTTCACAGTCGAACACTTTAGAGATTAGAGTAATAGAAAAAAGTATATATAAAAATATGAAAAAAAATTAGGTTTTTCTTTTGCGGAGAAAGAGGGATTTGTTTATTTTTTTTAAGTGCTGTAAGATAAGGCTTCAAAAAGCTTTTATTTTAAGTGACACCTCAACTGATACCTCTCAATATGTTAGCAAATTGTTCTAAATTTCAATTACTCAAATATAAGGATTTTTTTGCTGGAATTAATGATTAATTGTAATAATTTGAACTAGTTGAGTACTATTATTGAACTGGAAACGGTTCAAAATTTAGTCACCTAAAACATAAATTCGATCCAATTATTAAAGGTTCAACTTGTTTAATTTTTAGGCTCATAAATTAGCAAAATTCTTCAATAGACACAAACTTTTCTTCTAGTTTATTCGACTTAATCTTCATTTTTTGCAGTAGTATTATGCTTTGACGATAACTCTTTCCTGTTATGCGTTGTATGTCTTTCGGGTAGATACACAATCTCTTGTTATTTGTTCACATACTCTATCTATGGCTTTGATTAGGCATTAATTATCTTTTTGATTTGATCACAAAGTAGGACTAAAAATCATCATCAAAACTGTCCAATTTGAACCGGAATAGGGTGTTCAGTTTGCCCCGGAATATCCAGTGGGAGACGAAATATGTTTTTAGTTATTATCGTTTTTATGTTTCTTTTCATAATTTATTGCTATCGGATGCGTTTGTATCATGCACAATATAAATTTAAAAGATTTTTTTTATAATTCTAAATTCGAGAAAAAAGCAATCAAATCGTTAAAGCAGTTTTAACAAATCTCACCGATTATTTCTCAAAAACTACTGTATCAGTTTTCGCTCCTAATTGTGTGAGTGCTTCTGAAATGGCCGTTACAAATTGTGGTGGACCACAAACATAGAAATGCTGTTTAAAGTTGTCTATTTTTTCTTTTAGAAAAGTATAATCAATCCTACCATTTTCGTACCCCTCTTTTTTTTCATCAGTGAGCGTGTTGATGAAATTCTTGCCGAGCATTTCATTAAATTCTTTTTTTAGAATTATATCTTTTTCGGTTTTATTGGTAAAAATTAGTTTGTTGTTTGCAATTTTGTCATCCGCCTGTAACTGCCGCAGAATTGCAATGAATGGTGTAACACCTGCACCACCAGCAATGAATACTCCTTCGCCTTTATATTCAATTGCGCCCCAAACATCACGGATGATAAGTTCGTCACCGAGCTTTAATTTTCCTAATTCTTTTGTAACTCCGTTGTGGTTATCATAAATTTTGATTGTAAATTCAAGGTGCCTATTATCATTTAAACTTGTAAAAGTAAAAGGTCGCTTTTCATGTTTAAGAGTAGGAGTATTTACGGACACTTCGGTTGCCTGTCCAGGTATGAATTTGAAACCTTCTGGCTTTTGGATTGTAAATCGCTTTACATCATGCGTTACTGGTTCCACTGAAATTATTTTTACAATATGATTTTCCATGGCGTTTGTTTATTAGGGGTTAATAGTATAAGTATACTCAAGAATTAGGTCTTCCTTTCAATCGAATATCTATTCTTTTTTTCTTAATGGTTAACCGCTTCATTATATCCATCAAGGTTGCTTCTTTTGTCTTCTTATAAATTTTGTTGATTGCTAATACAAGTCGTTTTGCTTCTCTTGAAGCTGTCACTCTATCATTATTAGACATATGACTCATTTTGGCTTTTTCAAATACTTCTGCTTGTTGTAAAATTTCCATAATTATTATTTTATTTTTCGTAATAGTCATTGAGTGAATGCTCATATGAATCATTTATCGGTTGCGACGAATCATATTCGGGACTGTTTTTTACTTCTTCCTTTGAGTGATTAATAGTAACTATCTGCTCCTGCCATTTTACATCTTTAATCCAACGTGGAGAAATAATCACTTTTTTCCCCGAAAACCAGTTGCCGGTTTCCACAATAAGAAAATGGATTTTCCAGCTTACATCGTCAATTATAAAATCTTCTACTTTGCCTATGTTTCCGTCCGTCGTATGAATATCATATCCTGTAACTTCCTGTGTGCTGCGTAGATGCGGGTTTTCATTAGCTTGCTTTTCCGTTTTTCTTTGTATCATTTCCTTTTCTGTTTCTCTTACTTCAACTAACGGATATCCCCACATGCCTAGCCCCATGTGTCCATACATTCCGTTTCCGTAATAGCCTGGCCAAGAGTAGTATCCACGAATCAACTCTTCCTGTTGTTCTGAAACAGGTTTGTCTGTTTCAATATCGGGACTGTTTTTTATTTTTTCCTGCGTAAGATTTACAGATAGTTTTTTTGATTCGCAATCCAGTTTTTGAAATGCTTCAGGCGAAATCAAAACTTTTTTTTCGGAAAACCATCCTCCCGTTTTTACCACCACATACCGTATGGTTGAGGTCTGATCATCAAAAAAGAACTCTTCTACTTTTCCAATTTCACCATCAGTTCCTTTAATGGTGTAGCCTAATAAACTGTTTATACTTTGTTCCATTTTATATTGCTTTAATTGTTTCATCGTTGTGATTCATTCAGTTATTATTCTTTTAACTACAAATTTAAAAAGCAGTCATTTTTTCGTTTTTTATATATAAATACTTTTATAAAACTACTATTAACTAAATGAGGAAACTGATTTACAAACAATTTAATGTGTTCAATCAAAACCGTGAGGATAATCTAGTATTTTACAAACAGCTCTTTGATAAATCCTTTGTTGTCATTTTTAGGTAGGTATATAGTCTTCTTGATTTTCGTCATCAAAAATTGTTTTGTCTGTGGTGAACTGAATTTTCATAATTGTTTTATATATTATTCTTTGTTTTCGTCTAAATCATTATGGTTGTCTCCGCCGGTACTGTAATAATTGTTTTCTTCGTCTTCGCTTCCCACATTTTCTTGTTGGTCGTCTAGCTCTGAACCTGGAACATCTAAATCAGCACCCGTTTTCACATATTTAAAGTCCTTTTCGTTTGGTGTTTTCTTTTTTGTAATATCTTCTGGATTCAAATCCTTTTCTTCCTTTAATTGTTGATAAATATCTTCAGAAGGCGGGTAGATTTGTAAGTCTGCGTATTCAAGTGTTTTAGCAATTTCTTTGATCTCCGTTTCACTATGTGTTTTTGCATATTTATCCAGAAGATCTTTTAAAGAATTATAATACTCTTCAAGGCTTTTGATAGTTACTTCCTCACTCTCCGAATTGTTCTCGGGCATTTCAATAATAAATTTTGATAGCTCTGGATATTCTTGGTTAATTGTATTAGTTATCTTTATGATGCTTTGTTCTAATTGCATTTTAGTTTTCATTTTTTTTCTTTTATGGTTATACTCATTTGAGTTACGTAAATTTAGAATGTTTTACAACTCTACTTTACTTCAAGTAAGCGGTCGTTAAATTTTTTTACTTGCTGTAAACAATGGTTCTTTACCATATTTGTAAATTTACAAAACTCTACATAGAGAATGTTATACAATTATTTTTAATATTATATAATTAGCGGTCTGTGATATCCTTTTTGAGTCAGCTTGGGCTACTTTGTAGTTTTTGCAGAAAGAAAGAATTCCAAATTGGTATGATTGTCGTTTTGCACGCTTGGGACCAAGATTTGATCCTATATAGGTGCATTGTATTTTACATGGTTGCAGCGTATCTGTCTGCAAGGAAGTGACAAGAGGCAATTGGACAAACTGATTCCCGCCAATATAAAACCCCGCCTTAAATATAAATTTGGAATCATATAATATACTATAAACGGGGTGGTACTGATTTGAGAGATCTTATTTTACCAATCAC
Organism: Flavobacterium sp. GSP6; assembly: GCF_003984855.1. Lineage (NCBI taxonomy): Bacteria > Pseudomonadati > Bacteroidota > Flavobacteriia > Flavobacteriales > Flavobacteriaceae > Flavobacterium > Flavobacterium sp. GSP6. The sequence goes on from NZ_RYDO01000019.1 coordinate 53,705, forward strand.
AGACATCTTGAAAGCCTACTCCTTAATAAAAATAGTACTTACTCTTGCGTTGTTATAATCTCAGCTAAGAAAGCCCTTACACTAGACCTTTTTAAATAGCTAGTAGGCAGTTTTACAACAATCTTAAGCTGGTACAAGTAGTTTCTCGCCCTAAAATTTGCTTTTTAAGTAGACAAATAAAAATATGAGAGATATAAAAGCAGTGATGTACTATGGTAGAAAGTCCCCCGTCAAATTATAGGGAAAAATCAAAAATGGTACTCGATTTTTCTTAAATGATCTTTAATTCTATTTAAAATTAGTGCTGTAGCAAAAAGAGACTAAAAGAAGATTTTACGATGTCTTACAGCAACGTTTTATATAATGTTTCTCCGTTGTCTTTTTTTGAATTTAGAGGCTAATATCAACTAATATGGGTTTATTGGTATTATTGATTGCTTTCTGCAGTTCTATAATAATTATGTAATCTAAATGTAGGCTAGAAGTAAAACAAAAAACAAAAAACTAACTCACTGATTAATAGATGTTATGGCTTCAATTCTGTAGAGAAAGAGGGAAAGTTCTATTTTGCTATGTGGTTGATATATAGTATTTTATATCTGTTTTTTCATTCAAGTGCCACTTCAAATTTTGACAGTTTTTCAGCTGTGTTATTGACTGTAAATATACAAAAAACACTTCTAAGAATGGGTTGCAATTTGTCAAAACACGAACTAGTTCGCTATTTTTATTGAACTGCTAAAGATTAAATTTTGAATAGCTTAATTATAATTTCTATCCGATTATCAAAGGTTCAACTTGTTCAATTTTCAGACTCGTAAATTGACAAAATTCTTCAATAGACACAAACTGATCCTCTAGTTTGTTTAACTTAATTCTCATTTTTTGAAGTAGTCTAATGCTTTGGCGATAACTCTTTCCTGTTATGCGTTGTATGTCCTTAGGGTAGATACACAATCTCTTGTTTTCGGTTCTCATACTCTATCTATGGCTTTGATTGGGCTTTGAGATACACTAATGTACTGTTGGCCAAAGTTTCTTGGAGTAAAATTAATCAAAAAAAGGATGCGTTTATTCCCGCAGAAACAAGCTACGGTATCTTTCTTCCAATAGGGTCTTGTATTTCTCCTTGTACTCCTCCGACAGGAATGAATTGTTGATCCATTGGATGGCGACGGCCTTGTTTTTCTGGAAGCGTTTTGCGATTCCTTTTATTTGTTTTTCGTTAAGTCCGAGGTTGATGCCTAGTCTTTCGAAATTCTCCCATTTGAGTTTTTTCTTTTTGCCTTCCAATGTTAGGGCAAGTTCTTCAGTGTCGTCCGGGTTTACAATGGCTACGTTCAATAGATCATAGGCTGGAGCCAATGTCCAGATTTCGCCGGAATGGATCATCGAGAAGTTTTTCAAGTGCATATCATTGTTTCCGGTGAGGAAACTGAAAACACCCAATTCCAGAAAATACAATTTGTCCAACAGGGTGTTGTCCGAATATTCATTTATGGCTTTGCCTACTTTTTCCATTGAGCTTTTGTATTTATCAAAAGCCTCCGTGATCTGGAACATATCGAGCATATGGATCTTCTCTCCCGAGTCTGTTCGGTCGATGCGTTTGGTAATGTAAGATAGTTCGCCGGATTGCAATCTGATCAAGCTAGACTTTACGGTGTTGATTCCGAAAGCTTCGGCAATGCGCATCGTCAGGTGTTCGTTTTCTGGCATTTCAATAAATTGGTCGGATGGTGGTTTGAAAATGTAATTTCCTCCCAAGGCTCCAACAACGGTAAGACGCCCTTTGTTTCCGTCCTGCAGAGAGTCATTCACGATGGATAGGGATAGTTTTGGTTGTACACCTGGAACTGCCACACTCCGTTCCACCACGTTTTTAGCCAATTCTGCCATTTGTTTTAATGAATGCTCGAATACTGGTGGCTGTTTGGTGCCGAAAAACTCTAGGCTGCACTGTTCGTGGAAATCACCAACACTTTTGTCCTCCAATGGTTTGTAGCAGTATAGACACTTTTTACTCATTTTCGTTTGATATTGGTTGAATACTAACCGCTCCGATGCAATTCTGGCAACAAGCCAAGAGCAAGCCCATTCTGTCATTTGGATTTATTTTCCAGTTTTTAGATGCAATATCCAAAAGCCATCCTTCTGGGATCAATCCTTCGAAAAAAGGAAATAATCGTTTGTCTGTATAGCTTTTTGACCTGACCGGCATCGTCAAGCTGATTCCTTCTTTGGGATGTTCCATTGCATAATTTTGGTCGTATTCGAAGGTGTAATCCCCGTCGTCCGTTTCCGTGAGGATGCCGGCCAGAAACTCTTTATAATATACGGCTGCTTTTCTCATATTATTTAGTATTCAATTTTGGATAATTCCCTTGCATTTACCGGTGCCAAGATATGCCCAAACATTTTGAGCACTTGGTTTACTTTTTCGAGGTTGAGGTTTTCCTTTCCTTGTTCTATTTTTCGAATGACGGTAAGTGCTACTCCAGCGCGTTCCGCAAAGGCTTCCTGAGTGAGTTTTACTTCGTTTCTTTTCTCTTTTACAAAATCGGCTAGTGTGTTCATAATTATATGCTTTTGCATTGATTTTAAGCAAATATAGTAAATTATATGCAAAAGCATATAATCTGTTAAATAAAATGTATTTATATGTAAAAGCATATAAATATTGTTTGGTTCTATTTTCGATGCAGAGTGACATTTATGTTTATAAATGACATTTATACCACTGTAGGACATATGGAATATAGCTGTGTTCTAAATTATTTGTTTAAGTGTAATCTTTGTTTAGAAATCAATCGAAAGGTGTTGCAACAGGATGATGATTGAGGGAATTTGAAACAATTATTAATTTAAAATTTTAGAAATTATGGCAAGGCAAAA
>NZ_RYDO01000001.1:0-181505 GCF_003984855.1 Flavobacterium sp. GSP6
CTATTGAAGAATTTAACAATCAAATTAATTACAAAAATGTAGCTTAACTTAATGTGCAGTTTTTATTTGCATATCCACAGTAATGTGCCATACATAATGTGACATCATTTAAAAGTATTTCACGAATTTTAATATCTTTTAATGAATCCGTTTGGTAAGCAATATTTCTTCCTTCATCATCAAATTTATGAAAATGTGGTGTATCAACTTTTAGCTCATTTAAAGGAATTAATGGCGTTTTATTTAAATGTGAAAGACCATCAGAATCAAAACGAAAGAATGGTTCTCCAGTCAAACCCGTAGCTCTTAATTTGAATTTAAAATTTCTTTTGTCATCAATTTTTGATTCAATTAATAATTCCACATCCATTTTAATTGTTGAATGTTCTACCTTAACAGATTTTAATCTTGTATCAGCATGATTTTTTTTAATTTCATCTAATATGATTATTTTTTTCTCACAATTTTTTTCACCTGCCAATAGTTTTTCATATTTATCAAAGTGAATTTTAATTTCCTTATTGTTTTTAGTCATAATTTAATTATTTAAAGCGAAATTCACTACCTCACTAGCAACAATCATTTCACTATCATTAGCATGCCTTTCCCATAAATTTTTTTATTCCTTCACATTACTTACCGCTATTATTACATCATTTTCAATTTGACTACTTCTGGTTAATATTAGGTCGAGGTAATCAGCTCCAAGTTTTCTTTTTACTTCAATAATATTAGTTATAAGTTCATCATAATGGTTCTTACCATCTCCTAATATTAATCTTCTCAAAGTGAATTTAGACAGGGTTTTATATTTCTTAATATCTTTTAAAAGTGTACCAATAAATGAAATAAGTTCTTGGTCTAAATCATCTCTTTTTACTTTTAATAATGTTTTTAAAGATGTATTTGCTTTAACTTCTAAAGTTGCTTCAGACTTTCCAGTACTATATTTAGGTTTGTAATCTTTAATTTCTTCATAGGACTTCCAGAATTTTTTAGTTAATGGTTGCCGTTCATCTTCATGTGTACATTTTACAAATTCTAATAATTCTTCAAATGTTTTTTCTGTTGGTTTACCTTCCGTTTTTTCATTTTCAAATTGATGAACTATTGAAAATAAAGCCATTCCTTTTTTTCGCAGAACAACAACATTATTTTCATCATATAATTTTGCCGTTTTGGTTCTATTAGGCAATTTCTTTATTTTTTCAATTATTTCTGGGTGATTATTAAGTATATCGTTGTAATCATTCCTAATTATGGTATTAAGGCTTAATTCTTCAAAGTCTTCGGGATTTTGGCTAATCTTAGTAAATAAACCACTTGGTGTTGGTTCCTCATCTGAATCAAACATTTTAGCATCTTCACCTAATGCACTATGAATTAAAAACATTTTTTGCTGAGCAATTTCTCTGCTTTTTACAATGTCTGCACCTTGGTCTGTCGGAAAAAAATTGTAAATATGTAATTCTTCAAATACTTTGGCACTCATCCTGTTAATCCTTCCTACACGTTGAATCACTCTTGTAGGATTCCATGGAATATCATAGTTGATAATTAGCCCAGCTCTGTTTAAGTTGTACCCCTCAGATAGTTTGTCACTCGTGATTAGCACATCATAATCATCTACTTGATTTTTAAATTTAGCATCAAAATTAGCATTCAATTCCAACGCAAAATTTTTCGTGATATTACCATCACAAAACATAGTTCTTACACCCAATTCTTTTTCAAAAAGCCTTTTCAAATGTCTAACAGTATCCGTATATTCAGTAAATAGAATAACTTTCCTTCTTGGATTAGCTTCTTGATGAAGCACATTTCTAATAGTTTGTAAAACTGCTTTTCGTTTAGGGTCATTTTCCACCAATTTTAAAGTCTTAACTTCATCGTCAATTTTTTCAAATAATAAAATGTCATTTTTTATGTCGGTGATAAACTTATCTTTAAATTCAAATTCAGCAATATCATAAATTTTGGTATGCTTAGGTTTCTTTTTAAATTCAGCATTCTTCTCAAACTCTTCTAATGCTTTTTTAATGGCATCATAAGTAAAATCATCAGCACCGTCATCATCATCATAAATATGTTCAATTACTTTTCTGTCCATTACATATTTACCCGAATGCTCAATAAATGAAAGTACCATTCTATGTGTTCTTAAAAAACGCTCGATACTTTTTTCAAATGCACCAAATGAGCTTTCAAAACGCTTGACCAACAATCTACGCATAAAATCAAATAAGTTACGCTGTTGTTGCAACGCTCTATTGTCGTTTTCAGTTAATTTGTCTTCATCTTTTATCTTACTTTCATATTCAAATGGCTTATAAATAGCTCCACTAAAATTTCCTTCTTCGCTAAAATAATCCGTTATAATCCTGTTATAAAAATCAGATTGTTCTTTAGATAGTTCAAAAAATTGCTCTTCTGGGTCTTTAACTTCAGATAAGTTTTGAACTTCATTTTTGTACTCAAAATCAGTTTTTAAATCTAATCTGTTGCGTCTAAGTACAACTGGTGTAATGATGTTTTTAATATCATTAGCCATTGCTCTCACGTTTTGCCTTACCATATGAATATCTATTGGGGGCTCAATACCAAACAATTTGGTGTAATCGTTTTCGGCTTTTCTAAGCTTATCAACATTTAACGATTGGTGATTTTTTATAATATTAGACAATCGCTTAAAACGATAATTGTAAGCATTAAATCTCCCTTCTAAATCTTGTTCTAATGTAATTCCAGATTGACCAGGGATTATAAATAATTTCAACAATGAAAATATATCAGCTGGTGAATTGTTAAATGGTGTAGCTGTTAACAAAATAACCTTTTTACCTCTACAAATATCTAGTAACGCTTCATAAGCTGAAGTATCTTGGTTTCTAAATTTGTGAGCTTCGTCTACAATAATCACTTCGTAATCTAAATTATTGTTTAAGATACTTTCAGCCTCATTTTCTAAGTTACCAGAACTAGCAATATCCCAATTATGGAGTTTGAATTTATTTTTATATTCCCACCAACCAGTCCCATCTTTTTTGCTTCCAATTAACCCTGGGGGACATAAAATCAATCCTCTTTTACCTAATTGATTAGCTACTAATGAAGCAATTATTGATTTTCCAAGTCCTACCACATCAGCTATTATAACACCATTATAGGTTTCAATAATATTTAAAGCTTGATTAACAGCATCTATTTGATACTTGTATTTTTCAAATCCATTGTCTTCTAAAATACGGTCTATGGCACTGTTAATTTTTTTTACCTCTTGTAGTTCTAAATATGTTTTTAAAATTAGTGTATAGGCTTCATATGGTGTTATAAGCGAAGCTTGACTTTTGTTTTTTAAAAAATCTATAATAACTTTTGTGCCGTTTTCTGCTTCTGTGATGGGAATCGAACTTAACCATAAATCATCAAAATACTTTTCGGCACTTTCAAACCCGTAATCTTTAATTTCTACATTAAATTCCTCTTGTCCATGTAAACCAGCTCTGGTTAAATTACTACTGCCTGTAATAAAACCTTGTTTTAATATTTGCGAATCATTTAACTTAAATAAGTATAATTTAGCGTGATTTGGATTTAATGTTTTACGAATGACCAGCCTACCCTCTTCAAGTAGATGAATGAAAAATGCCATTTGATTATAGAATTCTTCATTATCCATTTCAGCATTGTTGATAGCATTACCCATCGATTTCATAAATTGGGTAAAATGCTCTTCTTGACTCAAGCTATCATCTTTTACACCTACTTCAACAATATTTGACAAATACTTATCTACTTGCAAGCCTACCAGAATTTTTAAAGTCACTTCTTGGTTAGTTTCTAGTTTTTTGTATATCTCTTGCCATCCAGAAAAATAGAAAAAACCAACCAAGAACTTTAATTCTTTACTTGCTGAAATTAAGGTTTCTAAACGTTTTTTTAGGCTATCGTTATTTACGCTATTAGTTATAAAGTTATTCGTCATTATTCAATGGTATAATTTTCGTATTCTTCTTTTGTTAGCATAAATTCGGGGTCTATTACTTTTATTTCGTCATAATTTACTTCATAAAGTTTATATATGAAATTATCTATTTTATTTTCAAGCTCGATTGTTGGTAAATTCTGTTTTTTTAATTCTAAAATAGTATCAATTAATAATGTTATGTTAGATTCGTTTTGTTTCGAAGTTAATTTTATTGGAAGTTTTTGAACAGAATTTGCTTGTATTTCTGAAAATACTTTCTTTGTTGATTTAAATTTGAGAACATATAGATAGTTGAGCAATGTTGAATTTAATATAGCTAAAAGATATTTTAGATTTACTGTGTTTTTTGGTTTGTGATTAACAACTACCAATGTGTTTAAAGCAAAATATTGTTGATTATCATAAGTGAAGATTAGTTTTCCAGATACCCTTCTAAAAAATAATTTTTCGTCACTTTCAAAAATATCTTTACGTTTACAAGAATGTATTCTGTCTAAAGAATAATCCAAAAATTCTCCAGTCCAATTTATACTATATTTATTAATATTTCTCCCGTCAAGCAATTTATAATGATTGCTTTCAGAATTATTATCATATAAAATTGATGCAGATTTATCACCCTTAAGGGCAATTCCTTGGTTAACTAAACATAATTCTTCTAATCTTATAATATTGTTTTGGGTGAATAATTTATCAATAAAAGAATTTGATTTAAAATTAAATGAATAGTTATCTTGTTTAATAAATTCTGAAGAGTTTAACTCTTTTATTAATTCGATAGATTTTAGATTGTCAGATGTTATTTTAATGTTTTTATTAGTTCTTTTTTTCTGAATGAATAAAGTAACATTTTCAACAACTGCATTTTCAAAAGGCATTTTGTCATAATTAACAATTTCATTAAGTTGAAATTTTGCTAAAATTAATTCTCTAGTATAAGTGTAGTAATCTTGAGTCAAAATGGTATTGGGAATAATTAATGATAACTGACCATTTTCGCTTAAATATTCTAATGATAAATGTAAAAAGAAAATAAATGTATTCAATCTTCCTCCAGATGTATTATATCTAGCTTTTAAATATTTTTTATAACTTTCACTGGTGTTCTTTAATTTAGATAATTGGACATAAGGTGGATTCTGTATTATGATGTCAAATCTTTTTACTCCAAACATCCATTCTGGGTCGAACCAAGTAGAAGCATCATCGTTAAATGGATTCCAGCTCATTAATTTGTAGGCTCTGCTATTAGTATCGGCAAACAAGTTGTTTTGAATTACGAATGCTTTTTTTTGAACTCTTAAAAAACGTTCTTTTATTTCATTTTTCTTTTTACCTGAACTTTGCAAATAGTCAGACCTTAGTTGTTCTAATAATTGCAGTTCTTCATAATTATTAAACATTCCTTGCTGTCCACTTTCATCTGGTAACCCAATAAGAGTATTAGCACTAACAAATTTAAACTCTAAGTTAGGGAGCGGCTCAATCCCACGGTTTTCAGCATCATCAACAATATTTTCATCAATTATCAATGATAAAAAACTTCGTAATTTTGAAATCTCAGTAGCTATAGGTTGAATATCGACACCGTAGATAGAATTCTGAATAACGCCTAATTTTCTAATATAATCCGCACTTTCTTTATCTAATTTTTCTTGCATATATTTTCTTGCAAGAGCATTAGGTATGTTTTCAATTTGTTTTTCTTTCCACCAAGAAGCGTCTGGGTCCAATTTATGAAGTACAGTAATTATTTTATGCAATGCTCCCATAGGAAATGCTCCAGAACCACAAGCTGGGTCTAAAATTTTAACAGTATTTAGTGCCTCTAAAATTTCTTCCGTTTGCTCTGAGTCAAATTCATTTTCTCCACCTTCTTTAAATAAATTTTGTAATGCAATCTCATCTTCAACACTTGTTTTAGTTTTTAAATATTGAATGATAGATTGTTCTACCATATAGTCAACAATTTCTCTTGGCGTGTAAAAACTTCCAGTTGCTTTGCGAGCACTTTTTTCTGTATCTGGGTCAATTTCAGCTAATAAATTTTCAAAAATAGTTCCTAACATTTCGGGGTCAATACTTACCTCAGCATCGTTAATACTATTTTCATCAATGGTAAAGTTGAAAGATTCTAACACTTCAAATAATTTAAAAAACCATTTATTTGGGATTTTTAAACCATATGACATTTTATGAATGCCATTGCTATCTCTAGGGAAAAAATCGTAAGGATGAGGTTCAAACAAACCACCATTTAAAAATGGAATAGATTCTTCACCTACTGGTAATTCATAATCTTTTCGTTCATCTTGCTTTTTATTTAAAATTAAGAAAAATAACTTTTCTAAATAATCATGGTAATAATCTAACCCACCATTACTTAATAAATCCACTGTATCAGATGACAACCAATTTTCGGGTATTAAAGGTTTTTTAGCTTCTGATTTTTTATTCTTTAGGAACCAACAAAAAATGGTTCTACCAATAAGCCTAACAGCAAATTCTTGATAAATCTTTCGATTAGCTAAAGGAGTTGAAGGTAACTCTAAAAGGGCATTAAAATCATATTTTTTACTTGCAATAGTTATTTTACCGCCAATTAATTCATAAAACGCTTTGGAAATCTCTTGATAAAATAGCTTGTTTAACGGTTCAACACTAAAGGATTTTATAATTTCATCCAGTGAACTGAAATTACATTCACCAACTTGTTTCTTAAACGTTTTATTTGCTTTTATTGATGATACAAAATAACTATAACGTTTAAAATCTGTGAAATTTCTTTTATTACCTAAGTAATTAGCTTTTACAAAACTGAACCTAAAGTTGCCTTCATCATCAAAAAATATGAATAAAGCCGCATCTTTCAGCTCTTCTTTTAATATCTTTTTTGCAATTTCATATTGATTTTTCTTTCCAGATTTTTCGGTTAACGGGTCTGAAGTTTTTGATGTTATAACTATCAAGTCATCATTTTGAATGGTGGCTTCTCCAATTTTTACAATGGATTCATATTTTTCAAACACTTCGTCATCAAACAAATAACTTAAATCGTCTTCGCCTTGTTTAAAGGTTGGTATTTTGTTTCTTAGGAATTGGGTTAAATTATTTTGACTAAAAGTGTATATGAGGTTATCGATATGCATAATTCGTAGAAAAGTTTAGCCATAAAGATAAAAATTTATATTGTTTAACACCATGTTAATAATAAATATTGGGTGAAAAAAATTTTCATTCTATGAATAATTTTAAGTTTTTTCTTGTAGAATCTATTTTAGCCGATTCATAAAATTATTGTATTTAAACTATTAAAATAGAATAATTATCTCATTTAATAAGGTATTTTAAAAAAATCTAACAGATTTTATTGACTGAATGAGGGTCATATCATAGGGATGCTACTTCAGTGCTCCAAAATCGCCATTTAAAGTCAATAAGACCACAATTGTTAATAATGGCTTAGAATGGTACGGTGCTAATATCAGTACGTTAAGTACATATTAAAGGCCTTTATCTTCGGTATATTTATTCAATAAGAACAATTATTTTGCTAAAAAATATAAAAAAATAATTTTTTAAATAGAGGTGTCTCTTTTCTAAATTACAAAAATATCCGCAGTTTAGTTTAGGGTATTATACCCATGTATAGTAGGGCCTGCGGGGGACAGTCTGAGGGAAGAAACGAGGGGAGTCCTTATGGGGGAAGGGCTACCGATGGGAAGGGTCGGGCAGAATTTAATTTCATAATTTGCTTGACTTATTTTTAAAAATATCTATATTTATAAATGTAGGGTCTATTATCTTACAGCTGGGTTCCAGATAGTAGCTCTATCTGGTTCTCTCCCTAGCTAAACAACAACTGAGAGAAAAAAAATATAATATAAAGAGAGAATAATATTTTATGACCAAATATACCAAGTACAGAACCTTCTGTTTGCCAAAAGAAATTGTTGATTTACTTTTTCTTTCAGCTCATATATCACCTTTAGAAAACAATAAAGAATCAGAAATAATAATAGGATTAACTATTGTAAATGATATATTATCTAAATCAAATCAAAATCGAAATTTAGAAGATTATCCTTTTCATTGTATTCCAATGGATTCTAGATACCTTCAATTGAAATATGGAAATGAATACAATTCATATATGACATGGTTAATAATTAGTAATGTTGTTTGGCATGATTATTATTATGATGGAAGAACAACACATTATTATCTTCAAAGTATGGAAACATATATTCAAAAGATAAATAGTTTATTAAAGATAAATGAGGATAAGATAGAGGATGTAGTTTATACCTATTGTTTACGTAACAACATACAAATATCTCTTGAAAGTACTGCTGTCAAAGGGATGATGGTGACTAGAAAAAGTAGGATTTATGATATGTGGTATAGAGTTAAAATTCCAATTACTAAATCAAATAAAAAGTTCCTAACGAAGGATTACGAGTCTGATTCTAAAGAAATAAATAATGCTCCCACTCATATCAAAAAAATGGGAAGCTATTACAGAAAGAATTTAGAAATAAATTATGATGAAGCAATAGAACATTCTGAGAATCGATATTTAAAAGAACTTGAAGAATCAGCAAATGCGGATGAAGAATCTAAAACTTTTAAACGATATTCATCAAGGATTTCATCCATAAATAACATACATAATGGCCGCAATAATAAAACATTAAGATTTAAAAGGAACGCTACCAATAAAAGATTAGATACCAACCTTACTAACATGGCCAGTGACCTAAGACCTTTTATTGTTGGTTATGAAAACATGTCCTATTTGGATTTGTCTAATTCTCAACCCGTTTTATTCAATATTCTGCTCAAAAAATATCGTGAGGGTGCACCTGGAGAGGTTATAATCGAATTGGATAAATATTTAGAAATTACCACTGACGGTCTTTGGTACGAAGAATTAATTAGGGTATTTGATATTACAAAATATGGAAACCCAGAAACAACAACTTTTGCTACTTATAGAGATACTGCTAAGAAAACTTGGATGTTATTAGCCTATTCCCGAAATACTGATTTGCGTGGGTTAAAGAAAAGATTTGCTGAAGAATACCCATTTATTTCTTCAGTCATGAAATCGATTAAAAAAGAGAAATATGAACAATTTGCAATAACATTACAAATTATCGAGAGTGAAGTTTTTATAGACAAAATTTGTAGAATCTTAGTAAATGAGGGAATTGTGCCCTATACGCTACATGATGGTTTGTTGGTGCCAAATGAATTTGAAAAAAGAACCTTAGAAGTTATGACCGAAGTACTTTTAAAAGAAATTGGAGTTGTTCCGCAAATTAAAATTGAAAACTATAAGCTTAACCAGTTAGATAGAGCAAGTGGTGTTTAGTATTTTTTTAATAAATTAATTATGATGCATATTAACATTGAAGAATTTATAATAAGTTTGGAAGCAAGGATAAAAGAAACATTAAACCTATTTTGCGTATGACTCCAATAATAAAGTTGATTAATTTATTTGAAAGTGTTTTTACTACTTCATTTAAACATACTGCTAGTATGTTGTATAGTGTAACATTTGAAACAAGTAATGTATCAATAACACACAAGAAGGTAATAGAGTTGGAGCACAATTTCACAAATGGCATTCCCACTGGGAAACACGTAGGGCTACAAATAACGATGGATGACATTACTATCGTTAAGCAGAGTCTTTATTCACTTATTCTAGCTTATCAATTAATGCATGAGATAAATGCTACGCCATCAAAATTGAAACTCCATGAAATGATTAAAGAACTGCGAGAAGGAGAATTAAATAAAGATGCAAAACATTTAGCTAAAGACGTTGTTAATGAGATTTTAGCACCGCTACAAACGGGTCAAAAACTAACTAAAAAACAACAAATACATGATTTAGCAACTAAGAAATCACTAGAAAGGCAAATTGACATGTTGAAGAAGCTTGGTAAATAGTGAGTTTGCGTCAATTTCCAATAAAAATAGCAGTGCTAAAACAGTGCTAAATAAACTCAAAATAGCTACTTTTTGAGCATAAAAAAACCCTTTAAACGCTGTTAAAGGGCACTTTTTATGTTAGTGGAGAATATCGGATTCGAACCGATCACCTCTTGCCTGCCAGGCAAGCACTCTAGCCAAATGAGCTAATCCCCCAAACTAGTTCGCAAATATAACATATAAATTTCCCAAAAAGCAAATTTCAAAATACAAATCCATTCTATTTGAAAAAAAGTCAAATCCTCCTTTACTTTTTTTAACTTTACATCAAAATCCCCACTATGGTATCAGAAAACCCAATAGGTTCGCTCTTCACAACAATTGAAAATAATATTGCTACCGTTACATTTGGTCATCCTTCGAGCAATTCTTTTCCAAGAGAATTGTTGGATCTTTTAACGAATGAGTTCACTATTTTGAGCACAAATTCAGCCGTTTCGGTGATAGTTATACAAAGTGGAGGCTCGGGTGCCTTTTGTGCGGGTGCTTCTTTTGATGAACTTTTAGCTGTTTCCAATGAAGAAGCAGGAACACAATTTTTTTCTGGATTTGCGCATTTGATCAATGCAATGCGTTCATGTTCCAAGCTTATCGTCGGGCGCATTCATGGAAAAGCAGTTGGTGGAGGCGTAGGAATTGCTTCCGCCTGTGATTATGCATTGGCTACAAAAAATGCATCAATAAAATTATCAGAATTGGCCATCGGAATTGGTCCCTTTGTAATAGAACCTGTCGTTTCGAAGAAAATCGGAAAAACGGCAATGGCCGAAATGACCCTCGCAGCCCATGAATGGAAAACCGCTGATTGGGCGGTAGCCAAAGGATTATACGCTAATACTTTTGAAACCATAACAGAACTGGATGCCGCAATAGCTGATTTCACTGGTAAATTATCCGGTTACAATCCAGAAGCTTTATTGGAGATGAAAAAGGTTTTCTGGGAAGGAACGCAACATTGGGATACATTGTTGATAGAACGCGCCGCGATTTCGGGTAAATTAGTGTTGTCTGATTTTACCAGAAAAGCATTGTCCCAATTCAAAAAGTGATTTTCGAAGGATTTATTCTGAATTTATTTCAGGAGCTATTTCCTGCTGTACACTATATCTTTTTATAAGGTGAAAAAAAATCACCTTATAAAAAGGATGCCGTTTCCATCAGGGCTAGAACATTTGTGGATTATCAAATTCGGATTACAAACAAAATAATTTCATCCTATCTCCCTCCACTTTGGGGAGGGTTGGGGAGGGAAAATATTTACATCCCATTTCTCATATCAATTTGCTAAATTTGCATCAAAATTAAACTCCAATGAGCAATATCAGAATTACTAAACAATTTAGTTTCGAAACCGGACACGCCTTATATGGCTATGATGGGAAATGTAAAAATGTCCACGGACATAGTTATAAATTGTCAGTAACGGTAATTGGAACCCCAATTTCAGATCGCTCTAATGTGAAATTTGGAATGGTGATTGACTTCACGGATTTAAAGAAAATTGTAAAAGAAGAAATAGTAGATCAATTTGACCATGCGACTGTTTTCAACGGAACAACCCCGCATATCGAATTGGCAAACGAATTAATAGTTCGCGGACACCATGTTATTTTAGTAGAATACCAACCAACAAGCGAAAATATGGTAGTTGATTTTTCTCAAAGAATCATCAGAAGATTACCCGAAGGAATCACCCTTTTCTCTTTGAAATTACAAGAAACCGAATCTTCTTTCGCGGAATGGTTTGCCAGTGATAATGTGAAATCCATACTGTAACTTCATGCAATTACACAATAACAAAAAAATATATTTTGCCTCCGACCAGCATTTTGGAGCACCAACACCCGAATTGAGTTTCCCGAGAGAACAAAAATTCGTAGCTTGGCTCGACGAAGTAAAAGACGATGCTGAAGCTATTTTTCTATTGGGCGATTTATTTGATTTTTGGTTCGAATATAAAACCGTAGTCCCAAAAGGGTTTATCCGTATTTTAGGTAAATTGGCCGAAATCCGAGACAGTGGAATCCCTATTTATTTCTTCGTGGGAAACCATGATTTATGGATGGAAGATTATTTCCAGAAAGAACTGAATATTCCCGTGTTTCATGACAATCAAGAATATACTTTTGGAGATAAAACATTCCTTATTGGCCACGGCGACGGAAAAGGTCCCGGTGATTTAGGATACAAACGCATGAAAAAGATATTTACAAATCCGTTTTTCAAATGGCTTTTTAGATGGCTTCATCCGGATATTGGAGTTAAACTGGCGCAATACCTGTCCGTAAAAAACAAACTGATCTCTGGTGATGAAGATGTGACTTTTCTGGGTGAAGACAATGAATGGTTAATTCTGTATTCCAAAAGAAAATTAGAAACCAAACACTACAATTACCTTATTTTTGGCCATCGTCATTTGCCTATGAAAGTAACAGTAGGAGAAAATGCCGAATATGTGAATTTAGGTGACTGGATTACGTATTTTACTTATGGTGTTTTTGACGGTGAGAATTTTGAGATTAAAAAGTATAAAAATTAAATTATGAAAACTGAAAATAAAGTATCTAAATTTTTTATTCATTTAGGAATTATATTGTTGACTGTTGGTTTTTTATCTATCGACTTGGATGATTTTTCTTTTGAAAATAATAAAAAATCATATTTCAAAATTATCGTTGCAATTGTATCTTTCATGATTTCGTTTTACAGAATTCAAAACGAAAAACATACCAATCAAATTAAAAACTGAAAAGTATATAAGAAAATACTTTTTGTATATTTTGCAATTATCGCAAATAAACCAATCCCTAATTCATTCCCTCTCCATACAAATAATCATCTAGATTTATTTTAAACAAAGTGCCTTCTACCAAATCTTTTACGGCATCTAATTCTTCCATGGAAACGGCCAAATCAATTTGGGAACAAGGTGTTTTTAGTAAAAATTTGTGGCATTTGTTTTTCAGTTCACAATCGTCGCAGCATCTGTTTTGGATATAGCTGTCTTCAATACAACGCTTAAATAGTTGCAGTTCCTGTTGGGTAAAATAAAAACCCATTTCTCTAAAAACCAATTGGACTTTGTCCAGCACAACGTCATTATCTTTTCTCCAGTAGAAAGCAGTGCCTAAATTGTTATGATATATTTGTTTTATTTCTTGCATGTTTCATTAGTTTGAAGCAAATATAAGTATTATTTATATTTGTTCTAAATAATAAAACATAAAAAAGCATAAAAGTTTGGTAAAATAATCTTGAAATTTTTTAATATAGCATGTATAATGCCATTCTACTTTTGTAATAAACAACCGTGCAATTTGTCATTTCGACGAAGGAGAAATCACATCAAGTTATTCAAATTGTGTGATTCCCCCTTGTCGGACACGAGTGATAGCAAACTGGCGAAGCAATGACAATATTACTCGCTATTTTCATGTTCCTCAATATCTTTTTGCAAGTCCAGTTTTCTAAAAGTAGGGAATACAGCTCCTGTAATAAATACAGTAATCAGTGTCATGCTTCCACCAAAGACCACTGCGCTAACAGTTCCCATCAGCTTTGCGGTTAATCCACTTTCAAAAGCACCCAATTCATTAGAGGAACCCACAAATATAGAATTCACGGCTGCAACTCGGCCTCTCATGTGATCTGGTGTTTTCAATTGCAAAATAGTTTGGCGTATCACCACCGAAATCCCATCGAAAACACCGCTTAAAAATAAAGCCGCAACTGACAACCAAAAAATCGATGAAAGTCCAAAAACGATAATACAAATCCCAAACGCAAAAATTGCCGATAACAATTTCATACCTGCATTTTTGGTAAAAGGAATATAAGCGGATATTATTAGCATCAAAAATGCGCCAACTGCCGGTGCGGCTCTCAAAACACCAAACCCTTGGGGACCGACTTTCAAAATATCCTGTGCAAAAATGGGTAACAGCGCTACAGCTCCTCCAAAAAGGACGGCAATCATATCTAGTGATAAAGCACCTAAAATCGTTTTATTGTTGTAGACAAACTTCACACCTTCCTTCAAACTTTCCATAATAGGTTCGCCAATTTTTGGATTCAAAATAGGTTTCGTTGCAATTTGGGTTAAAGCGATTAACGCAAAAAGTGAACACCCCAAAACGATGGACATGGACCAATGAACACCAATCAAATTGATCGAAAAACCGGCTACCGCAGGTCCTAAAACGGAACTTATTTGCCAAACAGAACTGCTCCAAGTGGCAGCATTGGGATATAATTTTTTAGGAACAATCAAAGACAAAAGAGAAAATATCGTCGGGCCAAGAAAAGCACGAACCAATCCACCTAAAAACACGAAAAAGTAAATAGAATATAAAATAGTTTGGGTAGAAAAGTCTTTTATAAAGGGTGGCCATGTAAATAAAAACAAGCCCAAACTAATAATTGAAAATCCTAATATGCATTTAAATAGCAATCCTTTTTTCTCCTTTTGATCGACTATATGTCCGGCAAATAAAGCCATTGAAATGGCTGGAATAACTTCCATTAATCCGATAATTCCTAAGGACAACGGGTTTTTGGTTAAACTGTAAACTTCCCATTCAATGACAATAAATTGCATCGACCAGCCAAAAACCATAGCAAAACGCAATAACAAAAAAATATTGAATTCTTTATACCGCAGTGCCGAATACGGGTCTTTTTTTTTCATATCAAAATAATCATTCTTTAATATCTCGCAATCGCAATTGCAAGCTTATTTTTCCTTTCCATTCGTTTTCATCAATGCAATAGACCGCTTGAAAAGGTTTTTGATGCGTAGTCAGTTCCATTTTGTCACCTAAGTTAAAACCAATTGCAGCAATACCTTCGGAATTATTTTGTTTGACAAAAAGTTTTAGGTGTTCCTCTTCTTGACCCATAGGTTTTCCATAACCAGTGTCTTTAATGTTTTTAGTCAGGAAAATTGGCGTCATATTTTGTGGTCCGTACGGTTCAAATTGTTTCAGAATCCGGATTAATTTTGGAGTAATATCCGCAAAATCAATCTCGGCGTCAACTGCAATTTCGGGTGTCAACATATCCGGATGAATGGTTCTTTCCACTTCTTTTTCGAAAGCGTCTTTAAAGATTTGATAGTTTTCTGCCGCCAATGTCATTCCCGCAGCATACATGTGACCGCCAAATTGTTCCAAATATTCTGTACACGCTTCGAGTGCATTATACACATCAAATCCTTTTACGGAACGTGCCGAAGCCGCATATTTATCGCCACTTTTGGTGAAAACAAGTGTTGGACGGTAATACGTTTCAATCAAACGGGAAGCAACAATTCCTATTACTCCTTTGTGCCAATCTTCTTGAAAAACTACGGAAGTAAAACGTTCTTTTTCATTGTTTTCCTCAATCTGTTGCAACGCTTCTTTGGTAATTAATTTGTCTAAATCTTTTCGTTCAGAATTATATGCCTCAATTTCAGAAGCAAATTGTTGGGCTTGCTCAAAATCAAATTCGGTTAATAATTCTACCGCATGATTGCCGTGTTTGATCCGTCCGGCAGCGTTTATTCTGGGAGCGATGATGAAAACAACATCGGTAATATCTAAAGTTTGTTTTTTTATCTGGTGGATTATAGCTTTGATTCCTGGTCTTGGATCCGTGTTTATAACTTGCAGTCCAAAATAAGCCAGCACCCGATTTTCTCCGGTCATCGGAACGATATCAGCGGCAATGGCAGCCGATACTAAATCCAAATACGGAACCAAATCCTCAATTGTCTGGTTTCGGTTGACACCCAAAGCCTGAATCAATTTGAAACCTATTCCACAACCACACAACTCATCATAAGGATAATTACAATCATCACGTTTTGGATCGAGAACAGCAACGGCTTCAGGCAGAGAATTTCCTGGTCTATGGTGGTCACAAATGATAAAATCGATGTTTTTTGCTTTGGCATACCCCACATGATCAATGGATTTTATACCACAATCCAAAGCGATGATAAGTGAAAACCCATTGTCATCAGCAAAGTCAATTCCTTTAAATGAAATTCCGTACCCTTCATCATAACGATCCGGAATGTAAGTCGCCACGTTTGGATAATAGGTTTTTAAATAGGAAGAAACGAGAGAAACTGCGGTGGTACCATCGACATCATAATCGCCAAAAACAAGAATATTTTCCTCATTTTCAATTGCTTTTTCGATTCTAGAAACTGCTTTTTCCATATCTTTCATCAAGTACGGATCGTGCAAATCATCTAAACTCGGACGAAAAAAGCGTCTGGCATCTTCAAAAGTTTCAATGCCGCGTTGTACTAATAAAGTGGCCACAAAATCTTCTACATTCAATGCTTTCGCCAAATGTTGAACGGCATTTTCGGAAGGTTTTGGTTTTAGGGTCCAACGCATATTGATTAGGAATTATAAAATTGTATTAAGAATTTTGTCAGGTCGAGCGCAGTCGAGACCAACTGATGTGTCTCGACTGCGCTCGACCTGACATCGGATTGTAATTTTATTTTGAAACCAAAGCACTTCCGTAAAATGCAATTCCATCCCATCCGGTTTTCATGAAATTGCGGATGTTTTGGTGATCTGTTCCGTTTGGATTTTGCAAAACATCTTCGTAATAATACGCTCCAAAACAGGCTAATGTTGCTGCTTCTGATAAACTTTGAATTTCAGCGAAAGCAAACAACTTGCAAGATCCTGAATTTTCTCCAGCTGCATTGTGTTGCAAACCATTCTCAAATGCCGTAGGAGTAAAATCGTAGTTATCTTCAATTGTTGCGATGGTTTCTGCAAACGTGATTATTTCTGGCGTTTGCTTTAATTTATCTAAAAAGGATTCTAAATTCATAGTTTTTTATGGGTCATTCTTCTTCCGAAAATTTACTTTTTTTAGGTTCTTTAGTGATAGTTTTTCCACTGATCACGACGACAATTTCACCTCTTGGCGCTATTTTATTAAAATGATCGACCACTTCTTTCACGCTTCCGCGAACATTTTCTTCGTGTAGTTTGGATAATTCTCTGGAAACCGATATTTGGCGGTCTTCGCCGAAAAAGGTAATGAATTCCGCTAAAGTTTTTACTAATTTATGTGGAGAAACATATAAAATCATCGTTCTGGTTTCTTCTGCCAACGCTAAATATCTAGTTTGGCGTCCTTTTTTATCAGGCAAAAAACCTTCGAAAACAAATTTATCATTGGGTAAACCGCTGTTGACTAATGCCGGAACAAACGCCGTTGCACCCGGTAAACATTCCACATCAATTCCGTTTTCAACACAAGCGCGGGTCAGTAAAAAACCAGGATCAGAAATCGCTGGCGTTCCTGCATCTGAGATTAAGGCGATATTTTCTCCGGCTTTTAACCTCGAAATTAAATTCTCGATGGTTTTGTGTTCGTTGTGCATGTGATGGCTGTACATGTGAGTGCCAATTTCGAAATGCTTTAACAATTTTCCGCTTGTACGCGTATCTTCGGCGAGAATCAAATCGACTTCTTTAAGAATCCGAATCGCTCGAAAAGTCATATCTTCGAGATTGCCAATAGGCGTAGGAACGATGTATAATTTTGACATAGATAAAATAATTAAATACAAAATTTAAAGAAAGTCTGTATTTGTTCAAATGTATATTCAGAACAATTCAAGGCGATTTACAAAAATTTTTTCTCTATAATATCCATAAAACGTTCTTCATACTCTTGTTTTCCTTCCCAGTTGTTATAGTCCGGTTTTACCATTTCCTGGATAAAATCTCTGGTTTCATAGAAGGTATCAAATGTGATTAATTGATTTAAAACGCGGTTGTAATCTTCGCTGCTGTTTCCAAAAAGATGTTTTATAAAAGCAATGCGGTCATTTAAATCGATATTGATTCCTTTGGCTAATTTTTCGTTCAGCGAAACTATTTTTGGCTCTACTTTTTCGGTTGGTGCTGCGGGAGTACTTTCTGATTCTGGTTCTTCAGGTTGTAGATTTTCTTTTGGAGTTTCAATAACTATTGCTGTTGGAATGTTATCTACTTGCTGTTTTTTTACAAAAAGCGTGTCGTGATAATTGCCTCCTAATAAATCCTCAAAAGAGATTTGCACCGCTTGCGCTTTCTTTGGCATTTCCAATTCCGTCTGCGTTTCTTCTTCCTGTGATAATTCAAAAGCAGGTTCAAAAGGCGCTTCCGGTTCTGCTGTCTCATCCTCTGCTTCCGTTTCCGTAGCAACAACTGTTTCGCCGACTACCATTTCCTCTTCTTTTTCATGCTCCTCAAGTAGCGCTTCGGCTTGCTCTAAAGGCATTTCGATAGTTTTCTCAGCAGCTGCTTCCTCAATAATTATTTCCTCTTCAGGAATTTTATCAGCTTCAGTTTCTTGGACTTCCACGGCACTTTCTTCTTCCGTTGCAACTGGATCCGGTTCCTCTGAAGGAGTTATTTCTTGGGTTTGTTCCAAAGTCGTTTCTACTGTTTCTTCAACTATTGTTTCTTCTAGTACCGCAACTGTTTGTGGTTGAACGGAATCAGTTGTATCAAAAACAGCTGCGATTTCTCTGCTGATTTCCGTTATACCAATGGTTGGTTTTGCTTCACTGAAATGTTCTTCCACAAATCGTAAGACAGAAAGTTTTTCATATAACTTCTGTGTTTCCAGATATAATTGATTGATATCAGATTTATTTTTTAGCTGTAATATTCTGTGTGCAATGCTGATTAAATCGGCTTCCAATTTTTTTTTCATGTCTGTTGAAATTATAGGGTGTTAAGCGGGTCTTTTTTGATGCGTTTTCGTATTCCGTTTGATATCGTCCCAAGAAAAGGGAATCTTTGTGAACACGATTTTTATTTTTTTAAATAAGTGCTCTCGAATCTCCCATTTGATATAAATTTTATACTTTTGAAACGACGTAAAAGTATACAATTTTTAAGTCGGTTTCTTTATTATAAAGCAATAAAAACTATTCATTTTTTAAGTCAGAAAAATACAAAATGTTTCTCGAAAATACAGTAAATCACAAAGAACAATTTGGTTGGATCGAAGTCATTTGTGGCTCCATGTTTTCGGGTAAGACCGAAGAATTGATCCGTCGTTTGAGAAGAGCGCAATTTGCCAAGCAAAAAGTCGAAATTTTCAAACCAGCAATCGACACCCGCTATGATGATGAAATGGTGGTCTCTCATGATGCTAATGAAATCCGTTCTACGCCCGTTCCCGCTGCCGCAAATATTGCAATTTTGGCGCAAGGTTGTGATGTAGTGGGCATTGACGAAGCACAGTTTTTCGATGACGAAATTGTCAAGATCTGTAACGATTTGGCCAATCAGGGAATCCGTGTTATTGTGGCCGGATTGGATATGGATTTCAAGGGAAATCCTTTTGGCCCGATGCCTGCTTTAATGGCAACTGCTGAATATGTAACCAAAGTCCATGCCGTGTGTACCCGCACGGGAAATCTCGCGAATTACAGTTTCCGCAAAACCGACAATGACAAACTCGTCATGCTGGGCGAAACCGAAGAATACGAACCATTGAGCCGTGCTGCGTATTATCATGCGATGCGGAAAGATCAGGAGAAGTAAATCCTCTCCCCTTCTTAATTCCATTTTTTTCTGAAATTCCCAAGTTAGATAATTCACATACGAATAGGTTTTATTTAAATCCAATAAATTAATGTCTGTTATCACAACTATTCCTTTTTAACAAAACTACAAAAAAAGGATTCTCGTGGAATAACTTTGTTAAATTGATTCCTGCTATAACTGACAAATAGAATTTAGTCTACACGGTTGAACTATATTTGAAACCAATAATCCTAAATCTGCAACTCTGATAGCAATAAAACAGGTGTTATGGTATCGATAACTTGATAAATATCAGATATTTTTTTAAAATAGTTGGTTTTAAGACATGCTACCATAAAAGTACATGCTTGACTTCCTATAATCACTTTTTAAACAAAATAGGTTAGACTATTCAAAATTTGATGCGTATTGACTTAAAAATTACACCTCTAAATTAACCATTAAACCAATCAACTCCTTTTGGGTTGTTATCCCTTTATCGTGCAAATACCAGAGTTGTAAGTTGGTTTTTAAAGTTTCGTCAATAACGCCAAATTCTTTTTTATAATCCGCAACCAAATCAGCAGCAGCTTTAGGTCTTGGTCCCCAACTACCGAGTATAGCGCCTGTTGTTTTAGCGACAACGATCAATATAGGAATTGATTTTTTTTTGTTCGTCAGATATAAGTTCATTAATTCTTCATTTTCATCACGCAGCACAATTCTCAAGTCAATTTTGCCAGATTGCACTGCCATTGTATTCATGATTGGCAACAACTGAGCAGCATCTCCGCACCAACCTTCTGAAATTACCACCCAAATGTATTCACTTTTTAGATTCTTTAACTTAATCTGATTTTCTTCCGTAATTGTAATGGTTTTGTCCAAGCGATGCATACGGGTTTCATTCAGGGTGCTATACTGCGTCAAATTTTCGGATTGTTCCTTTCCTGTGGATTTTCCTTCCAATATTAAATCTGAAATAAGTTTTCTGTATTCGGTATAGGAATGACTGTTAAATAATGCTTTAGCTACAGGAATTTTCATAATACGTAAGTTGTTTACACAAAGTTAGCATAAAATTGGCCTATAAAGATGACTTATATCAGTTTCAATTCTACAAAAAGTGTATTTTTATCCTAAATTACAAAGATGGATTTAAAAACAAAATCGATAGGATTAGTTCTCTCCGGAGGCGGTTCTAAGGGTATTGCTCATGCTGGCGTGATCAAATTTTTAGAAGAAAAAAACATACGCCCGTCTCAGATAGCGGGCACGAGCGCAGGTGCTATTGTTGGTGCAATGTATGCCTGGGGAAAGACACCGGAGGAAATTCTGGAGTTTTTCAAGTCGATCTATCTTTTTCATTGGAAACATTTGACCTTTAAAAAGGCGGGGTTGATTGATTCAGAATCCTTCAAAAGTTATTTTCATACTATTTTTGGAGAGGCCGTTTTGGGCGATTTAAAAATTCCAATTCAAATTACAGCTACCGATATGGTTCGAGGAAAACTAAAAATATTTGCCCCCGAAACAAAAATTACAGATGCTGTTTTAGCTTCCTCGGCGTTTCCGGGTATTTTGTCCCCTTATGAAATAAAAGGAAGCATTTATAGTGACGGAGGTATCCTAAATCATTTTCCAACAGATATCCTGCAAGGACAATGCGATACCCTGATTGGTGTTTACGTGAGTCCCATTCAAAAAATAGACGCCAAAGATTTGAATACGATCAAAGCGGTAACGACTCGGGCTTTTGATATTCTTTCGGCAAATTCTAATATGCATAAATTTAACATCTGCGACTGGATCATAGAACCAAAGGATTTATGCCTGTACAGTACGTTTGAAACCAACCGAATTAAAATGGATGCCGTATTTAACATTGGCTATGAAGCCGCAAAAAAATCGTACGAAAAACTAAATTTATAAAATTTAAATAACGCATTTTTTAGAAAACAGAATATGTCTATATTTGCACCAATCAACTCAACACACACATGAAATACAAAAGAATTCTTCTTAAACTAAGTGGAGAAGCTTTAATGGGCGACTTGCAATACGGAATTGACCCAAAAAGACTAGCTGAATACGCTGACGAAATTAAACTAATTCATGATAAAGGAGTAGAAATAGCGATTGTAATAGGTGGTGGAAATATTTTTAGAGGAGTTGCCGGAGCCAGCGCAGGAATGGACAGAGTGCAAGGAGATTACATGGGAATGCTGGCCACTGTGATCAACGGAATGGCCCTACAGGGTGCACTGGAAGAAAAAGGAATGAAAACCCGTTTGCAAACGGCGTTAAAAATGGAATCCATTGCGGAACCTTATATCAAAAGAAGAGCAGACCGCCACCTGGAGAAAGGAAGAATTGTAATTTTTGGAGCCGGAACCGGAAATCCATATTTCACAACAGATACCGCAGCCGTTTTACGGGGTATTGAGATCAATGCTAATGTGATTCTAAAAGGAACTCGCGTGGATGGTGTGTATGATTGTGATCCGGAAAAAAATCCATCTGCCGTAAAATTCGATTTTATTTCCTTTGAAGATGTCCTCAAAAAAGGATTGAATGTAATGGACACAACCGCTTTTACATTAAGCCAGGAAAATAAATTACCAATCGTGGTTTTTGATATGAATAAAGTAGGCAATTTATTGAAAATCTGCGAAGGAGAAAACATAGGAACCGTAGTAAATATATAGTTAATGGTTCCTGGTTATAGCTTTTGGATTGCTCCAAATTTCTAAAACCCAAAACCCAAAACCCAAAACCTAAAAAAATGACTGAAGAAATTGAATTTATATTAGATAGCACCAAGGAATCCATGACCGGTTCTATTGCACATTTAGAAAAAGAATTTTTGAATATTCGTGCCGGAAAAGCATCTCCTGCCATGCTGGGAAGTGTTTTTGTTGATTATTACGGATCGGCAACACCGCTTTCGCAGGTATCAAAAATCAGTGTGCCTGATGCCAGAACAATTACGTTACAACCTTTTGAAAAAAACATGCTGCACGTGATTGAAAAAGCAATTATGGTGGCCAACATTGGTTTTAACCCAATGAATAACGGTGATGTAATTATCATCAGTGTTCCTGCACTAACTGAGGAAAGAAGACGTGATCTTGCCAAACAAGCCAAAGTTGAAGCCGAAGACGCTAAAGTGGGTATCAGAAATGCCAGAAAAGATGCTAACACTGAGATCAAAAAATTAGAAAAAGAAGGAACATCAGAAGACATTTGCAAAAGTGCCGAAGAAGAAGTGCAAAACTTAACCAATAGTTATATCCGTAAAATAGATGAACTTTTAGTGGTGAAAGAAGCTGAAATCATGAAGGTGTAATTCCTTTTCAAATCCTATTAAAAATCCGTTCGCTTAGGGGAACGGATTTTTTTATTGTTATTTTTGCGATACCAAAATGAGATTATACCCGTTTTGCAGTAAACCCTATTTATGAAGCAATTGTGTGTGTTCTTCTTTTTTTTAACGCTTTCGCTACAGGCGCAGTTTCAAGTCAATGGAATTGTGAAAGAGTCTACAACCAATAAACCATTACCATTTGCTACGATTACTACAACTGACGGTATAAACTCCATCTCTGATGTGGATGGGAAGTTTAGTATCGTTACTCCAATTCCCTTTACAGCCTTTGATATTTCATATATTGGTTTCACCAAAGCCAGAATTACCCTTGAAAAAAACAAAAATTATTATGTGGTCATGCTATCTCAAAAAACAGATGATCTGAATGAAGTGGTGGTTCCAGACGAAAACCCAGCTTTGGCAATTATCCGAAAGGCGATCGAAAATAAAGACAATAATAACCCCCAAAAAAAACTCTACAGTTTCGAGTTTAAATCCTATAATAAACTCATTGTAAGCGCAAATCCTGACTCCATTGACGGGAGAATCGATTCTGTTTTTGTCCAAAAATCAAGCGGTGATCAGTTCTCAAAAATTGACTCTTCCGAGTATAAGTTTAAAGATATCGTACGTCAGCAGCATCTGTTTCAAACTGAAAAAGTATCACAATATCAATTTGCTAATAGCACATTAAAAGAAACTATATTAGGTACCAAAATGGCGGGTTTCAAGCAACCTGTTTATGAAATCATTGCATTTAATTTGCAGTCCTTCTCTATTTACGATTCCCGTTACGAACTTTTTGAGACCAAGTACAACAGCCCCATTGCCAATGATGCCCTAAAAGATTACAACTATAAACTGTTGGATTCCCTGATCATTGACGGCAGAAACACCTACATGATTTACTTCAAGAATAAGAAAAAAAGAAGAGCGTCAGGACTGGAAGGCGTACTTTATATTGACCAAAATAATTTTGCTGTCGCCAAAGCAGTAATGCGCATAAAAGGCGTTCTTGACATTAGTGGAATTCATAACTTTAAGTACATTCCCAGTGAAAAATTATGGTTTCCAACGGACAAAACCTTTAAAATTGTAAAGGGCAAAAATGATGACGATATAAAAATCCTTGGCGGAACGATTCAATTTGATGGTGATGTAGAAAACGATTTTAAAGAACGAAAAAAAACAGCCTCGGATTTCACCTATTTATTGTCGCAAACCAACAATTTTGAAATCCAATATAACATTCCAATCCAAATAAAAAAATCAGCCGTCACTATCGAAATCAAAGACGATGCGATTAATAAACCAGAAGCTTTTTGGGACACTTACAGAAAAGACAGCTTAGACAGCCGAAGCAAAAAGACCTATCAAGCACTCGACAGTATTTCGATCAAAAAAAGAATTGAAAGCCGCCTCCGTTTTGGCAGGAAAATTATCAACGGGTATTTACCTATAGGAAAATTCGATTTAGACTTACGAAAATTGTTTAGCTATAATAACTACGAAGGATTTAGATTGGGAATTGGGGGCACTACAAACGAACGATTTTCAAAAAATTTCAGAGTCGAAGGATACACCGCTTACGGAACAAAAGATAATGATTTTAAGTATAACTTAGGAATAGCAGCACGTGTAGGGAAATTTACTAATTCCTGGATAGGAGTTTCCTATACGGATGATCTTCGAGAAATTGCCAGTACCGTATTTGCAATTGACAAAAAGCCTTTTAAAATTTATGATCCCAGACCAATAAACATCAGTACTTTTTATAATTATGTAACTTGGAAAACATTTATAGAGACTAAAATCATTCCAAAAACCGAAAGTTTATGGGAACTCTCTAGAACGGCTGTGGAGCCACAATTCAATTATATTTTCAATTTAAACGGAAAATTATATCCTAATTACGTGATGACTACTGCGATGGTTTCTTTGCGCTGGAATCCATTTAGTGATTATATGCAAACGCCTACGGGACGAATTGAGGTTGAAAAACGTTTTCCTAAATTTACGTTTCAATACACCCAATCCCTCCCCAAGATCTGGCAAAATGATTTTGAGTTTAGCAAAATAGATTTTAAAACAGAGTATGAAAAAAAATATTTAAACGGTCAAAAAACAAGCTTACTTTTCGAGGCAGGATATTCTTTTGGGGCAATACCCTTAACTCATTTGTACAACACCTCGCCTAATAATATTACCAAAGAAACTATCATTCAAAGGATCACTTTTTCAGGCAAAAACAGTTTTGAAACCATGTTTTTCAATGAGTTTTTCTCCAGTCAATATGCCTATTTTCAATTCAAGCACGGGTTTAGCCGTGTCACATTATTCAAAAAAATAAAACCGTCTTTAGTCATTGTATCCCGAGTGGCTTGGGGTAATTTACAAAACCCGGAGCAGCACATCGGATTGGATTATAAGACACTGAACAAAGGGTATTTCGAATCGGGAATCGAACTGAATCAAATTTACAAAGGACTTGGATTAGGTGGGTTTTACCGGTATGGACCCAATCAGTTGAGTAAATTTCAAGATAATATTGCTGTCAAAATAAGCTTCGTTCTCAATATAGGAATTTAATGACTCGACACAAATTTTAATCCTATAATAGAACTGATCAAAGTGGTGATGAAAAATATTCGCCAAAAATCAGCTGGTTCTTTAAAGACAAAAATTCCAACCAATACGGTTCCCACTGCTCCTATCCCAGTCCAAACCGCGTATGCGGTGCCTATAGGCAAAGTGAGTGTGGCTTTGTAAAGTAATCCCATGCTTATTGCCAGACAAATCAAGAATCCGCACAACCAGAATGTGGCTGCCATTCCGGAACTTTCCTTGGCTTTGCCCAAGCAAGTGGCAAAACCCACTTCAAAAAGACCTCCTAAAATTAATAAAATCCAGTTCATATTATTGTTTTAAAATTAATACCGAAGGAACGCCGCTCAGCCAAGTGCTTCTGGAGTCCACCAAGTCTTTCCAACTTTCAAGACTGACTACCATTAAATCCTGCTGATCTAAAAATTCCTTTTTAATGATTTTATCGGTTATCAAACCAATGTTATTTGGGTATTTTTGCTCCAAAGAATCAATAGCGCTCTTCATGACAAAATTAGTCGTAAGATGCCCATTTACATCCAAAAGAATAATTTTAGAATTGTTGTTGTAAATTAATTTTTGCACATAATCAATCAAAAAAGAGTCTTCAGGGCTAAAAATTGGAATAAAAATATGGTTTACGTGCTGTAAATCTTTATCGATCAAAATCCCTATTGGCATCTTGGTTTTAGAAATAATCTGTCTGGTTCTTTCATCAAAGGGCGAGTTTTCAAACAAGCCTTCTTTGCCGGTAAACTTATCAATCAAACGATCCGGATTGATGATCCGTGTGGTAAAGCCAATTACTTTTCCAAGAATAGTCCCTTCAAAAATAGATTTCCCTAGACCTATCAATAACAAGTCATAGTCGCCTTGATTGGCTACATCGGCAATTTCAGTTTCAATATCCATCGTTGCTTTAAAAATCGTGGTGATGTCCTGTTTCAGGAGATGGGATTCTTCAACAATAGGATAAAAACTATTTTTTTCTTTGTCTTCCATGTTAAAAGTATGTACCTCATCACTTAAAGACAAATGCATGACGGTAACACTGGAAGTGTTTTTCTGTTTTTTTATCAAACTATTGGCCAATCGAAGCAACGATTTTCCTTTTTCATTGTTTCCAAATGAAATTAAAATTCGGTATTTGTTATCATTTGATGGTTCCAAAATCTCAACCCCATCTTTAGTTTTAAAAATATAATTGATGAGATCTAAGGCCGGACCTGTCATAAAAGTAGTGACCAAAGCCATAATGACCATCATGGTAAAGACTTCAGGAGTCAACACTTTAAGCTCCAACCCGATGTTTAACACAATCAATTCCATCAAACCTCTGGTATTCATCAAAGCGCCAATTGTCAAACTATCCCGCCAACTTTGCCCTATAAATCTGGCGGCCAATGCACTCCCCAAAAATTTTCCTACTACCGCTACCAGAATAATAAAACCGGTCACTTTCCACAAATACGGATCATTGATCAGCCCAATTTCAGTTTTCAAACCTGTGAATACAAAAAATAAAGGCAGTAAAAGAATCAACGCCACATCCTCTACTTTTTCTATAAATATGGTCCTGAATTTTGGAACATCTGGCATAATGGCTCCCGCCATAAACGCTCCAAATAAAGCATGAATACCGATAACCTCAGTAGCATACGAGGAAATAATAAGTACCAGAAAAAAGATCGCCACAACTGGTTTTATAATACTGTCTTTGGAACCATATAAATCCCCAATTCTTTTTAGAAATGGTTTTACAATAAAAATCATAGCTACAACATAAAGTACCGCCAACATAATAATGTATAAGGAACTCACGAACGTTCCTGCTTTCACGATCGCAATGACCACTGCCAGAATACACCAAGCCGTAATATCATCAGCAGCAGCACATGTAATAACAATAGCGCCTAACTTTGTTTTATGAATTCCTCGTTCCTGAACGATTCTGGCCAGAACTGGAAAAGCAGTGATACTCAACGCAATTCCCATAAACAAACTGAAAGAAAGGAACTTAACTCCTTCAGGAGCAAATCGATTGTACACAAAATAAGCCAGACCAATCCCGAGAGTAAAGGGAATGACGATGCTCGCATGACTGATTACCACGGCTTCATTTGCTTTGTTCTTCAGCACTTTTAAATCGAGTTCCATCCCTATCACGAACATAAAAAGAATCAGTCCTATCTGACTCAAAAACTTTAAGTTTCCTAACGATTCAACAGGAAATAAAGCAATTGAAAATTCCGGAAAATACAATCCCAGTAAGGATGGTCCTAGAACAATACCCGCAATAATTTCCCCAATTACTGAAGGCTGACCAATTTTCTTGAAAATCCAGCCAAAAACACGAGCAACTAGAATAATCGTAATAATTTGCGCCAAAAGGATAGCCAAAGGATCTTGGAAGTTATGCCGAATCGACGCTAAAAAATCACTCCAGGAACCGTTTCCACTTTCTGGTGTCACTATCGTTTCTGCAACTTCTAAATGCTTCCCTTTAGTTATAATCCAATACATTAGTGCTATAAAACCGCCAGTAACACTTAAATAAAATAGTGTGTTTTTATAATTCTTCATATTTGTTTTTATATGGACTTTCCCAACTTTAAAGAAACAAAGATGAGAAATTCAAATGTATAATTTATATGCCACAAAATTATTTTATTGTAAAATAAAAAAAGGGTATAATTAGCCCGGTAAAACAACAAAAAGTTTCTTTTAAAAGAAATGATTTATAGTGGTTTTGACTACCTTTACCGCCTTTAATATTGACTTATGATTAAGTGGTTTAGTTTAGGATTTTGGGAATTAATAGCGCGAATTGTCCTCAGAAATAGAATTTTGATGTTATCCATTATTGTTGTGATAACAGCTCTTTTAGCACTACAATGGAAAAATATCCACTTCACTTTTACCGAAGCCAATTTATTACCGGATGATAATATTGTAAATATTGAGTACAACGCTTTTCTAAATAAATTTGGCGAAGAGGGAAATCTAGTCATCATCGGTGTAAAAGATAACTCCATATTTACCCCAAAAGCCTATGCTTCCTGGAGCAAAATGATGAATACGCTGAAAGAAGACAAAGCGGTAGATTTAGTAATTTCGTTAAATGACTTAAAGAAATTACAAAAAAATGATTCGCTGCAAACCTTTGAACTCGTTCCTTTTGTGGACCAAAGCAAAACTCTTGATCCGGCATATCTTCAAAAGATCAAAAAAGAACTATTCAATGATTTGCCTTTTTACGAAGGATTACTTTTCAACAAAAGATCGGGAAGCATTCGCTCTGCCGTATACATGGATAAAAAAATTGTAAACACAGCAGCCCGAAAAGATTTTATTCTGGATAAATTAGTTCCCGCAGTCGAAACATTCGAAAAAGAAACCGGAATCGACCTGCGCGTTTCAGGCATGCCTTACATCCGGACGCTAAACGCAAAAACCATCACCGATGAAATAAGTATCTTCATTGGAGCTTCACTATTAGTTACTTCACTGCTTTTCTTTTTCTTTTTTAGAAGTTTTAGGGCGACGTTAATATCAATGGTAATTGTCATTATTGGGGTAATGTGGTCTTTTGGATTTTTAGGATTACTGAACTACGAAATCACTGTTTTGACCGCTTTAGTTCCGTCATTAATCATCGTAATCGGAATTCCGAATTGTATTTTCCTGACCAATAAATACCATCAGGAATATAA
This sequence comes from Flavobacterium sp. GSP6, assembly GCF_003984855.1. NCBI lineage: Bacteria > Pseudomonadati > Bacteroidota > Flavobacteriia > Flavobacteriales > Flavobacteriaceae > Flavobacterium > Flavobacterium sp. GSP6. The sequence continues at coordinate 29,224 of NZ_RYDO01000001.1, forward strand.
AATTCACCACAATAAAGCCAAAGCATTACAGCGTGTCACTACCAAAGTAGGAATGGCAACCTTGATGACGAATCTCACCACGGCCATAGGTTTTGCTACGTTTGTGGCTTCTAATAATCAATTGTTACTGGAATTTGGCGTCGTGACTTCTATCAATATTATGGCACTTTTCTTTTTATGCATCATTGTCATCCCTATTTTTCACAGTTATATTCCGGCTCCGAAAGAGCGCCACATCGAACACCTAGACCGCAATTATGTGAAGGTTTTTATGGATTGGATTCTGAGAAACGTAAAATACAATCGCTTTTCAATTTATGTCGTTTCTGTTATTCTTTTAGTAATTAGCATTGTAGGCATCTACGAAATGCGCATTTCCGGTAGTTTAATTGAAGACATGCCTAAAAAAGAAGCCTTTTTTGAAGACATTGTTTTCTTCGAAAAAGAATTTGATGGAGTGATGCCCCTCGAAATCATGATTGACACCAAACGCAAAAAAGGAGTTATGAAATTGTCTACGCTTAGGCGAATGGAAGAACTGGAGGAAACCATTGATGAAATTCCGGAATTGTCAAAACCCATTTCTATTGTCAATTTAATTAAATATTCCAAACAAGCGTATTATAACGGAAACCCAGACTATTATGAATTGCCAACGTCACAGGAACAGTCGTTTATTTTGTCGTATGCTAAAAATGCTACAAAAAACTCGAAAGATAATCTGATGAAAAGCTATGTAGATTCCACTGGACAATTTGCCCGAATCACGACTTTTATGCGCGATGAAAATGGCGATAATATTGCCAAAATTGAAGCTGAAATTCGTAAGAAAGCTGATAAAATTTTCCCGTCAGATCAATATAAAGTCACCATCACCGGAAAAGCTTTAGTTTTCCAAAAAGGAACCGGTTACCTACTGGACAACTTACTTTCGTCGCTGGCTTTCGCCTTTTTCCTGACCGCACTTTTGATTGGTTTTATGTTCCGTTCGTTCAAAATGGTGTTGGTTTCTATCATTCCTAATTTATTGCCGCTAATGCTAACCGCAGGAATCATGGGCTTTCTGGACATTCCGCTGAAACCGTCGACGATATTGGTTTTCGGAATTGCGTTTGGTCTTTCGGTGGATGACACCGTAAGATTTCTGTCGCAATACCGCGAGGAATTAAAGAAAAATAACTGGAAAATTCGCAAATCCGTTTACGCCACATTTACGGATGCCGGCCTGAGCATGTTTTATACTTCTATCGTGTTGTTCTTTGGATTTTCGGTGTTTATGTTGTCCAGTTTTGGGGGAACAATAGCACTTGGCGGATTGATTTCGCTAACATTATTATTCGGAATGCTATCCAATTTGATGTTGTTGCCAGCTTTAGTCTTGACCTTGAATAAAACTTTGGCCAACGAACAAGATTTTATCGAACCCAAAATTGACATCATCGAACCAAGTGATGCCGAGATTGATGATTTAGAGCAAAAAAAATAAGTAAAGTTTATATACACTGTACTTGAATATTATTTTATATTATTCAAAGTAATATCGTACTTTAACTCCCAGAAAGGTATCGTAAGAATACCGTTTATCTGGCAATCGATACTAATTTAAATTAATACAATGCGGTCATGAAAAAACATAAATACAGCAATTTTCTCTTAATTACGTTAACCGGCGTACTTGTTTCCTGCGGTGATATTTCAAAACAAGCTGAAGAAAAAATCAATCAGTTGAATGCCAAGGCGGAAAAGTTAGATTCACTGGTTAATAAAGAGTTGAAGAAAGTAAATTCCCTTGATTCTATAATCAACAAAGAAGGAGCTAAAGTAAAAAAACTCGACTCATTAATTACTAAATCAACTTCAAAAATTGATTCTATTGCCAATAGTAAACTGAATCTACTAAAGAAAATTAACAATAATTAAGAATCATAAAATTTATTTTTCAACTTACATTCCCATTTTTGAATTTTCCTGCTCTTCTGCTTCGCAAAGTTTCTAACTTTTAGGATGTAACTTTTAGTTTTTTACTGATGGAATTAGATTCAAACCAATAAATCATGCTCCTCAAAGTTGGAAACTTTGAGGAGCATGATTTATTGGTTTGTACTGCTGGTATTTGAGGCGAGATTGTGCCTATCAAAATACCAAGAATTAATTACCAGAAAATATTCTCATTTATGTAATCAAAAAACTAAAGCATTTCAGTTACCAATCACAATCCTATTTATTCTCAAAGAAGATCTTCAAAAACCGTACTTTCACTACTCCCTAGCCCTGATTGCAGTGTAAATCCTTTTTATTTTTTCTTTAAAAATAAAAAGATTGCAACGGAAAGCGGGAAATAGCTCCAGATTGCTTCACTCCTCGCAATGACTTTTAAAACAAATCATTTATATTTGCAGTTCAGTTACAGACAATTTTTAATATCAATTATACCCCTAAAATGAGACATACAAAAGTTAAAGACTTACTAAATAGCACAACAACGCTTCATGAAGTGAATGCAAAAGGATGGGTGAGAACTTTTAGAAACAATCAATTTATTGCCTTAAACGATGGCTCGACTATCAATAATATACAATGTGTTGTCGATTTTGAAAACACTCCAGATGAAACCTTGAAAAGAATTACCACTGGAGCAGCAATATCTGTAACCGGAACTTTGGTAGAAAGCAAAGGTGCAGGACAAAAATTTGAAATTCAGGTAGCTAAACTGGAAATCCTTGGAGATTCGGATGCGGAGAAATTCCCAATACAACCTAAGAACAAACCGAGCTTGGATTTCTTGCGGGAAAATGCGCATTTAAGAGTGCGTACTAATATGTTTGGAGCGATTATGAGAGTGCGTTCGGTATTGTCATATGCAGTTCACAGTTATTTTCAAGAGAAAGGTTTTGTGTATGTGAATACACCAATCATCACGGGATCGGATGCTGAAGGTGCCGGTGAAATGTTTAAAGTTACCGCTTTGCCATTTGACGGAACGCCAAGAACCGAAGATGGAAAAGTGAATTACAAAGAAGATTTCTTCGGAAAAGAAACCAACCTAACGGTTTCGGGACAACTGGAAGGAGAAACTTTTGCAATGGCTTTGGGTCAAATTTATACTTTTGGACCAACATTTAGAGCCGAAAACTCGAATACTTCGCGTCACCTTGCAGAATTTTGGATGATTGAGCCCGAAGTGGCGTTCAATGATTTGAACGACAATATGGATTTGGCCGAAGATTTTATTCAGCATGTAATCAAATACACTTTGGAAAAATGTCCTGAGGATTTGAAATTCCTGGAAGGAAGATTATTGGATGAAGAGAAATCGAAACCAGTTGCGGAAAGAAGCGAAATGCCACTTTTGGAAAAATTAAACTTTGTTTTGGAAAACAATTTCAAACGGGTTTCGTACACCGAAGCCATTGATATTTTAAGGGATTGTACGCCTAATAAAAAGAAAAAATTTAACTATATCATCAACGAATGGGGAGCTGATTTACAATCAGAACACGAGCGTTATTTGGTGGAAAAACACTTTAAATGTCCGGTAATCTTGTTTGATTACCCGGCAAATATCAAAGCATTTTACATGCGTTTGAACGAAGACGGAAAAACGGTTCGTGCGATGGATATCCTTTTCCCAGGGATTGGAGAAATCGTGGGCGGTTCTCAAAGAGAAGAGCGTTTTGATGTTTTGGTTGAAAAAATGAAAGCCTTAGGAATTGATGAAGAAGAATTGTGGTGGTACCTTGATACCCGAAGATTTGGTTCAGCGGTTCACTCTGGTTTTGGACTTGGATTCGAAAGATTGGTATTGTTTGTGACAGGAATGACAAACATTCGTGACGTAATTCCTTTTCCAAGAACGCCAATGAATGCGGAGTTTTAAAAAGTTTATTCGGTTAGTCGGTTATTCGGTTAATCGATTCAACAAATAAACGGTTAACCGATTAAACAATAAAAATGCTGAAGCAATTCTTAAATTTAAAATTATCACAGAAATTATCTCCTCAACAAATTCAGTTGATGAAGTTAATTCAATTGCCTACGCAAGCTTTCGAACAGCGTTTACTGGAAGAAATGAACGAGAATCCAGCTTTGGAAACTGGAAAAGAAGAAGATGAGTATGAAAAGGATGAATTCGAAAACGAAGATTATGACGATTATGATGATGCGGAATCAGAGCGAATTGACGCCGAAGACATCAACATTGACGAATATTTAAGCAATGACGAAACTCCGGATTATAAAACGCAGGCTAACAATTATAGTGATGATGACGATGATCGCGAAACGCCTTTTGCCGCGCCAGTGAGTTTTCATCAGGATTTAATCAATCAGTTGAATACCTTCATCCTGAATGATGAAGAGCGTGATATTGCCGAATTCCTTGTAGGAAGTATTGATGACATGGGATATATTCGTCGCAGTGTTGCTGATATGGTAGACGATATGGCATTCACGCAAGGCATTTATACCGATGAGAAAATGGTCGAAAAAATGCTGCAGGTAATTCATGAACTGGAACCATCTGGTGTAGGCGCACAAGATTTACAGGAATGTTTGTTGTTACAATTGAAACATAAAACACCGACAGAATCCGTAGAACTGGCCACTGACATTATCGAAAATCAGTTTGATGCTTTCACTAAAAAACATTATGACAAGCTGTTACAAAAATACAATGTTTCAAATGAGCAGCTTAAAAAAGCAATTCACGAAATAGAAAAACTGAACCCAAAACCAGGAGGATCCTTTACCGGAAACAATAAAATAACAGAAAACGTAGTTCCTGATTTTGCCATTAGAATTGTAGACGGTGAACTGGAACTGACTTTAAACGGTCGAAATGCTCCTTCTCTGCACGTTTCTAAAGAGTATCAGGAAATGATGCAAACGTATAAGGATTCCAGAGACAAATCGGCACAGCAAAAAGATGCAGTGCAGTTTATAAAGCAAAAGTTGGATTCAGCTAAATGGTTTATCGATGCGATACGCCAACGTCAGGAAACCCTTTTTGTAACCATGAATGCGATTACGCATTATCAGGAAGAGTTTTTTCTGGATGGTGATGAAACCAAGTTGAAACCGATGATTCTAAAAGACATTGCGGACATGGTGGGTCTAGATATTTCGACTATTTCACGTGTGGCCAACAGCAAATATGTGGAAACGCCTTATGGCACGAAACTGATCAAGGAATTCTTCTCGGAATCGATGAAAAACGACCAAGGGGAGGATGTTTCGACACTGGAAATAAAGAAAATTCTTCAAAATACAATCGAGGAAGAAGACAAGAAAAAACCGCTTCCAGATGATCAACTAGCCGAAATCCTAAAAGAAAAAGGATATCCAATTGCGAGAAGAACCATTGCTAAATACAGAGAACAACTCGATATTCCTGTGGCGAGAATGAGAAAGAAAATATAGGCGATGCGTTAAATAGGGACCAATTTGAGCACTCAAAATTCGTACAACAAAAAATTAATTTACAAACCATATTAGGTTTAAATACTAATCGCTTCTTTCCTAATAAAGTATCGATAGTTTGTACTACAATTCACACGTATTCTTTATGCTTTTTTGATTATTTGAATTCAGGATTAATCTGCAATCAAAAGTAAACCCATAATTACAGCAAGAAGTACGTTAATGCACTAATCTGTTTTAATCCTTAAATCCGAAGCATCCGCTGGCTAAAAAAGAAAAGTGCACAACAAATGCAACACTTCCGTAATTTCTTGCGTCGAATTGTAACTATGAATGCAAAAACGCAGGCGTTCCTGCCCTTTGGGAACTGTTGGCGAAAGTATAGCTTTCACATCAAATCCTTTTTCCTGCAGTTGACTGGCGATGGTTTTTACTTTTTCATTTCCGGGAATAATGGCCGATTGTATTGCCGATTTGCTTCGGACGAAAAGTGGTTTTAAACTCAATAGATTTTTCTGCTGATTGAAAAAGACAATGTTTTCTTTTAGTTTTGAAATTGAAGCCGAATCGATTTCTAAATGCTGGTACGCAACCAAAATCGCAGCAACAGAATGTGGCGAAAGCCCTGTGGTATAAATAAAACTTCGGGAGAAATTTACTAAATAATCCCTCAATTCAACCGAGCCTAAAATCGCTGCTCCATGGCATCCCAATCCTTTCCCGAAAGTCATAATTTGAGCAAAGACATGTTCTTGTAGACCCTGCATTTGAACCAATCCCTCGCCTGTTTCACCAAAAACGCCCAAAGCATGCGCCTCATCCACAACAAGATAACAATTGTATTTAGTTGAAACCAAAACCAATTCTTCCAAATTGGGACAATCACCATCCATAGAAAAAACAGATTCAGTAACGATATAAATAATAGTGTTTGGATTCCGTAAAATCAATTTTTCTAAATCCTCAAAATCATTATGATTGAATTTATAGGCTTTGGCATTCGACAGTTGGATTCCGTCCCGAATAGAAGCATGACACAATTCATCGTATAAAATCAAATCGCCTTTTTGTGGAACGGCACTAAAAAAACCAATATTGGCATTGTAACCCGAATTAAAAATCAAGGCTGTTTCTGATTGGTGGAAACTGGCAATACAGTTTTCTGTTTCTTGATACAGCTTATGGTTCCCGGATAACAATCGGGAACCCGTCGCCCCGTTTTGAATGATAGTATTCGTAATTAAATACTCGTGCGTCTGATTAAATATAATTTCTGATTGTGAAAAGCCCAAGTAATCATTGGAAGAAAAATCAATTCTTTTACTTGATAAAGGCAATTTTCGCAACGCATTATTTTGCTTTCGAATTTCAAGTTTAGCGGATAGATTTTCTGGGAAATGTTTCATAGTCCACAAAAATAAGCATCTTTTTTGGTTTATGAATTTTGCGCCATTTTTGTTTACTAATTTCTTCCAATTAATGAATTTTGAAACAGAAATTCTAATACAGAATCTTGTTTCATTATTCAAAAAAAAATAATTCTATAAAAATTAACTATTAAAAAACAACTATTAAAAAAAAATCTACAAATTTTTCCGAAAACGGTTTCGTTTTATAATTTTATAAAATTGTGTTAAAAAAAACTTAAAATTAATATTGAAGATAATAACCTATGAAATAGTTTTCTACTTTCGGCAAATATGAAACGAATTGCATCACTTTTTTTAATAGTAACGTTGTTTTACAACGTGATGGGATACTATCTAATGTTTGCTTATCAAGAAGAGCAAGCGTGGGTATCTACTATGGAAAAAAGACATGATACAGAGTTTGAAGTAATCCAATTGAATGCAACTTTATATTCTTTTATTGAAGACACTGATTTTGAATACGTCAATGAAGATGTGGTTATCAACAATAAAAGGTATCATATTTTCAAGAAAAGAATTCAAAATAACATACTAAGTTTGTATTACCTGCACAATGCGCATCAAGATGCAATAAACCAGGATTTAAAAGATATTGTTGACAATCAATTATTTAATGGATCTTCCTCTAAAGAGTCTCCGGTTAAAAAACTCATGAAGTCTTTTCTTCAAGATTATATTCCAAATAATACTGTTTGCGTAGCTTTTTATCCAAAAACAGCGATACTTTCTGCTGAACCTATCATTACGCCAAACCAGGCGTTAGATTCCGGGTACACTTCCATTTCGTATTCACCACCTGATTTCGTTTAAATCTTCATTCATTTTAGTGGAATCATTCGCTTTTATCCGGTTTTTGTAAGTCAAGATAATTCATGATTACTTTAGCTACATCTGTACATTTATTACACCCTTTCGATAGAAATTATGCCCTTTATAAATACAAAACAGGTTTTTGTGTTTTCTGAATTCACTTTTGTGAATAATTTGATAGGCCATTTTGCATTGCTATTCTGGTATACTTTGTACAACTAGCCTTTAGGACCATAACTTAAATGGATTTATAGAACAGTTCTCTGTTTGAAAAACGCCCTTAATCAATGCATTTAGCCTTGTAAATTCAAAGAGATTTTTTGGCTGAAGCCAAAAACAAATCTTGTTTTACAGCGATATTACTTGACAAACAATCACTATTTTTTTAACTCAGACCTTCTTAGGTAAAAAGTTGTTGTTGTACTATTTTATACCATTATCCATTCTAAAAAAGGCTAAAACCATTAACCAAAAACCATTTTTTAATGAAAAAAATTTATCTGAACTGCCTGCTATTGGTTCCTCTATTTATAAATGCCCAAACCGAGATTGACGGAATTATGATGAGTAAAAATAATTTTTGTTTTGGAGCCGTTTACCAGTATAGCAGCTGGGATAAGTATTGGGAAGGAACCTTTAAAAGAGAAAATCTTAATCTGGGTACTGTTTCAACAAAATCAATTGCTCTAATGGGAAACTATGGTGTTTCTGATAAATTGAATATTATTTTCAGTCTTCCTTACGTGGATACACATGCAAGTGCTGGAACAATGGAAGGCAAAAAAGGATTACAAGATATTTCACTAACAGTAAAATACATGCCATTTGAAAAAACAATTGGTAAAGCTACCTACTCGTTATATGCTTTGGGAGGACTTTCGGCTCCGGTTACTGATTATTCAGCTGATTATTTACCCTTGAGTCTTGGCCTAAAAAGCAAGACAGCTTCTTTACGAATCATGGGTGATTATCAAAGAGGTCATTTTTTTACCACTATATCAGCCGCTTATGTAAAAAGAGATAATATAACCGTTGACCGAAACTCCTACTATACAAACGAAATGCATTACACCAATGAAGTAGACATGCCAGATGCAATTTCTGTAAACTTGAGAATTGGCTATCGTTCCACTAGATTAATAGCCGAAGCGATTCTGGACAATTGGGTATCGCAATCCGGAGGATTTGACATCACTACCAACAACATGCCTTTCCCGAGCAATACTATGAATGCCTTAAAAATTGGCGTGAATACTAAATACACACTCCAGAAAATTCCGGGATTATCTCTTATTGGGGGGTGCAATTTTGTTACGGAAGGTAGAAATATTGGCCAATCAAACACCTTCTACGGTGGTTTATTTTACATCCTTAATTTAAAAAAAACAGCACAAGAAAATGAAAAATAAAACACAAAAAATAGCCTATTACAGTCTTTTGGTTCTGTTTCTTGCAGTGAACCAATCTTGCAGTGATGAGCTAACAGAACGCAACGAGCAATTCCCTCAATTAAATCCTATCAATACAGACGAATTAGCAGGGACCTGGAAAACATTCTTACTGACTACTCCGGATGAGTTCTCTTTGGATGCACCAATAGCAACTACTGCAGCGGCTTTTACAAGAGAAATAAATGAGATAAAAAGCTATCAGGCAAACATCACGCAAGACCAAAGAAACATCATAAAATACTGGAGTGCCGGAGGAGTTTTGCGTTGGAATGAAATCATGCGAACATTAGTGGCAAGACACAATCGACCGCCGTATCAAAATGAAGACGGAACCTACCCTGCACCATCTGGAGCAAATCCGTTTGCGAATCCGCAGTTTCCATTCTCAAATCCGCCTTATGCAGCCAGAGCGTATGCCTATGTGAGTGCGGCGCAATGCGATGCGATGATAGCAACTTGGCATTATAAAAAACTGTACAATAGAGCTGCACCTTTTACGGTTGATGCTACATTACCGGTTTTAATCCCAAAAAGCAACTTGCCTTCCTATCCCTCTGAAGATGCTGTTTTAGCAGGAGTAACGGTTGAGTTATTAAAATTATTATTCCCAACAGAAATCGCTTACATACAAGAAAAGGCAGCGGAACAAAAATTATATCGCATTATTAGTGGTGCCAATGTTCGCAGTGATGTGGATGCCGGAATTATTCTAGGCAGAAAAATAGCAGCCAAATTTATCGCCAGAGCTACTGCTGACGGAACAGCAGCTGCTATTGGCAATCAAGCGCTTTGGACACAACTGGAAACTCAAACGGCAGCAACCGGAGAAACTCCATGGAAATCATTAGATATACCAGCAAGACCTCCAATGCTACCATTATTTGGAAAAGTAAAATCATTTCTTATGACTCCTGAAATGGTTGTGGCCAGCCGCCCGATTCCACCACCATCTACAAAATCAGAACAATTTGCAAAAGAATTAGCTGAAGTAAAAAGCTATGGAAAAAATGCCACTAGAAAAAACATGGAAATTGTTGCTTTTTGGGCTGATGGAGTAGGAACTTATACGCCACCCGGACACTGGAATGCAATTGCATCAGAGTCATTTGTAGCACTCAATTATAGTGAGGTGCGCTGGGCACGAAATCTAGCGTTGCTAAATATTGCTATGATGGATGCGGCGATCTGCTGCTGGGACGCAAAATACACGTACTTTAACCCCCGACCGTCCCAAGTAGATCCGTCTATAAAAACATTAACCGGGATTCCAAATTTCCCTGCTTATGTATCAGGTCATTCTACCTTCAGCGGTGCGGCCTATGTTGTTTTATCACATCTCATCCCTGCAAAAGCACAAGGTTTTGTAGCTATGGCAAAAGAAGCTTCGGATTCCAGAATGTTTGGATGCATTCATTATAGAAGCGATTGTGAAAAAGGACTTGAATTAGGCGAAAAAGTGGGTGGCTTTGCAGTTGCAAGAGCTCTTATTGATGGTGCCGAATAACTAAAAATAATCAAGTTGGTGATTTGTTTTAATGGTTTGTTTTAATATCTCATTTTATCAACTACCGCCTAACAGATGTTGGAAACCAGTTAGGCTTTTTTAATTTTAAAAGCTCCGAAAGATTTAACAGAAGTGGCTGTCTTTTATTGCTGTTAAGCGTTTCTGGGATTATAATTAGACTGTTGGACATGAGTCAGAAGCCAAAGGACCAAATACTTTCTGATATTATTATGTATTTGTTACTACTTGCAATTGGCATTGGGTTATTAGCTTTTTCTGATGTTATTAAAAAAGGAAATATCATAGAAACTGAAAATAATTTAACAATATAATCATGTCTATAATCATCAACTTAGACGTAATGCTCGCTAAACGAAAGATGCGTTCGAATGAATTAGCGGAACGAATGGGAATCACAACAGCTAATCTTTCTATTTTGAAAACCGGAAAAGCAAAAGCGATTCGGTTTTCGACTCTAGAACTGATTTGTGAGATTCTGGAATGTCAACCCGGAGATATTATGGAGTTTGCAAAGGATAAATAATCTCTTGTTCTCGACTTTTTAGCCCAGATGGAAACGGCATCCTTTTACAAAGCTTCCAGCCTTTTGAAGGCTGGAAGCTTTGTAAAAGATATAGTGGACAGCTGGAAATAGCTCCAAAAAAAAAGCCCCACAAATTGTGAAGCTTTGATTTATAACTCAAAATTATTTTAGTCAACTAAAATAATAACTTTATTATCTTTCATTTCAATTGTTCCTGAAGTGATCGTTAGCGTATAATTTTGATCATCTAACTTCGTGAATTTACCTACTACCTCTTTTGCAAAAGCAAAAGTAGAAGCTGTAATTTTCACGACACCTTTTCCTAAAATAGAAACGATTGGCGCGTGGTTATTCAAAATTTGAAAGCTTCCGTCAACTCCGGGCAATGTAACCGAAGTTACTTCTGCTGAAAATAATTTTGCTTCTGGTGATACTATTTCTAATAACATACTTTTTAGTTTACAGTCTCAGTTTACAGTCACAGTACTGAATACTGAGCCTGAACACTGAACACTAATTTATGCTTCCGCTAACATTTTTTCTCCAGCTTCGATAGCTTCTTCAATAGTACCTTTAAGGTTAAAAGCGGATTCTGGCAAGTGATCTAATTCACCGTCGATAATCATGTTAAATCCTTTGATAGTATCTTTGATATCCACTAACACTCCTTTTAATCCTGTAAATTGCTCAGCAACATGGAAAGGTTGAGATAAGAAACGTTGTACACGACGTGCTCTTGAAACGGCTAATTTATCTTCTTCCGATAATTCTTCCATACCAAGGATCGCAATGATATCTTGTAATTGTTTGTATTTTTGTAAAATTTCTTTTACTCTTTGTGCACAGTCATAATGCTCATCACCTAAAATTTGAGGCGTAAGGATTCTTGAAGTTGAATCCAATGGATCAACCGCTGGATAAATACCTAGCTCAGCAATTTTACGAGATAATACTGTTGTTGCATCAAGGTGAGCAAAAGTTGTAGCCGGAGCCGGATCCGTTAAATCATCTGCAGGAACGTAAACCGCTTGCACTGATGTAATAGAACCTTTATTTGTAGATGTAATACGCTCTTGCATCGCACCCATTTCAGTAGCCAATGTTGGTTGGTAACCCACTGCAGATGGCATACGTCCTAAAAGTGCCGAAACCTCAGAACCTGCTTGTGTAAAACGGAAGATATTATCCACGAAGAACAATACATCTTTCCCTTGATCAGTTCCTGCACCATCACGGAAATATTCCGCAATAGACAATCCAGAAAGTGCTACACGAGCACGAGCTCCTGGAGGCTCATTCATTTGTCCGAAAACGAAAGTAGCTTTAGACTCTCTCATTCCTGGCATATCCACTTTAGACAAATCCCATCCTCCATTTTCCATAGAGTGCATGAATTCATCCCCGTATTTTATAATTCCTGACTCTAGCATCTCACGAAGTAAGTCATTCCCTTCACGTGTTCTTTCCCCTACTCCTGCAAATACAGAAAGTCCACCGTGACCTTTTGCAATATTGTTGATCAACTCTTGAATCAATACTGTTTTACCAACTCCAGCACCACCAAACAATCCAATTTTACCCCCTTTTGAGTAAGGCTCAATTAAATCGATTACTTTAATACCTGTGAATAAAACTTCAGATGAAGTTGACAAATCTTCGAATTTCGGTGCTTGTCTGTGAATAGACATCCCGTTTTCTCCTGTTTTTGGCAAGTTTCCTAAACCATCAATGGCATCTCCAATCACGTTGAATAAACGACCGTAAACATCAGCACCAATTGGCATTTGGATAGGATTCCCTGTTCCAACTACTTCATAACCTCTACTCAAACCATCTGTTGAGTCCATCGAAATGGTACGTACTGTGTTTTCACCAATGTGAGATTGTACTTCAAGTACTAATAGTGTACCATCTTTTTTTGTGATTTCTAATGAATCATAAATTTTTGGAAGTTCAACATCCTTACCGTTGAAAACAACGTCAACTACTGGGCCAATGATTTGGGCAACTTTTCCTATTACTTTTGACATCACTTATGTATTTATTAAATAGCTATTTAGGTTTATGAAACAGAACCAATCGAAACATATCGATTATACCCTTTTTTCAGTGTGCAAAGATAATTTTTAAAATATAAAATCAAGATATTTTTTTATAAAAAAAGATATTTTTTTAATAGATTATTTAGAAACGACTTAGAAACTAACAAAAGACCGAGTTGTCACTAAAATAAACAACCACCACGTCATCAAACGGGTGGTTGTTATTATGGAAAAATCAAATTCTAATTATTGAATAGAAGCCGGATATTGAATAGGGTAGAGTCCTAAATCAACAGGTCTTAGCGTAGCTGTATATTTAGCATTTATAGAATTTGCAAAAAGGTTTGCTATTAATGCATATCCCCTTGCGCTGGGATGCACTCCATCGAGTGAAAAAGCACCACCAGTAACATAAGCCGCCGTAATATGAAAATTCCCAAAACGAATTCCGCTTGAAGACAGTTGTGCCATAGTGGCTTTAGCATCTACAAAAGCTAATCCTTTAGCATCAGCAACTGCTTTGATGGTAACATTATAAGCATCTGTAGCAACTTTGACTTCCGCCACCTCCGCTTTAGATAAAACCCAGTTGTCAGCAAGAGGCACCGAAACGCCGTTTACAGCTGCAGCATTCCCTCCTACTAGTGTTCCAATAAAAGTTCTCGACGTAAGCACTAAAAGATCTTCTTTAGTTGCTTGTCTGAACGAAGGAACTCCAAAAGCACTCAAATTTGTCAAATAGCTATCTACAATCACCACGGCATTCGCTCCTGCAGCAAACTTAACAGTTCTTCTTGTTGCTTCAGCTGCTGTAAGTAACCCATTAGTGACCATTGCCTGCAAACCTCCATTATAAGCAGCATAACCTCCATTTAATTGTGCAGCCACAGCGGCAGTCAATGGAACTGGATTATAAGGAACTGTTGTAAAATAAGGAAGTGTAGTTACATAAGGAAGATTCGCAACCACCCCTTTTGCACCATTAGCCGTCAAGGCATTCACCAGCCCGGTATACACATTTGCAAAAACAGTTGGATCTGTAATATCATTAGAACCATAAGTAGCAGGGTTAAAATTTCCGGTTCTGTCCACTCCTATACCTCCAGAGGTAGCGTACGTCAAGACATCATTCCCGCCAATCCACAAGGAGAAGAACGTTGGTGCTTGAGTCAGGGCATCTGCTAAAACAGTCGTTCCTGAAGCTGAAGCAAAACGAGCAAAATACGGGTTAGCCGCACCAGAAGCCACTCCGGCTACGTTTCCATAGCCCGGGGCTACTAAATGAAAACTTTTAGCTCCTGGAATTCCTAGGTTGTTAATAGGCCCAGCTACTTTATTTGTAACTACTGTGGTAGGAGTACCGCTTACCTGAACAGGTCCTGAACCATTAAAATACAACCTATTTGTTGCAATTACATTCCCTCCCAACAATAAGCCACCAATATTATCATTGGTGTATGGCGTTTTAAATTCACCACCACCTGCTAAAGCGAACTGTTGCGACAGGATGTTTACATACGAATTTTCTTGTCCTTTTTTGAAAAGAGCGCCATCACTATATCCTGCGGCAAATGAATCTCCTAAAGCAACGTATTTTGAAAAACTTGCTGTTCCGGAAGTTATAGGAACCTCAACTGGCCCAGCATTGTCATCCTCGTTATTACATGCTGCGAAGGTTAGCGAAATCAACAACAGCCATTTGAAATTTTTTATCATAATATATTTTTTAAAATTATTGACTTTTCTGAACTACGGATTAATTGTCCAAGAAGCAAACCATTGCTGTCCGATGGCACCCGCTCCAATTACCTGAATATAATCCCTTCCTCCAATATTAGTAGCTCCCACTTTAAGCACTGATTTTAAGGCCGGAAAACCATAATTAATCTGAGCATCTAAGACCGTGTTTTCAGGAACAATTCCATCAGCAAAAGAGGACTGCCATAAATATTCCGTATTGTATCTCGCATTGATATTAAAACCAAAATTTTTGAATAATTTATCATTTCCTACAGACGCTTTAACCCTATGTTTTGGCGTATTGAAACCAGCTACAAAACCTGGATCTTCTGCTTGATCAAAACTAAATTCAGCAAAATTATAATTTACACCAACCTCAAAATCTTTATACACTTTCTTAGACAAGCCTACACCAAAACCTTGAGACGTGATTTTTGCAGTAGTATTCGTATACACTTGGTACACTCTTCTATCTCCATTACTTAATGCAGAAAGCGTCGCTAAAGTTGCTGGATTTCCAAAATCAAATGTCGTGTTAACGTCCCCATAATAAGGACTAATTACTCTTGAAACATTCATGAAATCATTATACACATTGTAATATCCATTAATATCAATTGATAAGTCATTATTTACAACCGTACGATATCCTAGCTCAAGTGCCTGAACTTCTTCTGGCTTTACCAGCCCTATATTAGCCACTTGCAACAAAGCTGCTGCAGCCGGAACATTAGCTGGATTAGCCGCTATTGCCGCACTAAAAGCCCGAACTGAAGCTAGCGTAAACGAATTGTTATACGCATTTTGTCCTGTTAATGTTAACGTAGCAGGAACGCCCATTGCTTGTCCCGCCGCACTAACTCCTCTAACCTCTGTAAAACGATCTAAGTTTTCAGGAGCTGAACCAATTAAAGCAAATGGCCCTAAGTCAAGACCAATATACTGGTCTTGAGTTGTTGGATTTCTAAAACCAGTTTGATAAGAAACCCTGAAATTATGTCTTTTTGACTCTCCCGCAGAATACACTAAAGAGACACGAGGGGATATATTTCCATTAAAATTTTGACTTTTATCGTACCGTGCAGACCCAGTAAATTTCAATCGGTCATCTAAGAATTTTTTAGTTAATTGCGTATAAGCACCATACTCATTATAACGTAAAGGACCATCAAAATCAGTGAAAATTGTTCCCTGAGAATTCATTTCATATTGTCTGAATGACCCTCCTAATTGGATCTCTGCAAATTTTATTAGATCTTTAAAATTATAATTTACATCTGAATGGTAAATTTTTGATTGATCAATAAATTTAGCTCCTTTGGTTAGATCCGGTTCCGCTATTGCAGTCGCCAAAGCACGATTGAATTGTACCGAACCCGGTTCAAATCGCGCACTCCCTGTTGGAGTTGGCAAAAAAGGAAGTCCAGCCGGTTTAATATTGTAATCGGCATAGTTCCTTGCATTCGCAGCAGATAACTGTGCATTAGTTCCCAAAACTGCACCTGAAAGTTGATATGCTGTAGCATAGTTCGTAAACCATTCTGTATCTGATTTTGCCGCTCTATTAACATTCCAAGCAGCAAAACGCATGTCATAGGAATTCCCTGCATCTTCATCCGTTATGTACCCTCTTACAAAGAAATTTTTTCCTTTTACTTCTATTTTAGTTTGTTGCATAAAGAAATCATTGAGTGCATATCTATTCGCTCCTTGATAAATAGTGCTCCCCAAACCTATTTTGTGCTGTAATATAATTTCGGTTTCCCCTTCCCATGGTTTAAAATGTAAAGAAAAATCTGCCTTTACACTTCTTACTTTATTGTCATTCAGGTCTTGTTCCCGGTATCCCGTTCTGCTTACCTGACCAACATTAGTGATGAAAGTAGTTACCTCATCACCGTATAAATTTAATCCGTCATAATTTTGATTATTAGCATGACCTATTGATCCGCCAGTAACGCTTCTTTGATCAGCAGCAATCCATTCTGTAGCTCTCATAAAATTAAAATTCCCTTTGGCGGCAAAATGCTTGCTGAACGCTTTGGCAGCTCTAAGTCCAAAATCAAAATAATCATTAGTTCCTGCTACTTTCTGGGTTGTTTGTCCATATTTTACGTAGGTACTGATCCCTTGATTTGTGAACGGATTTTTACTGTTCATAAATAAAATACCATTGAAAGCATTTGCACCATACAATGCAGAGGAAGCTCCCGGCAGTAATTCTACATTAGCAACATCAATATCAGAAAGTCCTATTAAATTCCCCAAAACAAAGTTTAAGGCCGGAGATGAATTATCCATTCCGTCTACCAGTTGCATGAAACGCGTATTGGCGACAGTTGAAAACCCCCTTGTATTAATCGATTTAAAGGAAATACTACTGGTATTAAAATGCACCTCTTTCAGGTTTTCTAAACCATCATAAAAGGTTGGCGCCGTGGTGTTTTTTATCTGCTGAATTCCCATTCTTTCAATAGTAACCGGAGACTCGATCACTCGTTCTGGTGTTCTTGAAGCAGAAACAACGATCTCATCTAGCTTGTTCTCTTCATCTAAAAGCTTTATGAGTAGTTTTTGACTACTAGAAACAACACTAATTTGTTGAGAAACAAACCCCACACTGGTCACCTCAATTGAATAAGGTGGTTTTTTAGAGGATTGCAATACAAAAGAACCGTCTAGATCCGTAATTGTACCAGAAGCATCTCCAACTATCTTGATGTTGGCTCCAGGAATTGGTTGGTTGTTACTATCAGTAACAGTACCTGAAATTGAGTTTTGAGCAAAGGTTAGACTGCAAAAAAACAATGACAAAAAAAGTAAATACACTCTCATTGGGTTCTATTTTGTTGGTTTAGGAAGCCAAAGTACAAATATTTTTGATATTAATAAAAAATCACCTGTAAAATTTCATATTTATCAGTAATTTTGCCTCATTTGCAGTTATTCTACATTTATATTTTATTTCAAAATGTTAAAATTTAGATTAAAAAATCAAAATTTCACTATGCATGCATATAAAAAATACATTTATCACAAAATTATTATTGATTTTTGGATATATGATAAAAGCGTCAAAAGAGCAAAACATTTATGATTCGTTTGTATTTCGGAAAAAAATTAAAGACAAAAGAAGTACTAATAAAAAAAGCCTCGAAAGTTTTTCTTTCGAGGCTGGCACTACTAAAAAGGATATCAGTAATATCCCTATTATATTTTATTTTATTCTACAGTAACCGACTTTGCTAAATTACGAGGTTGATCTACATTGCATTCCCGCATAACAGCAATATGGTACGACAAGAGCTGTAACGGAATTGTAGTTATCAGCGGCGATAAAGCATCTGAAGTTTCTGGTATTTCGATAACATAATCTGCTAACTCCCTAACTTGAGTATCGCCTTTAGTCACCACTGCTATAATTTTACCACTTCTGGATTTTATTTCTTGTATATTACTTACAATTTTATCGTAATGGCCTTGTTTAGGCGCAATAACGACTACTGGCATGTGTTCATCTATCAGTGCAATTGGTCCATGTTTCATTTCAGCAGCAGGATAACCTTCAGCATGAATATAGGAAATCTCTTTTAGCTTTAAGGCTCCTTCAAGCGCTACAGGAAAGTTATAGCCTCTCCCCAGATAAAGACAATTTGGAGCATCTTTAAACATCGCCGCAATTTCTTTTGCTCTCTCGTTTGTCTCTAAAGCTTCTTTTACTTTTTCAGGTATAATTTCTAATTCCTGTAAATAAGCATGAAAAACAGAATTTGACAATGTCCCTTTGGCTTTAGCCAAACGCAACGCAATCATAGTCAAAACCGTAATTTGAGTGGTAAAAGCCTTGGTCGAAGCAACACCTATCTCAGGTCCGGCATGTGTATAGGCTCCAGCATGTGTTTCTCTAGAAATAGAAGAACCTACCACATTGCATACTCCAAAAACAAATGCCCCGTTTTCTTTGGCTAACTTAATTGCTGCCATTGTATCTGCTGTTTCTCCAGATTGAGAGATGGCGATCACAACATCTTTACTGTTAATTATAGGATTTCTATAACGGAATTCTGATGCATATTCAACTTCAACTGGGATACGGGCAAATTCTTCAAATATATATTCCGCAACTAAACCGGCATGCCAAGAAGTACCGCAAGCAACGATTATAATTCTATCGGCGTTTAAAAATTTTTCTAAATTATCTTCCACACCAGACATTTGAATCAATCCCTGATTAGCATGAAGCCTTCCACGATAAGTATCTTTGATAACACTTGGCTGCTCATAAATTTCTTTCAGCATGAAATGATCATATCCTCCTTTTTCAATTTGCTCCAAATTCATTTGAAGTTCCTGAATATTCGGATTTACTAAAGAATCATCTTTAATTTTTCGGATTTTCATCGGTTTGTGCAACCTGATATTCGCCATTTCACCGTCTTCTAAATAAATAGCATTCGATGTATATTCTATGAATGGGGAAGCATCAGAAGCAATGAAAAACTCTCCTTCTCCAACACCTATAGCCAATGGACTTCCCAGACGGGCAGCCACAATTTCATTTGGATTTTTTTTGTCAAAGACAGCAATTGCATAAGCGCCCACCACTTGGTTTAAAGCGACCTGGACTGCTTTGCCTAATTTTAGATTGTCTTTTTTTTGTACTTCTTCAATTAGATTCACTAACACCTCGGTATCCGTATCTGAATGAAATACATACCCTCTTTTTATCAACTCTGCCTTTAAGGGCGAATAGTTTTCAATAATTCCGTTATGGATTATAGCTAGATCTCCCGAATTAGAAAGATGCGGATGCGAATTTACATCATTAGGAACTCCATGAGTAGCCCAACGTGTGTGTCCTATTCCAATTGTTCCGTTGGTAGTAATGCTAGAAGAAGCGCTCTCCTCCAGATCAGAAACCTTTCCTTTTGTCTTACACAGTTTCAAGTTTTCGCCATCATATAGCATGACACCGGCACTATCATACCCTCTGTACTCAAGCCTTTTTAATCCCTTTATTACAATAGGATAAGCTTCTCTATAACCGATATATCCAACGATTCCACACATAAATTTGACTTAATTTGGTTTTGTATAAAAAATTTCAAGTTTCAATCGTTTATCAACTGGGACGGTAGATTTTGAGCCATATAAAATAGTTCCCAAAGGACTCATAACAGAAGCTTTTGGCGCTCCGGTGATAAAAGAATTAGGAGTTCTCAATTTATGGGAAGGAAATACACTGATGTCTTCGGTAACAACAACACCTAATTTGACATTAGTTGAATCCTTAACATTGATAAGATTTCGTATTTGATTGGTTATTCTAATCTTGTATGTCAACCCTTTTTTGGAAGTAGCATTTACGTTAATATTCCCATCAAAAACTGTTTTTGCTTTTTTGAGATTGGCAGTATTAGACGTTAAGTCCATATAATAATCCACAATAGGCCGATTATTATTAAAATCATATAGATAGATCCTTTTTGGTTCATAACTACCTGACATAGCCTCCGCATCAATATGAAAAACAAGACTTGCTTCATTGATCAACCAGCCACTGTTCCTAATGGCTTCTAACTGACCCGGAGTGTTAAAAAGACTCAATACTGCAACGGATCCTTGGCCCCCTTTAAGGTATAATTTCTCGTCTCCTTCCGAAGTATTTCCCGTATTAGGCAAAGCATTATAGGCAAGTCCGCTACTTCCAAAATTGTTTTCTAACAAACTAACACAGTTTCCTGTCAGGTTCATCACTATGGTTTTTTTAACTCGTGTTGGGCTCCCTCCAGTAGTTGAGGCCAAATCTTCATTGTATTTTATCGTAATTTTTCCTGCTTTAAAGTCCAACATTGCTAAATTACCGGCACTTCCTGCCGCTTTCTCCATTTTAAAGTACAGGCCTCTAAAATAGTCTTTAAAAACATCATTTGTTGCTAATTTCCCCGAAGCAACAGCATCTATTATCCTTGTTTTAAAATAACCTCTATTTAGACTAATTTGCATTCCTGGAGCCGTTCTTGTTGTGGTAACAGCATTAGTTAAGGAATCCGTAACCGCGACTACATGCTCCGCAGGATCAAAGAAAAAAGCATCGTTTTGTGCTGTATCCACAGCGTCATTTAAACGACTGGATACTTTAACATTATCAAATTCTGTATTTTGGTTTGTAAAATAATTTTGAGCCTGTTGAAAACCACCTACCGGATCCGCATCTCTCATGTAGTAACCCGACTCATAGATGCTAATTTTCATTTTAGCTTTTTCAACACCATAAATTGAATCTAAGCGATACACATTTCCTGTTGTGGTAGATGAGGAGGTCAATGTGCTAAAATATGGAATTGTTAAGACTACACTTTCTATATAAGCATTTGCACCTATAGTAGATATAGGAGTGACCAATGTCAATTGTGTACCATAATTTGCTGTTACTTCGCCAAAATTAGGATTATTAAAAATCCCTAAAGGACTTACCGCAAGATTATTAGATTGTATTGGCCCCGTTTTTTGATTGTAGGCTATTACATCATACGTTTCTTTTTCCAGGTTAAAATTATTTTCACCTATTAAACCCGCTCCAATTTCATTATAATCTTTATCACAAGAATATAAAAAAGCAATACTTGCCACTACCAGAATTTTCTTAAAGAAAGAATTATTGTACATATTTAATAAAAAAGTTTAATTTAAAGAACCTCGTTTCTGTAGAAATTAGTATAAGCTTCCGCGAATGCATCTTTCGGGACGAAAGATAAAAAAGGTTTTCCTGAAGATTCTATAAATTTTGTTAAACTTGAAGACAGGTTTTCCGAGGCAATAATCACAGCGTCAGAATGTTTTATCGTGGCCTTAATAATATTTTCATAATCCGGGATTTCAAGATCAGCAATATCTTCTTTAGGTATGCCATCAAATTTTACTTTATTAATCATTCCAGCATCTAAAGTTCCTTCAAAAGACTGACTGTAAACCGATGTAACGATTTTTGTCTCTGAAAACAATGCTTCATTTTTATAATAATGTTTCATGTAAATGGGCAACATTGCCGCCATCCAGCCATGAACATGAATAATATCTGGCACCCAATTGAGTTTTTTCACGGTTTCTACCACTCCTTTTGCAAAGAAAATAGCACGCTCATCGTTATCCGGATACATCACGCCTTCTTCATCTGCAAAAGTCGCTTTGCGCTTGAAATATTCATCATTATCAATAAAATACACTTGTATTCGTTCCTTTGGTATAGATGCCACTTTAATAATCAAAGGCATATCCAAGTCATTCACTACCAAATTCATGCCCGAAAGTCTGATAACTTCGTGCAACTGATGTCTTCTCTCGTTAATATTTCCATACCTTGGCATAAAAATTCTTATCTGTCCGCCTTGATCATTAATCATTTTCGGAACGTCATAAGACATTAAAGAAACCTCGTTTTCAGCGAGATAAGGCACCACTTCAGATGATACGTATAATATCCTCTTATCTTTCATATTATAATTTACTTAATTTATTGGCAATAAAAACAGTGCAAAATTACAATAATTTATGCAGTTATTAACTAAAATAGTAAGTTTGCATTTAATTTTAATAATACAGTCATGCCTATTTTCTACGGAAAAGCATCTTTAATGAACTATTTGAAACCTATAAAAGCACTTCACTCCACCATTGGATTTGTTCCAACTATGGGTGCTTTACACCAAGGTCATCTGGCATTAATGCAAAAATCATTGTTGGAAAATGAGAATACGGTAGTGAGTATTTTTGTCAATCCTACTCAATTCAACAATTCCGAAGATCTGGCAAAATACCCAAGAACATTTGATGAAGACGTAAAAAAACTTACGGCTTTGAATCCAAATATCATTTTATACGCCCCTGAGGTGGTCGATATTTATGATGGAACACCCCTTGCTGAACATTTTGATTTTGATGGACTTGAAAATCAAATGGAAGGCAAGTTCAGACCCGGACATTTTAATGGTGTCGGTACAATTGTAAAACGTCTTTTTGAGATTGTTCAACCTACAAAAGCCTATTTTGGGGAAAAAGATTTTCAGCAATTGCAAATCGTAAAAAAAATGGTAGCTAAAAACCATTTAAACATAACCATAATTGGCTGCCCCATTTTTAGAGAGCCTAACAATCTGGCCATGAGTTCCAGAAATGAGCGTTTATCAGCTCTGGAAAGAGCCGAAGCAGCTATCATCTACAAAATATTAACTTCTGTAAAAGCCCAATTTTTTACAAAAAGTACCGCAGAAATTTCAGAATGGGTTCAAAAATCATTCCGGAACAATCCTACTTTTGTATTGGAATATTTCGTTATTGCTGATGAAGCAACCCTGCTTCCGTGTACCCGAAAACATAAAAATAAAAAATACCGTGCCTTTATTGTTGTAATAGTCAACAATATTCGTTTGATTGACACCATTTCATTAAATTAATTTACTTTTGTAGCATGCAAATTCAAGTTTTAAAATCAAAAATTCACCGCGTTAAAGTAACGGGAGCCGATCTGAATTATATCGGAAGTATTACCATTGACGAAACGTTACTGGATGCTTCTAACATCATTGAGGGGGAGAAAGTCTCTATTGTTAACATCAATAATGGTGAACGTTTTGAAACCTACGCCATCAAAGGCGAAAGAAATTCAGGAACCATAACCCTCAACGGACCTGCGGCCAGAAAAGTGCAAAAAGACGACATCATCATCATCATCTCATACGCAACAATGGAATTTGAAGAAGCCAAAACCTTCAAGCCTTGGGTTGTTTTTCCCAATGAAAAAGACAATTCTTTGACCTAAAACATTCCATTCTAAAACGGCTCTTTATGGTATCGTTTATGATACGCAAAAGGCCCTTGTCACTTCCAGCCACTGATGCTCTATTTTTTAAACAAGAAAAAGAAAAGCAACAGTGGCTAATTTTTTATAATGTAGTATATTGCTTCTCCTAGTGAGCGTGAAATACCCGTACTTTAACCAAACGGTTGCTACTAGAAAAACAGGATGCTATGAAAAGCCAAATACCAAAAAAATAATGTCAAAAGTAAAAACAACTTTTTTTTGCCAAAACTGTGGCGCACAATATGCCAAATGGCAAGGGCAATGCAATTCCTGTAAAGAATGGAATACAATAGCAGAAGAAATTATACAGAAACAAGAAAAAACAGCTTGGAAAAGCGAAACTACTTCTAGCAGTAAAGCACCAAAACCGTTACGAATAAACGAAATTGATTCTGCTCAGGAAATCCGAATGGACACGACAGATGGCGAACTAAATCGCGTTCTGGGTGGTGGAATCGTTCCCGGCTCCTTGATCCTTTTAGGTGGTGAACCCGGCATAGGAAAAAGCACGCTGTTGCTCCAAATCTCTTTAAAATTACCGTATAAAACTTTATATGTTTCAGGCGAGGAAAGCCAGAAACAAATAAAAATGCGTGCCGAAAGAATCACGCCCAGCGGTGACAATTGCTATATTCTTACCGAAACCAAAACCCAAAACATCTTCAAGCAAATTGAAGCCATACAACCGGAAATCGTGATTATCGATTCCATTCAAACCTTGCATACGGATTATATCGAATCCACTCCCGGCAGTATTTCTCAAATACGGGAAACCACTGCCGAACTAATCAAATTTGCCAAAGAAACTAATATTCCCGTGATTCTGATTGGTCATATCACCAAAGACGGTAACATTGCCGGACCAAAAATCCTAGAACACATGGTGGACACAGTTTTGCAGTTTGAAGGTGACCGAAATCACGTATATCGCATTTTACGTTCGTTAAAAAACCGTTTCGGATCCACTGCTGAAATTGGTATTTATGAAATGCTGGGCAATGGTTTACGCGAAGTTTCGAATCCATCCGAAATACTGATTTCGCATAAAGACGAGGAATTATCCGGAACAGCAATTGCTTCAACTTTAGAAGGCATGCGCCCGTTGATGATTGAAATTCAAGCCTTGGTAAGCACCGCCGTTTACGGAACGCCACAACGCAGCACGACGGGTTATAATGCCAAACGACTCAATATGATTCTGGCCGTTTTAGAGAAAAGAGCCGGTTTCAGGCTTGGCGCCAAAGACGTTTTCCTGAATATAACCGGAGGAATTTCAGTGGATGATCCGGCAATAGATTTGGCTGTAGTTGCCGCTATTTTATCCTCGAATGAAGACATAGCAGTCAATAAAGGTTTTTGCTTTGCCGGCGAAGTGGGACTTTCCGGCGAAATACGTCCTGTAAACCGCGTGGACCAACGCATTCAGGAAGCGGAAAAATTAGGTTTTTCG
Source organism: Flavobacterium sp. GSP6 (assembly GCF_003984855.1). Taxonomy (NCBI): domain Bacteria; kingdom Pseudomonadati; phylum Bacteroidota; class Flavobacteriia; order Flavobacteriales; family Flavobacteriaceae; genus Flavobacterium; species Flavobacterium sp. GSP6. The sequence goes on from NZ_RYDO01000001.1 coordinate 54,473, forward strand.
ACCATTTTTGTTTCTAAATACAATAAAATTGCATTGAAAAATACCGGAATTAACATTCGATTAGTAGCCAAAATTGAAGACGTGGCGAGTGAGTTGTTTGGATGATATTTGTTGACAAATCTAAAATAACGTTTCTCTTATACATTTAGTGTTGCAACTAATTGTGATTGTTTGGTTTACGACGCAGAAGTTGTAGTCTTGATTTGTTTTCAAATACACTAAGGGCACGGATTGCAAATCCGTTATCGGGATATAAAAAACCGAAATACAATTACTAATGGCACTGCTGCCGCTAATATCAAAAACTACAACGCAGAAATGTTGTCGTTTTTTTATGTCCTAAAATGGAATAGTATTAATTTTATCCAATCAAAACTATAAAGAAAATTATAAAAAACTCAGCTTTAGTATTATTTTCCTTTTCTTTATGAATAATATTATAAACGCCTTGTATTTTAGATTCTTTTATTTTTAAAACTGTTTATGAAAACCAAAAAACAAAACATAATTCTAGCAACAAAAATACTTTTTGTATTGTTTACCACTATAATTATTGCTTTTTACCTCTTTCGTGATGCCGTTTTACAGCAAACCATTGCAAAAGTTTCCCATGAAATGAAAATGGATTACAACAGTACTTTTACGATAAAAAAAGCTTCTTTTGAAGGATTGTCCGGTCTAAATCTTACCGAAATAGCATTGGTTCCAAAAAATGCCGATACGCTTTTTAAAATTAAAAAATTAAAAACTAGTGTCAATTTGTGGCATTTGATAACCGGCGACCTACAACTTGGTACTTTAGAGGTTCAGAATGGTTTTATTCAATTAGTAAAAAAAGGGAAAAAGGGAAATTACGATGCTTTTTTAAAGAGTGACAATCAAACACCAGTACAAAATGAGAAAAGAGATTACGCTCAATTTGCCTACAGAATCATCTCAAAAGCACTAAATTTAGTTCCAACTGATATGATTCTGAACAATCTTTCGATCCGAATTAACGATAACGGAAAAAAAACAAACATCAATTTCCAAAAATTGCGATTGGTCAACAAGCAACTTGAAACTGCTATTCAAGTGCAAACCAACACCTTTACTCAGCACTGGAAAATTAAAGGATTTGCCGATCCCAGAAATAAAAAAGCCGATATTAGATTTGTTAATATCGACACCGGTGCCATCAAAATGCCGTATTTAGACGAGCGGTTCAACCTAAAATCAAGCTTTGACTCCATTCGTTTGAATATTCAAAACATAGATAAAGACGGTGATGAATTGCATATCGATGGGTTTATGGCTATTGCTAATTTAAAACTCAACCATCCTAAAATCGCCAGCAAAGATGTATTGCTAAAAAACGCCAAATTTAACTACCGTTTTCTTTTGGGTTCTGATTTTATTTCGATTGACAGCACCTCAACAGTTCAGTTAAACAAGATAAAATTTCATCCTTATGTGGCTTATGAAACTGAAAAAGACACGATTTATAAACTCAAAGTGAATATTCCAAAAATGAACGCGCAGGATTTTATCACTTCGCTTCCAGACGGTTTATTTGCCAATTTTCAAGGCATGAAAGCCAGTGGTACTTTTGATTACAAATTGGACTTTGCATTCAACCAAAACAAACCCAATCAACTGGTTTTTGACAGCAAACTAAAAAAAGAAAATCTAAAAATTACAAAATACGGTGAAGCCAACCTGAACAAACTCAATGGCGAATTTGTGTATCGCGCACTTATAAAGAACGTGTTGCTACGTCCGGTTTTAGTGGGCTCTGCTAATCCAAATTTCACGCCACTGGACCAAATTTCACCCTATTTACGAAAGTCGGTTTTGACAACGGAAGATCCTTCTTTCTTTTCGCATCGTGGTTTTATCAGCGAAGCTTTCAAACAATCCATCATCAAAAACATAAAAACTAAAAAGTTTTCCCGTGGCGCCAGTACCATAACCATGCAATTAGTAAAAAATGCTTTTCTGAGCAGGGAGAAAACAATATCACGTAAATTGGAAGAAATTCTATTGGTTTATATTCTGGAAAATAACCGGATTGTAAGCAAGGAACGCATGCTCGAAGTGTATTTAAATATTATCGAATGGGGTCCAAATGTATATGGAATTGGCGAAGCAAGTCAGTTTTACTTTCAAAAAACGCCTTTGGAATTATCGCTGAACGAATGCTTGTATCTTGCTAGAATCATTCCAAGTCCAAAAAAATTCATGTATCAGTTCAACGATCAAGGGATGTTGAAAGATTTTGCTGTAAAACAAGAATCGTTCTTAACCAATATTATGTTTCGAAGAGGACTATTAACTCCTGAAGACACGATTTACAAATCCTTACCAATTTTGATTTCAGGACCTGCAAAATCTTTTATCAAATTTAAAATACAAGATTCAACTCAAATAAAAATGGATTCCTTAGCCGTTGATGATGAATTTGATCTTTAATTATTAAAAACAACCCTGTCAGAGTTCCAAAATCTGACAGGGTTTATTAAATTAAGGTGCCGGATCCGGAATCACGGCTTGCACTTCATCAATCGCTTTTAAGATTTCATCCGAAAGTGACACTTGAATGGTATCAATATTTTCTTTTAATTGTTCCAATGTGGTTGCGCCAATAATCGTGCTGGTTACAAACAGCTGTTGGGCTATAAATGCCAACGACAATTCCGTCAAGGTCAATCCGTTTTTCTTAGCGATTTCCTGATATAGCCGCGTGGCTTCGGTGCATTGTGGACTGCTATATCTGGAATACTGCGGAAACAATTTGATTCTGGCATTTGGATGCGCTTCGCCAGTAAGGAATTTACCGGACAAAACGCCAAAAGCCATTGGAGAATACGCCAATAAACCAACATTTTCTCTCAGGCAAATTTCAGCGGACCCGTTTTCAAAAAGTCGGTTCAATAACGAATACGGATTTTGAATCGTCTTTATTCTTGGCAGATTATTGTATTTGCTTTCCTCCAGAAAACGCATAATTCCCCAAGGATTTTCATTTGAAAGACCTATGTGATTTATTTTTCCTTCCTTGACAAAACCGTCTAATGCTTCCAGCACATTATGAATATTATCTTCCCAAGCATCGTCTTGCACTTTGAAACCGCGTTGTCCAAAATAATTGGTTTTACGTTCCGGCCAATGCAATTGGTACACATCCAGATAATCAGTTTGCAGGCGTTGCAAACTACTGTCCAATGCAAACTTGATACTGGCGGGCGAAAAATCTAATTTTTCTCTCATGTAGCCAAAATTAGGATTGGGTCCGGCAATTTTGGAGGCCAAAACAATTTCTTCTCTTTTCCCTGTTTTCTTGAACCAGGTTCCAAGGATTTTCTCTGTACTTCCATAGGTTTCCTGACGCCCCGGAATAGAATACATTTCGGCAGTATCAAAGAAATTGACTCCGTTTTCAAAAGCATAATCCATTTGTGCGTGACCATCAGCTTCTGTGTTTTGTTGCCCAAAAGTCATGGTTCCAAGGCAAATTTTGCTGACTTTTATATCAGTATTTGGTAATGTTGTATATTTCATATTTAAGGAAATTTTATTTTATTTTCGAAAACAAAGATAAAATTAGTTTGCGGTTACGATTTAGTGTTAACAGAAAATTGACAAAAGTTTACAGGATGTTAAAAAAATAACCGCGAATTCGCAAATTAAAAGCCCTTGAAACGAAAGATAAAATTAGCGAATTAGCGGTTAAGAAAAGGTTTCTTTTTTAAATCATTAAGAGAGTAAGTTTCATTAAGAATTCACGCATAATTTTCTTAATTCCTTAATGGTTAAACTTATAAAACTGGAGATTATTTTATAAAACATCCCGTAGAGAACAAAAAAAGGTTCAAAGCATACACTCTGAACCTTTCTATACTTTAACCTTTAAACCTTAATTTATTTCATTCAGCATTTCGGCAATTTCATCTAATCTTGGGGTAAGAATGATTTCGATTCTGCGGTTCTTCGCTTTTCCGTCAGCAGTTGCATTGCTGGCTAGCGGAGAGAACTCTCCTCGTCCTGCGGCGGTAAGACTTTGTTTGTTGATTTTTGAGTTTTCGCTCAAAATAGCTACGATTGCGGTGGCTCTTTTGGTTGATAAATCCCAGTTATCCGCAATTGGTCCAGAAGCTGAAAAAGCATCATCATCCGTATGTCCTTCAATAAGAACGGAGATTTCAGGATTGTCTCCTAAAACTTTACCTAATTCTACTACTGCCTTTTTCCCTTCGGAACCTACTGACCAACTTCCGGAATTGAAGAGCAGTTTGTTCTCCATGGATACGTATACTTTTCCATTTTTTTGTTCGACAGTCAATCCTTTTCCTTCAAAACTATTCAAAGCATTAGAGAGTGTTTCTTTTAGTTTTTTCATGTTGGCTTCTTTGGCGGCGATCAAGTCTTCTAATTCTTGCAAACGCTGGGCACTTTTGCTCAAACGCTCTTGTTCTACTGCCAACGCTTTTGCTTTCTCATCCAATTGGCCTAGTAAATCACGATTTTTCTTCATGTTACTTTGTAAAGCCTCTCCGCTGTTTTTCTCTAAAGCGGCATAGGAATCCTGCAGGACTTCGAGTTTGTTTTGAGCAGCAGCATAATCTGCTTTCAATTTATCAAGTGCTGCTTTAGAAGCACTCAAGTCAGAAGTTAAAGCAGTCCTATCTAAATCCAATTGGTTTTTAGTTTTCAGCAAATCTTCATTTTCGTCCGTTAGGCTTCGGTTTTCCTTTTTGGAATCCGCATACTTGCTTTCTAAGTCATTGTATATTTTTTTTGACACGCAGGATGTTGAAAGTGCCAATACGAGTAATCCTAAGGAAAATTTTTTAATCATTTTAATGGTGTTTATATCGTTTTTATTGTTGTTTTGAAATCAAAAATTTGAATTGCATTCGGATGCCCTAGCCCCGATAGAAGTGAAAATCCTTTTCTCTCGTTTTTTAACGAGAGAAAAGATTGTAACGGATAGCGGGAAATAGCTCCTCCTTTGGCTGCGTTAAAGATGATTACTCTAATTCTACCAAGACCGGGCAATGATCTGAATGTACGGCATCTGATAAAATAACGGCTCTTTTGAGTTTATGTTTCAAAGAATTGGCAACTAAATTATAATCGATGCGCCACCCTTTGTTATTCCCTCTGGCTCCAGCGCGGTAACTCCACCAGGAATACTGGTGCGGTTCACTGTTGAAATGGCGAAAACTATCGACAAATCCGGACTTTATAAATCCGTCAAGCCAGGTTCTTTCATGGGGTAAAAATCCGGAAACGGTCTTGTTTCTAATTGGGTCATGAATGTCAATTGCCTCATGGCAAATGTTGTAATCGCCACAGATAATCAAGTTTGGCGTTTCTTTTTTGAGTTCATCAATATAATTCTTAAAATCATCCATAAACATGAATTTATGGTCGAGTCGCTCCATATTTGTACCGGATGGCAGGTACAAACTCATCACGGAAAAATCATCAAAATCAGCCCGAAGATTTCTTCCTTCAAAATCCATGTGGTGAATTCCGGTTCCGTGGACCACATTATTAGGTTTGATCTTTGAAAGAATCGCTACGCCGCTGTACCCTTTTTTAGTGGCTGAATAATAATATTGATACGGATACCCTGCCTTTGCAATAGCCTCCACAGGAATTTGATCCTCAGTGGCTTTGATTTCCTGTAGGCAAATGATGTCCGGATTTGCCTGTTGCAGCCAATCGATAAATCCTTTTGAAATTGCGGCTCTAATTCCGTTGACGTTGTATGAAATAATTCTCATAAAGTGTGTATTTGAATTTCTGTAGAAATAAATAATTCCCAAATGGTATTAGAAATGCATTTTTAGAATCTGTCAGAAAAAATCATGGTGTGTATATAACGATTTCAAATGTAATAAAAAAGTACAAGTTTGACTCAGAAAAATAGAGAAAATGGAGTTTTTTGCTATCTTTGTTTCTTGCTTTAAAAGAAAAAAATTCATGGGTTTAGTAACCGCCAAAGAAGTTGCAAAAGCAATAAATGCTGATAAGTATGGAGTTCTAGGTACCTTCTCAGGATGGATGCTTATGAAGGTGCTAAAGATTTCTACCTTAAACAAAATGTACGACAGAAATAAGCATTTGAAAGATGTTAATTTCCTGAATGGAATATTAGATGATTTACAAATAAAATTTGAAATTCCGGAAGAGGATTTAAAGCGCCTGCCAAAAGAAGGAGCTTACATCACGATTTCAAACCATCCACTGGGAGGAATTGACGGGGTTTTATTATTGAAATTAATGCTGGAGAGAGAACCCAATTTCAAGATTATTGCTAATTTTCTTTTACACCGAATTAAGCCGCTCAAAAAATACATCATGCCTGTGAATCCTTTTGAAAATCATAAGGATGCTAAATCAAGCGTGGTGGGAATCAAGGAAACACTGCGTCATTTAAGCGATGGAAAACCCTTAGGCATGTTTCCCGCAGGCGAAGTCTCTACCTATAAAGATGGTAAGTTAATGGTAGATAAGCCTTGGGAAGAAGGAGCTATCAAAGTAATTAGAAAAGCGCAGGTGCCTGTGGTTCCTATTTATTTTCATGCTAAAAACAGTCGATTATTTTATTTGCTTTCTAAAATAAGCGGGACTTTTAGAACGGCAAAACTGCCTTCGGAAGTCTTTAGCCAGAAACGCCGTGTGATCAAAGTGCGTATTGGTAAACCAATTTCCGTAAGCGAACAAAATGAGCACAAGACTTTAGAGGAATACTCTGAGTTTTTAAGAAAAAAAACGTACATGTTGGCCAATCCTTTTGAGAAAGAAATTCCTTTTTTGCCAACGCCTACTTTAAAAATTCCTAAAAGCCCAAAGACAATTGTCACTGCTGCCAACAGCGAAAAGATGATTGCCGAAGTTGATGCCGCCAGAAATAGCGATTGCCGACTTTTACAAAGTAAAAATTATGAGGTTTTCTTTTCTGAAGCCACTAAAATTCCAAATATCCTGCATGAAATAGGACGTCTTAGAGAAATCACTTTCAGAGAAGTAGGCGAAGGAACCAATGAGTCTATTGATTTAGACAAGCACGATAAATATTATCATCACTTGTTTTTATGGGATAATGAAGCCCATAAGATTGCCGGTGCGTACCGAATGGGATTGGGTTCAGAAATTTATCCGAAGTATGGAATCAATGGATTCTACCTCAACGATCTGTTTAGGTTTGAGCCCGAATTACATGATATGATGCACAAATCTATCGAAATGGGACGCGCTTTTATCATCAAAGAGTACCAACAAAAACCAATGCCGCTTTTCCTGCTTTGGAAAGGAATTATGCATACCACCTTACGCTATCCCGAACATAAATTTTTATTGGGAGGCGTGAGTATCAGTAATCAATTTTCAGATTTTTCTAAATCCCTAATGATTGAATTTATGAAATCCAATTATTATGATCCGTACATTGCGCAATACATTCATCCCAAAAAAGCGTATAAAGTAAAATTAAAAGATGCCGATAAGGATTTTATTTTTAACGAAACCGAATCGGATTTGAATAAGTTTGATAAAATTATCGACGAGCTGGAACCGGGAAGTTTGCGTTTGCCGGTTTTAATCAAAAAATACATCAAACAAAATGCAAAAGTGGTCGCATTTAATGTGGATCCGTTGTTTAATAATGCCGTAGATGGATTGATGTACATCAGGATTGCAGACATTCCGGAAAGTACCATGAAGCCCGTAATGGAAGAATTCCAGAAAGAATTGGAGCGAAAACTGAGCGAGAAAGAAGATTAATTTCAGAATCCCATTAAATAAGTAAGTCGAAAGTTTAAAAGTCGTAAAGTCAAAAGAATTAACTTTAAGTAAAACAGCTTTAAATCAGATTGTTACATAATTTTATCCTGATTTTAAAATACGACATTATACCATGGTTATTACTTAGTTGCTAGAAATTTTACAAATCAGCACAAAATTAATTCGTGGCAATTAGTAAAATTTGTGGTAGAAAAATACCCCCAAATAGTGTCTGACTTTTTGGGGACAGTCTAAAACCGGGATTTTTTTATGTTTTAAAACCAAGCCTTTTTACCTACTTGATACATTTGGTAAAACTCCTCGTCAGATTTTGTCAAATAAATTATTCCTTCGATAATACCTAAAATGTATGTCACCGTTCCGCAGGTAAAAAGACTAATTACCAGCCATATTATCCCTTCAGTAGTATACCCCAATAGGAATTTATGAATCGCAAGAGGACCTAAAAGTATCGCTAAAATTCCGGCAGGCAGCTTTTTATTGTTTTGACGAACTGGCAGCGGATTATTCCAATTTTCAATCTTCGAATTTTGCATAAATAATTTGTATTAGATTGTTTTTCAATGGTTAAAAATATAAAAATTATTGAAACACTCTACCAATTGGTTCAAAAATTCGGTTTTATTTCCTCCACTATTCAAAATCTATCCGAATTTTCTAGAGTTACAAACCTCCATAACGCCCACAATTATTACGCCTTCATCTGATAATTTTGCAATAAACGTTCTAAATCATCAACTGTAAAATTTTGCACGAACCGTTTTTCGCTTGGCTTAAAATGATTGGTACCATCCATAAACGGCTGCCATTGGATAGAACAATCCTTCCCATTTTGTCTTTCCACCAAAAAGTAAAACGATACGAATTGGCTTTAAACCAATATGTTATCTTCGCAACAAGCGACGAGTTTTAGGGATTTTTACTTTAAAGAAGAAACTCCAATTCCCGTATTGCGCTGCTACGGCACGACAAATTTTACCTATCTAAGATACTTTGCTTTTATTTTATCAACGATCACTTGTGCCAATCGTTCATGGCTTTCGAAAGTCCAACCGGCAATATGTGGCGTCAGAATTGCGTTTTTGGCTTTCAACAAATACTGAAAAGCCTCTGGTGTGTTTTTATCGTTAAAAAGGGTTTCAAAAGACAACTTCTCATATTCCAGAACATCTAAACCTGCTCCGAGAATTTTTCCGGATTGCATGGCAGTAACCAAATCGGCAGTGACAATATTCTTGCCTCGAGAGGTATTAATAACCCAAAAAGGCTTAAGAAATCCATTGATAAAATCAGCATTCACCATTTTATTTGTTTCGGAAGTCCATGGAACATGCAAACTCACTACATCTACTTTTTGCTGAAATTCTGCTAAGGAAACCTGCTTCGCATTAGCATCACCCACATTTTCCTGAATGTCATAACACAAGACTTCGACATCAAAACCACGGAGTTTTTTGGCAAATGATTTTCCCATGTTTCCGTACCCGATAATTCCAACGGTTTTACCGTCAAGTTCCTGACCGCGATTGCTTTCCCGGTTCCAATGGCCTGCTCGTATCTCGCTGTCAGCTTGATTCAATTTATTAAAAATGGATAAGATCATACCCAAGGTGTGTTCAGCAACAGCGTTTCTATTTCCTTCTGGAGCGGCAATAAGTGTAATGTTTTTAGATGCTGCATGCTCGCAATCAATGCTTTCCAATCCGGCTCCAACGCGAGCGATGAATTGCAAATTAGTAGCTTTGTCCAAGAATGTTTTGTCAATCTTGAAACGGCTTCGAATCACAACTCCTTGATAATCCTGAATTTTAGCTTCGATTTCTTCTTTTGAAGAAGTAAAATCACTGTGATTGATAAACCCGGATTTTTGCAATTCATTCCACAGTAAGGAATGATTGCTGTCGATATGAAGTATTTTGATGGTCATAATTGCTTTGTTTTTGCTACATCAAAGAAACAAAAAAATTACGGTTTATACTTTTAAGAACGGAAATTAGCTTTCAAAAGCTTAAATTTGCAGAATTCCTATTCATCATTTATACTATTAATTATAGGAAAAGAAAAACAACAAATGAGATTAACAAAAACATTCAAAGCCTTTTTTGAAAACGAAAAAGCGGGAGGTCTTTTATTACTCCTAGTTACGATACTCTCTCTTCTATTTGCTAATTCCCCTTTTCAAACTGACTATATTGCCTTTTGGGAAACCAATGTCGGCAACCATTCGATCACCCACTGGATCAATGACGGACTGATGACTATCTTCTTTCTTTTGATTGGTTTAGAGCTAGAACGGGAGATCTACAAAGGAGAATTGTCGAGTATTAGAAATGCCACTTTACCTGTTTTTGGTGCTTTAGGCGGGATGATTGTTCCGGCAGGAATTTTTTTACTGCTCAATTTTGGAACACCCACACAAAATGGTGCCGGTATTCCTATGGCTACTGACATTGCCTTTGCAATTGGAGTTTTATCGCTTTTAGGAAATCGGGTTCCTACCTCGCTGAAAGTATTCCTTACTGCCCTTGCTGTAATTGACGACTTAGGGGCTATTTTGGTAATTGCTGTTTTTTATACAAAAACAATTGCTTTTACCAATCTGTTTATTGCTTTTGCCATTATGGGTGGTTTATTTATCCTGAACAAAAGAAAGGTTCACAACCTTATCCCCTATTTAATTGGGGGTGCTGCTATGTGGTATTTTATGCTGAATTCAGGTGTTCACGCCACAATTACCGGAGTGTTATTGGCTTTTGTCATTCCGTTTGGAGACGGAGGCAAGAAAACATCATCTTATAAATTACAGCATTTTTTGCACAAACCGGTTGCATTTTTGATTCTGCCGCTTTTTGCCATCGCCAATACCAGTATTGCCATTGGTTCTGATTGGTCAGAAGGATTGAATCATACCAATACAATTGGGATCATGCTGGGACTTGTGGTGGGAAAACCTCTTGGAATTTGGCTTTTCTCCTTTTTAGGAGTGAGTTTAGGCATTTGCACGTTGCCCAAAGATTTAAATTGGAAAAAAATAATTGGGGCAGGAATGCTTGGTGGAATTGGGTTCACCATGTCCATTTTCATTACCCTTCTTGCTTTCAAAGAAAGTGGTAAAGAGGTTATTACATACTCTAAAATTGCCATTCTGATTGCTTCTTTTGTTGCTGGTCTGACGGGTTTCTTCTGGTTGAAATATACCTTAAGAAAACAATCTAAAAAGAAGAAAACAGCACTAGTATAAAACATATTGTGATCCTAAAAAGCCTCGTTTAAGCAATTAAACGAGGCTTTTTTATGTTCAATAATTGCTTCTATTTTGAATAACTTATCGCAAAACTATTTTTAAAATCTCTTTTTTTAATAAATAAATAAAGCATGAATGGAATAATCATCACGGGAGAAAATTTTTGAAGTACTGCAAATTGAATAACCAAACCGGTTACCACCATTCCGGTCAGTATTCCGAATCCAAGATTGTACGTAAGACTGGGATTTATGCTCAGTACTTTCGTTTCTCCCGCCTTTAGCACTATCTCTTCTGTTTGAAAAGAAGTCCCATCACCAATTTCTATGGTATGTTTTCCGGGCAAAACACGGTATTCTTTCCGGTTGTTGCTGTAGTTCATTTCACACTCCGTTTTGCTATCAATACGTACTACATAGCGATTGGATTTATTGTAAATACCACTGCTTTTAGACATTCTGAAAACAATTGTGCTCTGATTCATGTTTTATTTTTTACGGTTTACTATGCAGAAAAATTGTTCTTTGATTATTTACTGCGATTTCTGTTTACTTATTCGTCCAATAATCTACTACGGTAACTTTATCTGGTGCCGGACTCAAAACAGCTACAAAAGCTTTGTGATCCGGATGAATTAAATATGCATCTCTGTCGGATTTACTGGTGAAAGTCAACACAAAACAATGGGTCAAACCATTATTCAGGTTTTCAGGACTGTTATTAATTCCCCATTCATACGCTTTGATCAATTTGATTTTATGTTCTAAGTTTCCAAAAGCAGTGACTACTTTGTCAATTGCTGCTGCATCTGTACCGGGTTTCCAACCAAACATCACCACATGCTTAAGGAGCTGTTTTTGTTCGTCTTTTTGCGCATTCACAGTATAACTTGAAATTAAAATAAGGATTAATAGGAGTAGTTTTTTCATGGTTGTTTTTTTCAAATATAAGATTTATTTGAGTGTTAATACAAATATGAAATGTCAATATTCATCCCTTTTAAGAAAAAAATTGCTTAAAGTCGGAGCCGTTTGCGCAGTTTATATAACGAAAAAATTACGGAGTAGCTGTTCGTTATTTTATATATTCACTTATCAATTCCATTTTTTGCTCAATATATTTCACTATTTCATTTGGTTTCATTTCATTTTCTTTAAATCCAGATATATCATTATCACAAGTCCCACAATATTGTCCAATTTCATTTGATTTATTTCCACATTCACAATTCCAAACATCTTTTTCTTTTGAGAACAAAAGTTGTTTTTTAGTTGTTATTTCACCTCTTTCTTTAAAAGTTGTAAAAATAAAATTTTTGGTTTGATTTAGATCTTCAATGTCATTTTTACCATAAAATGATTTGTCATAAGCAGATATTCTTATTCCAATTTTTTGTTTTTTGAAATCTGAATTTTTAAGTAAACTCATGTTTTTTTCATAATCAAATAGGTTTAATTCCTTGATTACTTTAGATAGATATAAAGCAACTTGCTGATTATTATCAGTTTCGATTGTGTCATAAAGTAAACTTGTTTTTTTGTTTTCCTCCAAAGAGTCAATGTAACTTATAAAATTTTTATTGAAAACATTATAAGAGTCTGGCATTGACTGAAAGTTTTCAATTGTGTGAGAAAATCTTTTTAATAAGAAAGTAAAAATTTCTTGAACTTGATTCGAAGTTATAAAACTCCATGTTTCATCATCGTAATCTAGTTCTCTATTCTCAGCTCTTTTAATAATATTTTTTCTTTGTCTTAAATTATTGATTCTCTCAACTCCAACATTTTCAAACTTTTCATTTGTATTTGATTGTGAGTTTGACTTTTCATCGCTTTCAATAATAACCGCAGTTCCAATTGCGGTTAACATAAACATTGATTTTCCTTTTCCTGATATTTCATCCATATCAATACTTAAACCAATGACACAATTTCCACCAATCTCGTGAGCATTATGTTTTATTCTCTCAATAGCTTCATTATAAAGTGACGATAATTGTTTTTGATAAGAGCTTGAACGACCACCAAAAACATCTGTCAATCCTCCTAAAAAATCACTAAATAAATTTGTTCCTGCAACAATATGAGCTGAAACTGGTTTTAAATGTTTTTTTATTTTCAAACCTTCTGCTGAAGATGTTGTTATTACCAAAATATCTTTAGGGTTTGCCATTTTTAAATTTTTATTTGATTTCTAAATGATTGTTTTTCGTAGCTAGTGCTAGCGTCTCGCTCGTATACATTATAATTTATATTTTAACTTTTAAATTAGTTTGTAGTCATTTTTTTGTGCTGTCGTTTGAGAGCTCTTAGGAGATGGCATTTATTTTTTTTCATCCTTGTTTTCAGTAGAACTAGATTGATTTTGATTGTTATTTTCTGTATTTGTTGTGATAGTTTGGTTAGTAAGTGAGCTTGGAGGCTGTCTTAGAAACATTGCTTTTTCTTCAATTTTGTCTTGATTTCCTAATCTTTGTTTAAGAATCTCATTTAATTGTTCTTTGTTTATTTTATCGCTCATAATTATTTTATTTTTATAGTTGTTTTTTTATTTAAGGTGTCATTATATCTAAATTCTTCCAATGAACCTTCTGTAAATATTTTTTCTCCATTTTTTGATTCTTTTTCAATTGTCATTTTTTTATTTAAATCTGTCTTTTTATGACCTCTTACATTCTCAATATTCAGCACACAATACAAAACCAAAAACAATATCCCTAAAGGTAATGATATTGCAATTGTTAAATTTATTTTAGGAATTAGATTGTCAATTTTTATTTCTGAGACTTTATTTTCTTCAACTTTTTTGATTGATTTTGAAATTTGATTTAAACTTAAATAATGAGCTATAAATCCAAGTGTTAAAGTCAAAATAAATAATCCTAATGAAAAATAAAAAAGTAAAATATATTTTGATTCTTCGAATGGAACAATTTCTTTTATGAAAGTTAATGATAAACCTATTGCACCGCTACTTATTGCTAAAGATTGACTATCAAATTTAGATAAGCTATATTTTAAATCTTCAAACAAATCTTTTATATATTGTTCTTTCTCAGTCATTTTTTGTTTTTAAAAGTTTTCCTGTAGCTATCTATTACCTAACTTGTTTATATAGCTTTTAGCGCCCGACTTATCTACCCTAAATTGAGTTGCTAAGTCTGAAAAGCGACCGTGTTTGTTTTCAAATATAAGATTTATTTTATAAAATTAATTCTCTCCAAATTTATCAAGAAGAAAACACACTTCTTTACGGTTTTCCTCATTTAGGTGAAAAATAAAATGATTGCAAATTTTTTATCAACGATTTTTGATTGCTGATGTAGAAAACCGAATACAATACCAATCCGAGCTACGTGAAGGATAGAAGCAAGCTACCGAAGTAGCGCGGATAGCCTGACGCCAATAAAAAAAGGGTCCTCTCAACAGTTACGCTGAGAGGACCCTTTTTGTAATGGCGGCACGCCCAAATGAAATTTACCCCTTGATTTGTTTCAATGACGTCTTAATACCTCGTATCAGGGACGAACTGAATCCGTGCATTTCCATTTCGTTCAATCCCGCGATCGTGCAACCTTGCGGCGTGGTCACGCGGTCTATTAATTGTTCCGGGTGTACTTTTTCTTCTAGTAGCATTTCGGCAGCACCTTTTACCGTTTGTGCCGAGATGGCTAAGGCGGTCTGCCAGTCAAATCCAATTTCGATTCCGGCTTGCATCGAGGCGCGAATGTAGCGTAGCGCAAAAGCGGTTCCGCTGGCCGCCAAAACGGTTGCAGCATCCATTAATTTTTCGTCAATAATAGGAGCGGTTCCCAAATTCTGAAAAAGGGAAACAACATCTTGCGCCTTCTCTTTGTCTTTTTCATTAAACGCAATACAGGTGGCTGAGGCGCCAAACTGTGCCGCGATATTGGGCATGATTCGGATGGCACTATTAGCCGTACCGATTTTGTTTTGCAGATTTTCTATCGACAATCCACTCACTGCCGAGGCGATGATTTTATTAGAAATTACGGGAAGAATTTCGGCCAAAACAGTGTCTACTTGGTATGGTTTGATGGTCAAAATAATGACATCGGCTTCCTGAATCTGATGCATATTATTTGTAGAAACTGTTGCTCCTAATTTTTCAAGATACAGAATGCTGGAGGTGTTTCTTCGGGTTATGGTAACTTGGTCATCTGGCGAAAATTTTGATAATCCTAATGCGATAGAAACTCCTAAGTTTCCTCCGCCAATAATGTGTACTTTCATGCTGGTTGTGGTTTTTCCTCTCCCCTCCAGAAGCTTTGGGACTTTCCAAAAGAAAGCCAAGCCGTCTGGAAAAAGTGTTGGTTGTATAGTTATAGATGTATTCGTTTGTTGTTGTATTTCCTCTCTATTCTCTTTGTTCTCTATTCTTTTTCTCTTCTCTTACTTCTATCTTAAAACCCTAAAATCATTTTTGCTATCGAAAAATAAATCAAAATGCCACAAATATCATTACTGGTTGTAATAAACGGACCAGTTGCCAATGCGGGATCAATACCAAATTTATCCAGCAATAACGGGATAAAAGTCCCTATTAATGAAGCAATAATAATTACTGAAATTAATGCTACGCAGATAATAACGCCAATTATCATTTCAACATCCAATAGAAAATGACTTCCTAAAAATAATATTGTAGCCAGAATCAATCCATTTAATAAACTTAGGGAGACTTCCTTAACTAATCTATTAAATAGCGATCCGCTCAACGTATTATTAGCCAAACCCTGTACAATAATTGCCGAGGATTGTACACCGACATTTCCTGCCATCGCAGCAATAAGGGGCGTGAAAAAGAATAAATTACCATGTTGCAGCATTGCGCCTTCAAACAATCCCAACACTTTTACGGAGATAAAACCGCCTAAAAGAGCCAAAACTAACCAAGGCAACCGTGCTTTTGTATGTTCAAATATGCTGTCATCTGCCTCAACATCTTGCGAGATACCTGCAGCCAACTGGTAATCCTGATCGGCTTCATCCTTGATTACATCCACAATGTCATCAATAGTGATTCGACCCA
The DNA here is from genome assembly GCF_003984855.1 of Flavobacterium sp. GSP6. NCBI lineage: Bacteria > Pseudomonadati > Bacteroidota > Flavobacteriia > Flavobacteriales > Flavobacteriaceae > Flavobacterium > Flavobacterium sp. GSP6. Next base: position 70,563 of record NZ_RYDO01000001.1, read on the forward strand.
CTAACCTTCCTAATTCATCTACAACAGGAATAGCTTCTAAATCATATTTCTGCATAATTCGGGCTACCTCAACATCTTCTGTATCTACTTTTACGGAGTTTAATTTCCGGATGTACACATCATTAATTGGGGTTCTGGAAGAAGTGGTCAATAAATCCTTGAGGGATAAACGCCCTTTCAATCGGTCTTCATCATCCACCACATAAATCGAATGGACTCTGGAGATATTTTCGGCCTGAATGCGCATTTCTTTGACACAAGTAAGCACATTCCAATTTTCATTGACTTTTACCAATTCCTTGTGCATGATTCCACCGGCGGTATCTTCGTCATAGCGCAATAAGTCAACAATATCTTTGGCATGTTCTACATCCTGAAGTTCTGATATTACTTCGGCTTTCAAATCTTGTGAAAGCTCCGCTATAATATCAGCTGCATCATTGGTTTCCAGCTCATCTAACTCTTCTGCAATTTCTTTTGGCGAAAGCCTGCTTAATATATTTTCCCGCAAATCATCTTCTAGTTCCAGAAGAATTTCAGCAGTTTTTTCACTGTCTAATACTTTAAAAATATAGGTCGCTTCATTAAAATCAAGCTCATCGAGAATTTCAGCAATATCAGCATGGTGCATATCATTCAATAATACTTCCAGTTGCTGGTCGTTTTTGTTTTGAATGAGTTGCTCTAATTCCTGAATTAATCCTTTGCTGATTTTAAACTCCATCGGCTTCTATTTTTTGGGTGAGTGCTATAAACTGCGCTACATTTAATTGTTCTGGTCGAAGGTTGAAAATTTCATCCTCTCTCAAACTATCCGACAAATTTAAGGTTTTTAAACTATTTCGTAACGTTTTACGTCTCTGCTGAAAAGCAGTTTTCACTACCGTAAAAAACAATTTTTCACCACATGGCAAGCTGTAATCTTTTTTTCTGCGCAAACGTAAAACACCTGATTTTACCTTTGGCGGTGGAATAAAAACATGTTCGTCTACCGTAAATAAATACTCGGCATCATAAAAAGCCTGTACCAAAACCGACAGTATTCCATACGCTTTTGTTCCCTTTTTTTCACAAATGCGTTGCGCCACTTCTTTCTGGAACATTCCGGCAAATTCCGGAATTTGGTGGCGATATTCCAATGTTTTAAAAACAATTTGTGTCGAAATGTTATACGGGAAATTCCCAATGATTGCGAACTGCTTTCCTTCAAAAACTTCGTTAATGTTGTATTTTAGGAAATCTTTAGAAATAATTTTATCTTTTAATTTTGGATAATTTTCGTCTAAATACGTCACTGATTCCGCATCGATTTCAATAACGTAGGTGTTCACCGGTTTATCCAACAAATATTTTGTCAAAACGCCCATTCCTGGTCCTATCTCCAGTACATCATCATACCCTTCTAAGTTCAATGTATCTGCAATGTCTTTGGCAATACTTTCGTCTTTCAAGAAGTGTTGTCCGAGGTGTTTTTTTGCTTTTACTTTTTCCATGTTTGTCTTTGCGAGGCACGAAGCAATCTCACTTTATTGTTAGGTTTATTTTGTCCCTAAGGCACTACTGTATTGTATTAAATATCCAGAAAACTATCGCAAAATCAATATTGCAACTACTTTTTATATCCTATTTTTCCTCGTTCTGGAATGATTTCTTTCTTTTCCATAAGTTCATCTACATATTGAAAAATGAGTACTATGTTTTTTCCCTGATTTTCAATTTTCTTTTTCATTGTTTCAAAATCAATACGTAAATCCGAATTATCAGAGAGCATTTGCCTCGTTTTTGTAAATATCCGCATTATCTGAATATTGGTTTGAATTGCTTTTTCACTATTCAAAACACTCGATAACATTAATACGCCGTGTTCTGTAAAAGCCATCGGAGCATATCGCAAACCCATCTTTTCAGAATTGGAGGTCGCAAATTGCGACCTCCAATTATATTTACTTTTACAATTTGAACTTAATATCGCAATTTCCCATTTCAAGATTTATTATTCCCAAACTGAACACTAAAAAGACGAACACTGAACACTTTTTTAATAATCCGCAATCAATTCTAATTCCGTTCTAAACGCCAGCATTTTGTCTCCAAACAGCTTCGCTCCTTCTTCACGAAAAGCAGGTGCGTCCTCCAGATAATATTTCTCCAAAGTGTCTTTGCTGTCCGTCACATATTGAACGGAATAGGTAACTCCGCCCATTTCTTCTTCAATTAAAACCCGTACCATTCTTGCCGAAGAGAATTTTCCTGTAGCCAGAATTTCTGGAATGTGCTTGTGTTGCATCCAAATCATCCATTGATCGTGCACGCTTTCGTGTATGTTTGTAGTAACGTTGTATAGTATCATTTTTTTGTTTAATTGGTTAACTGGTTAATCGATTAAACAGTTAAACTTTTTTATAAATTAGTATCTCCCCTCAATTGCCTGAATTTCTTTCTGGCTTCCACAAAATAAATACTGTCCTGATGATTAAAAATAATCTTCTCATACAAAGGTTTCGCTTTATCAGGCAATAGCAGTTGTTTTTTATATATCTCTGCCGAAAAATACAGCGCTTCGTCTATGTAAATCCCATCGCTATACTGATCCATAATCGTTTGATATTGGCTTAAAGCCAAAGTAAAATCGCCCGTTTCTTCGTAAATATTTCCCAAACGCAACAACGTCACGGCTTCTATTTGCTGACCTTTATGATTTTTTAAAATCGATAGAAACTGCGTTATCGCTTCCTGATTCCTATTTTGATACAACAGATAATCTCCTTTGGCAAATTGTTTCAAAGCCGTTTGTGTCGAATCAACGACGGTATTGTCATTGATTAACAGAAAATATTCCAAAGCATCATTCGCAATCAACTGTGTATTGGCTGATTTCAATTCCTTAAATTGTTTCAACGCCCAAGCAAAATCAGCTTTAAAATAACTCGTTTTTGCGGCTTTCAAACTGGCTTCATGCGCCATTACATCATTCTTCAAGTCCAATTCAATCTGCGAATAATAGATCAACGCCTGATTGAATTTTTCTTCGTACAACAAAATATCTGCCAGTTCCATTTTGGCATCAGCCACCTGATAATCATTCAATTGCAATTCCAGCGCTCTCTTGATTATTGCCTTTCCTTCCTCCGGTTTTTTTAACTTAAATGCCGTGAAATGTGCCTGAATCAGCTGCAAAGATAAGGTAAAAGGACTTATTTCAAATTGTTTCATCAAACCGTCTAATTCTTTGCTGATCGCGGCAAAGTCTTTTTCGGTTGCTTTTTCAATTTTCATCGCAATCAAATACGAATTCGCTTGGATCAGCAATTCTAAATCTAGTGTGTTTTGCAATACAAACCCTAAAATTTCCTTTGCCGCTTCCTCATTCTCTTCTTCAATTGCCAGTTGCCCTAAATTTACAATCGTAGCTAGCGATTCCGGATTGCGTTTATAAATGGCTTTTTGCTGAATAAATGCTTTCCCAAATTCCTTTTCCTGCACATAAAACCAACTCAGATAATGGTTCCAAAAAATGTCTTGATTTTTCTGCGTCCTTACAATTAAAGCTTTACGCAACAATTCATTGAAATTTGCATCGCCTTCATCAGCCATAAAACGAACCAGTTGATTTTGGATTCGAATGGAGTTTTGAGGATTAGCAAACGCTTCATCCAGAAAAGTGGAAATCATCATTTCTATATTAGACAATTGACCGTAAAGCAATCCTATTTGATAATTGAAATTAAAATTAGGCTCTAATTCTACTGCGATTTGGTAGGATTTCAGCGCGTATTCAAGTAGCACTTTTCGCTCAAAAGTGTTTGAAATTCCGTACACTTGATTTGGATTTTTTCTGATGCGGTCTAATGCCTGATCGTAGTACATCTTGGCTTTATCATCATTTTTTTGCAACTGAAAATTATATCCTAATTCTACCAGAAGATTTCCTTGATTGTACTTGTCAAGTCGTTCTTGAATGGCTTTTTCGGCACTTTCAAACTCTTGCAATTGCTGTGAACAATCGATTATTCTTAAAAAATACTGAGAGTTTAATGGAATCTCTTGCAGTAATTCTTCATAACTGATTTTGGCTTTTTCAAAATCGCCCTTGTCATAATAATACTGTGCCAATTGTTCGTTTTGGGCGAAAGCGAATAGCGATAAAAACAGGTGTATTAAGAGAACGATTTTTTTCATTTTTTATCTGTTTTTCTAATTCAGATTAGGTGTTGGAATACATATTCGTGTCTTTATTCATTTCCCTTTTTAATCCATTTTCCAACTTCCGGTGCGGTGTAATTTTCCATTTTGTTCAGCAATTCTTCCGCATTATCACTAACCAAAATCATCTTTTGATTGATTTCTTTTAAAAAACCGTTATCAACCATTTTTTGGATGAATTGCAATAATAAATCATAAAATCCATCAACGTTTAAAATCCCAATGGGTTTCTTATGAAGTCCGAGTTGCCCCCACGTGAGCATTTCGAAAAACTCCTCTAAAGTTCCAAATCCACCAGGCAATGCAATTACGCCATCGCTTAATTCATTCATTCTGGTTTTTCTTTCGTGCATACTTTCCACAATGATTAACTCGGTCAAATTATCGTGAGCCACTTCCTTAGACATCAAAAAACGGGGTAAAACACCAAATACTTTTCCGTTTTCACTCAAAACACCGTCAGCAACCGCACCCATTAAACCCACTTTTGCGCCACCGTAAACCAAATCAATGTTCTTCTTAGCCATTACCTGTCCCAGTACTATCGCTTGAACCTCATAATTTTTTTCATTCCCAAAACTGGAGCCACAGAACACCGTAATCTTTTTCATCAACAAAATATTTTTCAGTAGTGTTTTAACTAATTGATACTATCAAATCCGCAATACGCACGCAAAACCTCAGGAATTACGATTCCTTCCGGAGTTTGGTAATTTTCTAAAAGTGCTGCCAAAACTCTTGGCAAAGCCAATGAACTTCCGTTTAAGGTATGCGCTAATTGATTTTTTCCATCTTTATCTCTAAAACGTAATTTCAACCGATTTGCTTGAAAAGTCTCAAAATTAGAAACCGAACTGATTTCTAACCAACGGTCCTGTGCAGTAGAAAACACTTCGAAATCATAGGTTAACGCTGCTGTGAATCCCATATCGCCGCCACAAAGACGCAATATTCTGTAGGGTAATTTCAATTCCTGCAAAATACTTTTTACATGCTCCACCATTCCGTCCAAGGCTGCATACGATTTATCGGGATGCTCTACACGAACAATCTCGACTTTGTCAAATTGATGTAAACGGTTCAATCCACGTACGTGCGCACCATAAGAACCTGCTTCACGACGAAAACAAGGCGTGTAAGCCGTGGTCAAAACCGGTAATTCACTTTCGTTTAAAATTACATCCCGAAACAAATTCGTTACTGGAACCTCAGCAGTTGGAATCAAGTATAAATCATCCGTTTTATCATGGTACATTTGCCCTTCTTTGTCGGGCAATTGTCCCGTTCCATAAGCAGATGCTTCGTTTACCATGTGTGGCACCTGAACTTCGTTATATCCTGCAGCGGTATTTTTGTCCAGAAAATAATTGATCAAAGCACGTTGTAATTTTGCTCCTTTTCCTTTATAAACCGGAAATCCTGCGCCTGTGATTTTTACTCCCAATTCAAAATCGATAATGTCGTATTTTTTTACCAATTCCCAGTGTGGTTGCGCGCCTTCATGCAAAACTGGGATTTCCCCTTCTTCAAAAACGTTCAGGTTTTCCTCCGGTGTTTTTCCAATAGGAACAATATCAGCAGGAAGATTGGGTAAGGTATATAATTTTTCTAAAAGTTCAGCGGCAAGTGCATCAGCAGTTTCGGCTAATTTCTTGCTTTTCTCTTTATTTAAAACAGTTTTTTCTTTTAAGATTGCGGCTTTAGATTTCTCTCCCGCTTTCATCAATTCGCCAATATCCTTGGATAATTTATTAGATTCGGATAAAATGCTGTCTAGCTCCACTTGCGTAGCGCGACGTTTTTCATCCAGTTGTACCACTTCTTCAACAACACTTGTAGCATCGATGTTTCTCTTTGCCAAAGCGGTGATTACTTTTTCCTGATTCTCTCTAATAAATGCGATTTGTAACATAGCTTGATTTTTTTAACGCTAACTTATATATTAATGGAAGCAAATTTAGGGAAATGTTTGGTAGTATGAGATAAAAATTTTATCAAAAATCGAATTAAAAAGGGGAATTGCACCGCCATTTTTTGCGCGCCTATAGATTTAAATAAAATAAATAATCGAGAAAGTTTTTTGTGTAGTTTTAATGACCCGATTATAAATTTTTGCAGCAATTTGAACAATACATTATTTAAGTACAACATTTATAGCACGTTGAACGTATTGTAAAAAAACATAATTTTGAGTAGCTATTTTTACTTATTAGAAAATAATAAAGTAGTAGGGAGTCGATTGTACAAATCAAATTTGAAATCGTTATGAGTAATACTATTAACCGTAGAAATTTATTTAATTTAATACTAAATAAATTAAAAATTAATCAGGATACCAAAGATCCATTATTTGAAAAATATTCCCGAAAAATATTTACAGGCAGAAGATATCAAAGCGTTAAAAGCGCTACAAAATCGGCTTTTACCGATAGAGTAGTTCCTGTTAACAGTGGATTAAATCCCTACAGCGGTAGTTGGGGCAAGCAAGAAGTACTGCATTTGCTAAAACGTACTGGTTATGGTTTTAGAAAAGCCGATGTTGATGTGTTACTCGCTTTAAATATGACAAATGCAGTCAATGCCGTGTTGAACATCAGCACTACTGCGCCTGCGCCTCCCGTAAATTCATACAATAATTATTCTCCAGATGAGAGCAACTTGCCCTACGGAGCTGACTGGACAAATGACCCATTGCCTGCGGGAACCAATACCACTAACTCGAGAAGAATAGATTCATTATCACAGTGGAATTTTGGTTTAGCTTGTAATCAAAATTTGACTATTAAGGAAAAAATGACTTGGTTTTGGTATCATTTTATTCCAGTAGATTTTGACACCGTACGCAGTACACCATTTTCGTATGCGGGCAGTAATTCATGTCGCATATTGTACTCCTACATGAAAATGTTTCGAGATAATCCGCTTGGAAATTACAAAACACTGATCAGAAAAATGGCTACACAGCCCGCTATGATGTACTATTTAAATAATCAAGCCAACACAAAAACATCTCCAGACGAGAATTTTGCACGAGAGCTTATGGAGCTTTTTACTCTAGGAAAAGACCCATTAAGCCAGTATACTGAAGCTGATGTGTTACAAGCAGCAAAAGTTTTAACAGGATGGAGAGTTGTAAATTTAAATACAGCAACACCCAGCACTAATTTTGACACCAATTTTCATGATACGAGCAATAAGCAGTTCTCCTCGTTTTTTAACAATATCGTTATTAGCAATGCTGGTGCTTCAGAGTTAGATGCTTTGATTGATATGATTTTCACTAAATCACAAGTAGTTTCAGAATATATTTGCCGCCGATTATATCGCTATTTTATCTATTACGATATCGATGCCACAATAGAGTCAAACATCATTAAACCATTAGCACAAACATTTGTAGCTAACAATTGGGAAATCGCACCGGTATTAAACCAACTTTTCAAAAGCCAACATTTTTATGATATGGCCAATAGAGGCGTTTACATTAAATCGCCTTTTGATCTGGTCATTGGTAGTTTGCGGACTTTTAACTTGAATTATACGGTTACAGACGCAACTAATTTTGAAGCACAATACAGAGTTTGGAGTTACTTCAACAATACTGTTTTGAGCGGTTTAGAACAAACTATGGGGAAAATTCCAAATGTTTCCGGTTGGGTTGCTTTTTATCAAAATCCGTCTTTTCATGAATATTGGATCAATTCCAGTACCACTCAAAAAAGATTCGATTTCTTAAATAAAATTTTCAACGGTTACAATCTTACTTACAACTTGCTCACAACTCGGATAGAAGTAGATATAATAGGTTTTATTCAACAATTTAGTCCTGCTATTTGTGCTAATCCAGATTTATTAGTTGCTGAATCTATACAGTACTTACTGCCCATTGATATTAGTAGTACACAAAAAGAGCAAATAAAAATTCAATCGCTACTTTCCAATCAAACAAGCAATGATTACTGGACCTCAGCTTGGACACTTTACCTAAATGACACGTCAAATACAACCAATAGAAACATTGTGAAATCTCGACTTAAATCCTTGCTTGTGACTCTTACTCAACTTGCTGAATACCAATTAATGTAATCTTTTGAAGTTATGAAAAGAAGAAGTTTTATAAAAACAAGTGCATTAGCCTCCATCCCTTTAGCTTTGAATGGAATTCCTGTAATGGCGTCAGCTTCAATTGAAAGTAATGCATTAGATGTTTTGGCAAACGCAGCGGTAAATTGCGGGAAAATTTTGGTTATCATTCAAATGAATGGCGGTAACGATGGGTTAAATACCGTTTTCCCTTTAGATAAATGGACAAATTTAAATAACGCACGTTCGAATATATTGATGAACCAAAATTCTGTTCTGCCACTGGCCAATAATACCACTACTGGCATACACCCTGCAATGTCTGAAATGAAAACTTTGCATGATAATGGCAAATTAATGATTATTCAAGGGGTTTCCTATCCCAATCCAAGTTTCAGTCATTTTAGAGCAACTGATATTTGGTTTACAGCTTCTAATAGCAATCAAACCCTTGATGATGGCTGGCTAGGACGATCGCTAGATACCATATATCCTAATTTCCCTATTGGTTATCCTAATAGCGCCATGCCTGATCCATTGGCTATTCAAATAGGTTCTACTTTGCCTTTTTCTTTACAAGGACCTACTATTAATATGGGTTATAATGCTCCGGATCCAAATGCACTTTTGAACGTTATTAATCAAATTACGGATCCCGCACCTAATTCTGATTACGGAACGGAGTTGACTTTTTTACGTTTAATGAAAGACCAAAGCAATGTGTATCGCACTGCAATACAAACTGCTTTTAACACTGCTCAGTCACAAACCGCAACATATCCCAGTGCTAATAAACTAGGTGATCAATTAAAAATTGTTGCTAAATTAATCAACGGCGGATTACAAACTCCTATTTACATTGTCAATCACCCTAATACATCTGATTTACACAGTGGTCAAGTGGATGCTGCTGATAAGACCAAAGGTGCTCATGCTACAAATCTCAGTATTTTATCGCAGGCAATACATGCATTTCAACAAGATTTAGAGCTTATGGGGAAATCAAATTTAGTAACAGGAATGACTTTTAGCGAATTTGGTCGAAGAATTAAAAGCAACGGTAGCCTTGGTACCGATCATGGAGCTGGAGCGCCTGTAATTTTCTTTGGAGCCGCCTTGAATACTGGATCTAGTGCTATAACCGCTCAAAATCCAGTTTCAGGAATGATGGGAACCTCACCAAACATACCTTTAAACCCAACCGTTTCAGACCAGATTGCGATGCAATTTGACTTTAGACAAATTTATTCTTCGATTATGCAAGATTGGTTGTGTATGAGTGAAGCACAAACTGCGGAAGTTTTGGGTGGCACTTTTACAAAATTAGCCCTGTTCAAAACTGCAACTTTAGACACCGTTTCTTATGAAAATGAGCACTTTTTTGTTGTTTATCCAAATCCAATTATAAACAATACTATCAATATTAATTTTAAAGACAGTTTAAGTGATTACATAAATGTGCAGTTGTTTACGATTCAAGGAACAAAAGTCTTCCAAAAATCGTTCAAAGTATATGGAAATACCTTAACATTTTCGCCAGATAATACCTTGGCATCTGGAATCTACATCTTAGAAATAGAATACAACAACTATAAATTTCACACCAAAGCGATTGTGTCTTGATAGATTAAGAATGGAATGCTTTAAGTTACTTCATAGAAAAACACAAATGTAAAACACAGAGATTCGCTACGTTATACTTTAACTCTCTCCACGTTTATTTGTACTTTTTCTATGTAAAATAACTACTCCCTTTTAATCTCATGTCCCACAAATTCTTCTAAGGTTGCAAACATATCATCTACAGAAAGAACTTCAAAATCTGGGTGTGTTTTTAAGAAAGTAGCATTCAACGTAATCAAGTTTTCTTCAATTTCGAAAAAAGTGTCGTTGTTAAGCAAATCTCGAGTAGGATTTACGCCTTCGAGTTTTCCTTTCAGGAATTTATTCAGCTTGACACTGCTAATTAATTTCACTTTTTTGGATTGTTGTTGAAACAATTCCAAGTGCTTTTCAGCACCAATCAAAGCCAAACCTTCTTCGATCAATTCGTTTAGTTCTTTATCCCAACCCGAATTGTGAACAAATTGAGCAAAATTTCCTTCAGTATATTGCGACGTGTAATAGTCTAAATAATAACTCATTATGGCATCTTCGTGAATCAAATCATCGTTCACGCCTTCCTCACGCATTAAGTTGATTACCGATATATTAGAGTGAATTACATCTTGGAGATTTCCACTGTTCATTGCTGTTTCTGAAATAATTATTCTACCGAATTCCATAGGTTTTGTATTTGAATATGTGCTGCAAATTTCGGGCAAAATAGTGAAGAATCGAAATGTTTTTTTAGCCACAGATTAGCACCGATTGATTAGCGCAACCATTTAACTGACATCAGATTCGTCACTACGCTTTTTCTGATTCATTTTGGTAACCAACGCTTTCAAACGCATCGCTTTTTCTTTTTTTTCTTCTTGAAGTTTGGTCTTTTTCCGATTGAGCAATTTGGTATGCAACGCCTTATTTTTGGTGTTTTTTTCGGGTCCTTTTGCCATAATGTAGAAACTTTGTTAATTACCGTTACAAAGATATAAAAGAGACCACTCTTTCTGGATTTGTTATCTATAAAACAGAAAATATCTTTTAAAAAAATAAACTATCTTAACTTTATGAAAATGAAAGAGTCTATACAAATGAGATTAGCGGAATTTTTAACATTATGCAAAAGTCATAATGTTAAAAATATTTATGCTTTTGGCTCTGCTGTGACTGAAAATACCAAATCCCCTAGCCCCGATAGCAGTGGAAATCCCACGCTTTTGGGCGTGGATTGCAACGAATAGCGGGAAATAGCTCCAAAAAATACAAACAATTTCTCCGTAGTACAGACAAGTCGCGAGCTGTTCTTATCCTAAAAAATATTTTGTTTTTTGCTGCCAAAAACATATAATTTTCAGAAATATTGGGACATGAAGGAAGCGAACTGATGCTAAGCAGCGACTTAAAATTATTTTTTGGCTACAAATCTGGTGTCGGTTTCCATTATGGTTCCACATTTTTCACAGGTTCGCATCTTTGTAGAAGTATAGAACTGTTCAAAATGAGGCAGGAAATCTTTCTCGATATTATGAAGTTCAAAATAGACTTCGTGCAGCTTATGATTACAAGTATCACAAAACCAAAGCAATCCGTCCGTGAATCCTTTTCCAGCTCTTTTTCTTTCGATGACAAGTCCTATAGAACCCTCGGAACGCACCGGAGAATGAGGGATTTTAGCAGGATGAAGATACATATCACCGGCGTGTAATTCCATTTCTTTGCGTTCCCCATCTTCTTGAATAATCACTTTGATGGAGCCTTCAAGCTGGTAAAACAATTCTTCAGTTTCGTTGTAATGGTAGTCTTTCCTGGCATTTGGGCCGGCAACAACCATGACGATATAATCACCGGATTCCGTGTATAAATTTTTATTACCAACGGGTGGTTTCAGCAGATGACGGTTTTCGTCAATCCATTTATTGAGGTTGAAAGGTTTTGCAATTGCCATTTTTTCTGAAGGTCAAAGTTTTTAAGGTACTAAGGTACTAAGATTTTAAATGATAGAACCTACTAATTCTCTCCAAAAGTACAAGCACTTTAGTTCCGTTTTTCCTTAATCAAATAAATATACACGGGAAAATGGTCGCTAAATCCTATTTCGGTGGGGGAATGCCGCAACGGATAGCCTTTGTATTGTCCGCTGGTTTGTATCAAAAAAGATTTGTTGTAAATTCCGGCTTTCCAATACCGAAAGCTAGAATAGTCTGATTGCAGTAAGGTTTCGGAAACCATTATTTGGTCAAAAATATCCCATGCATCACGAAATGCGATAGTTCCAAATCCTTTCTTGGCCATTTCCTCGAAGGGATTATAAATCCCAAACGGTAGCACGTCTGCTTTTTTTGCTTTGGCGCCAAGCCCAAATTTGACACTTCTATTATATGGTCCGTCATTCAAATCACCTAAAGTAATCACTTTTGCTTCTGGATTTATGCGTTGCAAAGAATCGATTATTTTTCGGTTTAATGCTCCAGCGGCTTCCCGGAACGGACTTGATTTTTTCTCGCCGCCAGAACGCGACGGCCAGTGATTGACTATGATATTGATTTCCTCTCCGTCCAGAAATCCGGTTACCAATAGCTGATCTCGTGTGTAAACCCGATAATTTTTGGTGCTTATTTGCAATTCGTCATCTGTTTTTTCTTCGGAATTGGCTTTAGAATTTTCGTTTGTGGTGGTTCCTTCTTTATAAATGTACAACGGAATGTTACTATAACTCGTGGGCTGAAATTTCTTTTTTTGATACAACAGCGCCACGTCAATTCCTCTTTTGTCTGGTGAATCAAAATGGATGATTCCGTAGTCTTTATCAATAAGTTTGGGCTGTTTTACTAAATCTTCTAAAACGCCTCTGTTTTCTATTTCACAACCGCCAATAAATGTGGGCGAATCCGTGTTTTCAGCTGAACCAATTTCAGCTAACACTCGGGCTAAGTTTTCCAATTTTTTTTGGTACTTCCCATAATTCCAGCGTTGCAACCCTTTTGGAGTCCACTCTTCGTCAAAAGTATCCGGATCGTTTATGGTGTCAAAAAGATTTTCAAAATTATAAAACGCAACGGTATGAATAACATATTTTTTTGGTTGCGCAGTATTTTTTGCAATTGGAAAGAATAAAAAAAGAATAGGAATCCAGTACGTAATTCTCATAAATATCATTTATTTACCGCTGTTGCTGAGATCCCTTTTAGAATCTGGTTATTGTAAAAATAGTCATTTGAGTGTGAACTTAGAATTATTTTCTAAATGTCTATCTTTGTTTTTGTCATTTAACGCCTTTATCATTAGAATTTCTCAGAAAAGCAATACCGCATGAATCAAAATCAATTTACTTTTACATCCCGTTATTCTATTTTATATCAATTGCTATTGCTTATTTTTGTGTTACAATCTTTCAACAGTCAAGCCCAATACAATATGATTACACCCCCTAGTTTACAAAAAGGAGATACCGTAGCTATTTTGGCAACAGCCCGAAAAAACACAGATGATAACTTGAAACCAGCTATTGATTTGCTGCACAGTTGGGGCCTGGAAGTGGTCATAGGCAGCACAATAGGTTTAGACAACAACCAATTAGCCGGGACTGACGAACAGCGAGCAACTGATTTTCAGCAGCAACTGGACAATCCAAACATCAAAGCCATTTGGTGCGTAAAAGGCGGATACGGAACCGTGCGTATGATTGATTTGTTAGATTTTACTGCGTTCAGAAAAAATCCGAAATGGATTATTGGCTTTAGTGATGTGACTGTTTTACACAATCACTTGAACACTATGGGTTTCAAATCCATTCACGGAATCATGCCGATAACCGCTCCAAGAGCCACTCCTGAAGCTATAAAAACTATGCGGACTGCTTTATTTGGTGAAAAACTATCCTACAATATAACGCCTTTTGTAATGAATAGACCCGGGAAAGCTACCGGAGAATTAGTGGGTGGGAATTTATCCATTCTATACAGTTTGTTGGGTTCACCCTCCGCGATTGATTGTTCCGATAAAATCTTGTTTCTAGAAGATTTAGACGAATATTTGTATCACATTGACCGCATGATGATGAATTTAAAACGAAATGGTTGCCTGGAAAGCGTCAAGGGAATTGTGGTAGGTTCGATGACAAAGATGAAGGATAATGATATTCCGTGGGGGAAAAATGCCATCGAAATTATCGAGGATGTAACCAAAAAATACTCTATTCCTATTTTGTATAATTTCCCGGCGGGACACATACAAGATAACAGAGCCTTAATTTTAGGCAATACTGTAACGATCAATGTCAGCGAGAAAAGCAGCACACTAGTTTTTGAATAAAGAAATCCTCCCTCCGGCTCCCTCCGAAGGAGGGAGAGACTAAACGGAAATAGACTCAGGATAATTGTTTGTAATATTACATATCATTTTGGGTTTTTGGTTATAAATTACCATTCTGAATTGTAGGAATTAATTTCACAGGTTTATTAACTGAAAACTTTTTTATGGCTGCACATAATGAACTTGGAAAACTAGGAGAAGAAATGGCAGTCGAATTTCTACGGAAAGACGGCTACACGATTTTGCAAACCAATTGGACCTTCCAAAAAGCCGAAATAGATATTCTCGCCCAAAAAGGAAACACACTTGCTGTTGTTGAAGTCAAAACGCGTTCCTCATTAGAATTTGGCTTACCACAAGATTTTGTAAAACCAAAAAAAATCCAGCTCCTTGTCAAAGCAGTAGACGCATTTGTAAACGAAAGAAATTTAGATATAGAAGTCCGTTTTGACATTATTGCAATACATAAAGAAGGGAAATCTTATGTCATTGAGCATCTTATCGATGCGTTTTATCATTTTTAATTCGTTTTTTTAATGTTATATTTGTAACAAATTGTTTTTTTATTTACATTTGCGTTATATGTACACACTGACTACGCGTATATTTACAACCACTAAAAAAATTAAATTATGAAAACTGTTTCTTCCATTGTAGAGAACTACATCAAAACAAAGCCATTTTTGTTGAATGCGTTATCATTAGGGATCATTAATCTGACCTCATTATCCCGGAATATAATGACTGAATTAGAAAGTGAATTTGGCAAGGAAGTAAAACAAGGCGCAGTGGTTATGGCTTTAAAAAGACTCACTGAAGAACTGGATTTCAGACTGAATCACAAGATCAATAAAGTAATTAAAAATATTGGGGAAATTACCGTTCGTTCTGCTTTGACGGATTATACATTTGCTGCTTCTGACACTGTTTTAAATAAACAAGCAGATTTAATTACCGATATTAATACGCTGCCGGATATTTTTTACACTTCGTCCAGAGGTGTGAATGAAACAAATATTGTGGTCAGCAACAGCATCAACAATTTGGTTGACAAGCATTTTGCTTCTGAGAAATTAATTCAAAAACTGGATAATCTGGCTTCGATTACCGTGAAATTACCGAAAGAAAACATCGTTGTTCCTGGGATTTACTATTTTATTTTCCAGCGTTTGGCTTGGGAAGGAATCATCATAAACGAAGTAATTTCGACTTCTAATGAATTCACTATTTTAGTAAGTGAAGAACAAGTAGATGTGGCTTTCAAAGTAATTAAGGATTTGAAGAATTAACAAAGCTTCCAGCCTTTTGAAGGCTGGAAGCTTTAAGAGGGAAGAAGTTTTAAAACTAAAAAATACATTATGAATCCAATTCCTCTTGAAAACGGTAAATATTATCATATTTATAATAGAGGCAATAATGGAATTGATTTATTTCATGAAATTGAAAACTACAAACATTTTTTGAGGTTATACGAGAAATACATTGACCCGATAGCAGAAACTTACGCTTGGTGTTTGATGAAAAATCATTTTCACATTCTAGTTTACATCAAAGAAACCGAAGAAATTGATGTTACCAAATTAGAATATTCTTCAACTGATAAACCAAAAATGGTTAGCGCTTCAAAACAGTTTTCTAATTTATTCAACGCTTATACTTTAGCGATGAATAAACGATATAAAAGGACCGGTAGTTTATTTGAGAAAAACTTTAGGCGAAAAGTGGTTGATTCGGAAACTTACTTTCAAAAACTTGTTTTTTATATCCACAATAATCCGGTTCATCATAAGTTTGCAGAACACATCATAGAATACCCTTGGACTTCTTATGGAACAGTTATCTCAAACAAGAAGACAAAATTACAAAGAGAAAAGGTAATAGAATATTTTCATGATTTAGGAAATTTTAAATACTATCATTCTAGTAATCCAAATTTGGATGAAATCGAAGGATTGCTTATGGAGTAAGTTTAAAAGCTTCCAGCCTTTTGAAGGCTGGAAGCTTTAGAAATGTCTTATTCCCCGCCCAATAGCTCCATCAATTCCAAAGCTCTCCTGGTGTACTTTACATTGTCAAAAGTCAACAGTAATCGCAAACCAGCCGGCGTTTGTTTTTCTTTCATTTTACAAATAGAACTGTTTTTTTGCACAAACAGTAGGACTTGATTAAAACGTTTCGATTGGTAATAATCGGATTGTTGATCCGAAATGAAATACCCAATCATCTTGCCTTGTTTCATTACTAATTTTTCAATTCCAATGCGGGTAGCGATCCATTTGATACGAATACTGTTCATTAATGCTTTGGCACGTGGCGGCATTGGGCCAAAACGATCAATCAATTTATTTTGGAAAATGATGAGTTCTTCTTCGTTTTTTACAGCGCCTAATTCATTGTACAAACTCAATCGTTCCGATACATTATTGATGTATTCATCCGAAAATAATAACTCAAAATCAGTGTCGATTTGAAGGTCCTTGACATATTCTTTGGTTTCCAAATTATTTTCCTCCGGATACAAATCCTTGAATTCATTTTCTTTCAATTCATCAAGGGCTTCATTCATAATTTTTTGGTACGTATCAAAACCAATTTCGTTGATAAAACCGCTTTGTTCACCGCCCAATAAATCTCCGGCACCACGAATCTCAAGATCTTTCATCGCAATATTAAATCCACTTCCCAATTCACTAAATTGTTCCAAAGCCTGAATTCGTTTTCTAGCATCGTCTGTCATTGCGGAATACGGCGGGCAAATAAAATAACAAAACGCTTTCTTGTTGCTACGTCCTACACGACCGCGCATTTGATGTAAATCAGACAATCCAAAATTATTCGCATTATTGATGAAAATCGTGTTCGCATTAGGAACATCCAAACCGCTTTCGATGATGGTCGTGGCCACCAAAACATCAAATTCTCCGTTCATAAAAGCCAACATTAATTCCTCCAGTTTTCGTCCTTCCATTTGGCCGTGACCAATTCCAACTTTGGCATTGGGTACCAAACGCTGGATCATTCCGGCCACTTCTTTGATGTTTTCTATTCTGTTATTGATGAAAAACACCTGTCCGTTACGCTGAATTTCATACGAAATCGCATCCCGAATCAACTCTTCGCTAAAACCGACTACATTGGTTTCAATAGGATAACGATTGGGCGGTGGAGTTGTAATTACGGATAAATCACGCGCTGCCATCAACGAAAATTGTAATGTTCGTGGTATTGGAGTTGCGGTCAATGTCAGTGTATCAACATTGGCAGCTATGGTTTTCAGTTTGTCTTTTACATTAACTCCGAATTTTTGTTCCTCATCCACAATCAACAATCCAAGGTCTTTAAAAACTACATTTTTGTTGACCAGTTGGTGTGTTCCTATCACAATATCGAGTTTCCCTTCGGCTAGTAATTTTAAGGTTTCTGCTTTTTGTTTGGCAGTTCTAAAACGGTTTAAATAGCCAACGGAAACTGGCATATCTTTCAATCGTTCCGTAAAAGTACGGTAATGCTGGTATGCCAAAATAGTTGTAGGAACTAATATCGCCACTTGTTTGCTATTATCCACAGCTTTGAAAGCCGCACGAATAGCGACTTCAGTTTTACCAAAACCTACATCACCACAAACCAAGCGATCCATTGGACGGTCACTTTCCATATCCGCTTTTACTTCTGCCGTTGATTTAGTTTGGTCCGGCGTATCTTCATAAATGAACGAACTTTCCAGTTCATTTTGTAAATAACTGTCGGGCGCAAACTGGAATCCTTTTTCGAGTCTTCTTTTGGCATACAACTGAATCAAATTGAAGGCAATATGTTTGACACGCGCCTTGGTTTTTTGTTTTAAAATCTTCCAGGCGTTCGAACCCAATTTGTAAATTTTGGGTGGCGTTCCGTCTTTTCCGTTGTATTTTGAAATTTTGTGCAGCGAATGAATACTCACATACACAATATCATTATCGGCATACACGAGCTTGATGGCTTCTTGCGTTTTGCCTTCGACTTGTATTTTTTGCAGTCCTCCAAATCGTCCAATTCCGTGATCGATATGCGTCACATAATCCCCAACAGCTAAGGTCGTCAGTTCTTTTAACGTGATATTCTGCTTTTTCGAATAACCGTTTTTAATATTGAATTTATGATACCGTTCAAAAATCTGATGGTCAGTGTAACAGGTAATTTGGTTTTCCTCATCAATAAATCCTTGGTACAAAGGCAAAACAACCGTGTGATACTGCTTGCGGATATTCTCAGAATTGGCTTCATCCAAAGTTTTGAAAATATCATGAAATCGTTTGGCTTGAGCCTCATTAGAACAAAATAAATGATTCTTGTATCCATTGAAATGATTTTCATTCAGATTATTCAACAACAAATCAAATTGTTTGTTGAACGACGGCTGTGGTTGAATGTGAAATTCGAATTTTTTGGTGGTTCTAAAAATAGGTTTTGAACTCAATTCTACAATCGAGAAATCCAAGGCTCGTTTTATAAATTCGGCTTGATTCAAGAACAATTGCTCCGGGGATGACCGCTTTATTTCTTGCGATAATTTTGCGAAAGCTTCTTCGGCTTTGCCAAATTGCTTGTCTAATTGTGATAAAAAATCTTCAGTATTCTGGATGAAAATCACCGTTTTCTCTGAAATATAATCCAAGAAACTTTCTCTGTTTTCCTGAAAAACTTTGTTTTCCACATTAGGGATTATCGTAATTTTCTTCTGTTGTACCATTGACAATTGGGTCGCAACATCAAAGGTACGAATGCTCTCCACTTCATCTCCAAAAAACTCAATTCGGTACGGATTATCATTCGAAAACGAAAAGACGTCGACAATGCCACCACGAACCGAAAATTCTCCGGGTTCAGTAATAAAATCGACTCTTTTGAACTCGTATTCGAACAATACTTCATTGATAAAATCGATAGAAATTTTGTCACCAACAGCAACCTTCAACGTGTTTTTATCTAATTCTTTCCGGGTGACCACTTTCTCGAATAAGGCTTCGGGATAGGTGACAATAACGGCTGATTTCTTGCGGGAATTGATCCGGTTGAGGACTTCGGCGCGAAGCAAAACATTCGCATTATCCGTGTCTTCAATTTCGTACGGGCGGCGAAATGAACCAGGATAAAAGAGTACATCTTGTTCGCCAATCATTTGTTCCAGATCGTTCAAGTAATACGCTGCTTCTTCTTTATTGTTTAGAACAATTAGAAGAGGAAGTTCGGCTTTCTTAAAAACGGATCGAATTACAAATGAAAGTGCGGAGCCCAAAAGTCCCGACAGCTGTATTTTGATTTGCTTGTTTTCTAATAAACGAGCAACGATTTGCTGGGTTTTTGGCGAATTATCGTAGGTATTGTATAAGGCTGTTTTACTCAACGCGTGGAATATTTGGGTCGATTATCGGTGTATTGGGAATGGCTCTTGTGGTATCCATCATTTTCATTAACTCAGATTCCCCTTCCTCGATGGGAATCTTACTTTTCTCTATGATTTTGTCCATCTGTCTTTGAAGCGAAACCAATTCTAAATTGATTTCTGACACTAGCTGCGTTACTTTTTTATCTGGAATAGCATCTAAATTAATAAATAAATCCAACAATCGTACCTTAGTAATTAAGGTCGAAATTCTGCTTTTTATTTGAGGTTTACTGTATTCATAAGGGATATTTTCGTTTAAATCCATTACTTTTTTAGAAAGTGCTTTTGATTTTTGTTGGAACGCTTTAATTGATTTTCTGGGTTTCAGCGCTAATTCAGCCAAAAAAATACGCCAGGCATTCCAAGTAGCCAAACTTTTTTCAGAAGCCTCCGTAACTGGAGTATCATAAAAAACCCAACCCTTCTCTATGTTTTTAAAAATAATTTCTCTTCGCTGCATCTCTTTTTTATTTTCGGAAAGGCGTTTTTGATTATTATCCTGACAGGAAAACAAGAGCAAAGCAAGAGCAAAGAAGATTGCTGTTTTATATTTCATGTGTGGCAATTTGTTGTTTTTTACTGGCTGAATGCAATCGCTATACGCTCTTACTTTTGCAAACGAAAACCCATTATGCTCGTTTAAAAATCGCCATTAATTTAGGTGCAAAGTTACAAAGTAAATTTACAATTACGAATTACGGCATCGGAATAACTATCTAATATCCCTAAAGCAGATTTTATATTTAAAACCTATAAAATTAAGAAACATAGCTTGTTTTTAATTACAACTTTAAGAATTTAACAGTATTTTTTATCAAAATTATGTTATTTACGAAAACGTTATCTTTGTTTTTTAAAACAGACAAAAATGAGTACTAAAATATTAATTATTGGCGCTTGCGGCCAGATAGGAACGGAACTTACCCAAAAATTACGAAAAATATACGGAACAGAAAATGTAATTGCTTCGGATATTCGAAAGTTAAATATTGACGTTGTCAATTCCGGTCCATTTGAAGTGGTAAATGCCTTGGATTTCAATCAAATTGAACATCTGGTGGAATTGCATCAGATTGACGAGGTCTATTTGATGGCAGCACTTTTATCAGCTACAGCAGAAAAAAACCCAGCTTTTGCTTGGGATTTGAATATGAATTCGTTATTTCATGTTTTAAATTTGGCGAAAGCCGGAAAAATAAAAAAAATATTCTGGCCTTCGAGTATTGCTGTTTTTGGTCCAACAACACCCAGAGAAAATACGCCGCAATACACAATCATGGAACCTTCAACGGTGTACGGAATCAGTAAACAAGCTGGCGAAAGATGGTGCGAATACTACCATAATATTTTTGGTGTAGATGTAAGAAGCATTCGTTATCCTGGTTTAATTAGCTGGTCATCGCCTCCTGGTGGCGGTACAACGGATTATGCGGTAGATATTTTTCACAAGGCGATTTCGGATAAAACATACGAATGCTTTTTATCCTTCAAAACTAAAATGCCCATGATGTACATGGACGATGCGATTGCTGCGACGATTCAAATTATGCAAGCGCCGGTAGAACAAATAAAAATTCATTCTTCGTATAATTTGGCGGCAATGAGCTTTACACCAACGCAGATTGCTGCCGAAATCCAGAAACATATTCCTGAGTTTACGATCACTTATGAGCCGGACTTCCGTCAAAAAATAGCCGATAGCTGGCCAGCGAGTATTGATGACGCTGAGGCTAGAAAGGACTGGGGATGGAAACATGAATTTAATTTAGAAACGATGACTGTCGATATGTTGGAGCATTTGAAGTAAATCATTTAACAATATAAACCAAAAAAAAGTCTAGTTGTTGAACTAGACTTTTTTTATAACGTTTCAATAGTAGTTACTTTATCTCGTACGTATTGTTTTCCTTTTTCAAATCAGCCATTAATCCGCTTGGGTCAATGGTAATTTTTTTGATGGAAGTTTTCGATTTAGAAATATCAAATTCAAAGGTTGGGTACGCCCACGCCCAATCATTCAAAACCGTTCTTTTTATGGCGGGATTTGGATTTTCTTTTTCGAAACTCATCATGCGCAACGGAATGTAGAAACTTTCCGTTGTTCCATCTGTGTACTCCACTAATAAATCAATTGGCATTGGCATTCTACCAATTCTTTCTAAAGTAACGGTTGTTTTGTCTCCATTTTCTTTTATATCCTTAATACCATAATCAATAGTATTGGTGGTTTCTGTCCAATCCACTAAGTACCAATCGAGATTTGCTCCAGAAATTCGTTCTGCAGATCTTTTAATGTCATTTGGCGTAGGGTGCTTGAATTTAAAATCGCTGTAATATTTCTTCAATGTTTTCATGACATTATCTTTTCCAATCAAATACATCAATTGAGTCAAGAAAATTTCCCCTTTACTATACGATGTGATGCTGTAGACTCTGTTTTCATCAAAACGATCTGCATGCGTTCCTTGTGGTAATTCTTTTCCCGAATTTGCCATAGAAAAATAACCGGTATAGGCTCCTGTATAAGGGTTTTCTACTTTTTTATTTGCAATTTCATTCAGTCCAAAATCTTCCAGAAATGAGGTAAAACCTTCGTCCATCCATCCGTGTTTTGATTCATTGGAAGCCAAAACATGTTGGAACCAAGAGTGCGCCATTTCGTGTGCAGTTACTCCAAGCAATCCTTCAAAACTACCTTGTCCTAAAATCAGTGTACACATGGCATATTCCATACCACCATCGCCACCCTGAATCACAGAATATTGTTTGTACGGATAATCCCCTACCGTTTTGTTGTAAATTTCCATTAACTGGACCGTTTTTGGTTGCAGGTTTTTCCAGTTTTGAATGTATTTAGGGTTGTTTTTATACAAAAAATGCAAATCAACACCGTTAGGCCCTTTTACTACATCGTGAATGTAATCTGGATCAGCAGCCCATGTAAAATCATGAACCATTGGTGCATTAAAATGCCAAGTCAACATTTTTGTTTTCTTTGGAACAGACACAACAACACCTTGGTCTTGATAGCCGTGACCAATTTCATTTTTGTTTTGTAAATAACCGGTACCGCCTAAAACGTAATCCTTGTCAATAGTAATATTCACGTCAAAATTTCCCCAAACACCATGAAATTCTCTGGCAATGTAAGGATCTGCGTGCCAACCTTCAAAATCAAATTCAGCCATTTTTGGATACCATTGCGACATAGATAATGCTACACCTTCAGCATTATTTCTTCCGGAACGACGAATCTGAATGGGAACCTGACCCTCAAAATCTAATGTAAATGTAGTTTTAGTATTCGGTAATATTGGCTTGGCCAAAGTCACTTCAAGAATAGTTCCAACCTCTTTTGCAGTAGCAACTGCTCCATCTTGTTTAAAATTAGAAATTCGCAAAAAACCAATTTCATTTGGTTTCAGGTTTTTAATGCGGCTTTCCTTCACTTCTTTACCGTCTACTTTTATTTTGGTGACCATTCTGCCGTCAGGATCTTTGATACTTTGGATTCTGGCATCCATTTCGCTTCCGGGCTGAAAGGCATTATTAAATAGGTGATAATATACTTTTCTCAAAGTATCCGAAGAATTATTGGTGTATACCAATTCCTGCTTCCCGGTGTACTGGTATGTTTTTACATCCAAGGTAACATCCATTTTGTAATCGACATGTTGTTGCCAATACGAGGAGTTTTGGGCAAAAACAGTTCCGAGACCAAAAACAACAAAAGAAAATAAAAGTAATTTTTTCATAGGTAGGTTTAAATAAAAATGGAAGGACAAACTGCCCTTCCAAGTACTAAATTCTTAAAATATTATTTTTTAGACATTTTTTCTGCCATGAGTAAAGCATTGTATGCATTTACTATTTTACCAGATTTAGAAAGTGCCGAAAAGGGACGCGTGTCATTTGGTTTTCCTCCCACAATAACAGCTGTTGTAATTGCAATTCCGGAATCCATCAAGATGTGTTTTACTTGTTGCGCGGATAATTTTGGGTAATACGAACGGATCAAAGCCGCTACTCCGGCAACGTTTGGCGCAGCCATTGAAGTTCCTTGCAAGTATTTATAAGTATCGTTTGGAGTTGTAGCATAGATTTTTACGCCAGGCGCAAAAACATCTACATTAATTTTTCCAATGTTAGAAAAACGAGCCACCACTTTGTTTCCATATTCAAAATTTAAAGCCCCAATTGTGATAAAATTATCTGCAAACTCTGTTATTTTATCCTCAGAGTCATTTGGAAAATTGTCTGCATAATCGATGTCTTTTGCGTCATTTCCGGCTGCATGTACAATCAAGACGTCTTTTTTCTCTGCATATTTTATAGCATCGTACACCCATTGCTTGTGAGGAGAAAAGCCTTTTCCAAAACTTCCGTTGATTACTTTGGCTCCATTATCTACTGCGTAACGAATTCCAAGTGCAATATCTTTATCATACTCATCTCCATCCGGCACAGCGCGAACGGTCAGAATTTGAACATTATTAGCCACACCATCACCCCCCAAAGTATTATTTCTGGTTTGAGCAACAATTCCGGCAACGTGAGTCCCATGAAGAATTTCATTCTTGTCTGGTCCCATCACATTATTGTTTCCGTATTTAGTATCCGTAATATCATTTGGATTATCTCCTACCACTTTACGGTAGTCTGTTTTTAGATTGTCTCCGTTTATAAGGGCAACCTGATCGTCTAATTGTTTTTGAATAGCCACTTTTAGTTCCGCAATTGGCAATCCATAAGAAAGCATTTGTTGCATAGCCGCTTTGCTCTTTTGTATTTCCAGTTCTTGCGAAACAATCGCATTTACCTCTTCAATGGTATAAACTGACTTACCAAAATGTTTTACTAAAGTAGCATCGCTGGTCATAAGAGCCGCTAACATTTGCTCGGAACGTGTTTTTCCTGCCGCAGCATCAGCCACTTTTTTGTCATTCAACGCTTTTGCAGCTTGATAGGTAACGTCATCTACCAGGGTTTTATCTTTGATAATCCTTTCGTATTCCAGATTCTCTTTGGTACTATCTCCAAGAAAATTCCAACCGTGAATATCATCAATATATCCATTTTTGTCATCGTCAATTCCGTTTCCGGGAATTTCTTTGGTATTAGTCCAAAGTGCCGATTTTAAATCCTCATGTTCAATATCCACTCCCGAATCTACAATCCCAACAATAACAGGCACGCCTTTTTTACCCTTCAATAATTCAGCATACGCTTTATCTACGCTCATTCCGGGAATCGTGTCAGTAACAATATCTAAATGGCTCCAACGTTTCAAGTCATTTTCAGTTATTGGTGCTTTTTTTGTAATATTCAAAGGAGCGCTTATGGCAACCAGTCCAGAAATTGAAGTATTTGAAACTTGTCTTGAAGCGCCACAACCTGCTAATGCTAATAAAGCAAAAGCAGAAATGCAAATGGGTTTAATGGTATTCATCGAAAATGTTTTTTGTTAATTTTAAAATATTTGTCTAAAATAATTTTTTTTGTTACAACTGAAACTATACTTAACACTACGTTAAGACTTCATCACATGAAAACCGTTCTTTCAAACGCACCCCTTTTTCCGTTTTTTCAACCGTTATGATTTCGTTATGCGCATCATGTTCTAAAAATAAATAGTAATTATTTTCTGCTGCAGCATTTAGAAATTTCGCTTTTTCAGGCATCGTTAACAAAGGTCTGGTGTCATAACCCATGACATACGCAATGGGAACGTGTCCGGCTGTTGCCAATAAATCAGCGCAAAAAACGATTGTTTTGTCCTTGTATTGTATGTGCGGAATCATTTGCTTTTCCGTATGTCCATCAGCAAAGAAGATGCCAAAACCCAATTCCGATTTTGCCAGAAAATCGCCTTCCGGTCTTTGGATGAAATGCAACTGACCGCTTTCCTGTATCGGCAAAATGTTTTCAGACAAGAACGATGCTTTCTCTCTGGGATTTGGTTTGGTTGCCCATTCCCAGTGATTTTCGTTACTCCAGAATTTAGCGTTTTTAAAAGCCGGTTCATACCCCGTTTTGCCCTTATTCCATTGTACACTGCCCCCACAATGGTCAAAATGCAAATGCGTCATAAAAACATCCGTGACATCATCCCGATGAAAACCGTGTTTAGCTAATGAGTTGTCCATCGAATGGGTACCCCAAAGCGAGTAATACCCAAAAAATTTATCGGATTGTTTGTTTCCCATTCCGGTATCAATCAAAATCAATCGATTTCCCTCTTCAATTAGTAAACAACGAGCGGCAATGTCAATCAGGTTATTCTCATCTGCGGGATTGGTTTTGTTCCAAATGGTTTTTGGCACTACGCCAAACATTGCACCTCCATCTAATTTAAAGTTTCCAGTTTCTATGGGGTATAATTTCATGTTTTTGTGTTTTTTGAGAAGTTTCAAAGTTAAGGAATTCAAATGCTTTTAGTTGTTTAAAATAGCTTTTTTCTATTTTTGTATTGGTTATAAAAATGTTATCAACTATGTAAAAAGCTTTTTATATACTATCTTTGTCTTTAATTTAGACAAAATCAATATAAGCTATGATAAAAGTTTCTGACACAGCAAGAAAAAAAATCATCGATTTAATGCAAGATGATGGTTTTGACGCCTCCATAGACTACGTGAGAGTAGGTGTGAAAAGCGGCGGATGTTCTGGATTGTCTTATGATTTAAAATTTGATAAAACAAAAAGCGACGACGATAAGATTTTTATTGACAACGATATCACTATTGCTGTCGAAAAAAAATCCTTTCTGTACCTAGCCGGAACAGTATTAGAATTTTCAGGAGGAATAAATGGCAAAGGATTTGTTTTTAATAATCCTAATGCCAATAGAACATGTGGTTGCGGTGAGAGTTTCTCTCTTTAATTTAAAGATTGAAAAATTTAAAAATTAAAAGATTAATGATAGTATGACAAAATCATTTGAAGAATTTGATGTCCATAAAAAAGGTATTGTCTTAACTAAATTAGTTTTTGAATTATTAAATAATAAATCCTTGGAAAAAGAATTTGGTTTTAAGGACCAAATAAAAAGAGCAGTAGTTTCAATTACAAATAATATTGCCGAAGGTTCAGAATACAACAGTAATAGACAATTTACAAGATATTTAAAAATCTCCAAAGGCAGTTGTGCTGAGGTTAGAAATATGTTGGTATTATCCAGATAGTTAGGTTTTTGCAATCACGAAGAAATTCAAAAAAGTTATAATTTAACTATTGAGATTTCTCAAAACCTTTCTAATTTTATTAAATATTTAGACACAAATAATAAAGTTTAATATTCAATAATTGAATCTTTAAATCTTTAAATCTTTAAATCAGAATGAGCAAATATACAGAAGACGACTTAAAAATCGAACTCGAAAATAAAGAATACGAATACGGATTTTACACTGAATTAGAATCAGAAACGTTTCCTATAGGTTTAAATGAAGATATCGTTCGTGCTATTTCGCACAAAAAAGGAGAACCACAATGGATGACTGATTGGCGTCTTGAGGCTTTTCGTGCTTGGGAGCAAATGACAGAGCCAGAATGGGCAAATGTGCATTATACCAAACCTGATTTTCAGGCTATTTCCTATTATTCAGCTCCAAAAGCGGTAGATCCAAATAAAACATTGGATGATGTAGATCCGGAACTTTTAGAAATGTACAAAAAGTTAGGCATCTCTGTCGATGAGCAAAAGATGATGAATAATGTAGCTATGGATATCGTTGTGGATTCCGTTTCAGTAGCAACGACTTTCAAAAAAACATTAGGCGAAAAAGGAATTATCTTCATGAGTATTTCTGAAGCCATCAAAGAACATCCCGAATTAGTTCGTAAATATTTAGGGACAGTTGTACCGCAAAAAGACAACTTTTATGCAGCGCTGAATTCGGCAGTTTTCTCGGATGGATCTTTCTGTTATATTCCAAAAGGCATTCGTTGTCCAATGGAACTTTCGACCTATTTTAGAATTAATCAAGCAGGAACAGGACAATTTGAAAGAACATTATTAATTGCTGACGAAGGTAGCTATGTGTCTTACTTAGAAGGTTGCACCGCTCCAAGTCGTGATGAAAATCAATTGCACGCTGCAGTAGTAGAATTAATCGCTTTGGACGATGCCGAAATAAAATATTCAACCGTACAAAACTGGTATCCGGGAAACAAAGAAGGAAAAGGCGGCGTTTTCAACTTTGTAACCAAAAGAGGAATTTGCGAGAAAAACGCAAAAATTTCCTGGACACAAGTGGAGACCGGCTCTGCAATAACATGGAAATATCCTTCGGTTATTTTAAAAGGAGACAATTCAACCGGCGAATTTTATTCGATTGCGGTGACCAATAATTTCCAACAAGCCGATACAGGAACTAAGATGGTGCATCTAGGTAAAAACACTAAATCTACTATTATATCTAAAGGGATTTCTGCCGGAAGATCACAAAATAGTTACAGAGGTTTGGTGCGCATTTCAGCAAACGCAGAGAACGCTAGAAACTTTTCACAATGTGATTCCTTATTAATGGGAAACAATTGTGGCGCGCATACCTTTCCTTATATCGAAAGCAAAAATCCATCGGCAAAAATCGAACATGAGGCTACGACAAGTAAAATTGGCGAAGACCAAGTTTTCTATTGCAACCAACGTGGAATTCCAACCGAAAAAGCTATTGCTTTAATCGTAAACGGTTTCAGTAAAGATGTATTGAATAAGTTACCAATGGAATTCGCCGTAGAAGCACAAAAATTATTAGAAATTTCGTTAGAAGGTTCTGTAGGGTAATTTTTTAAATCTAAATATTATGGATATAATTTTAAAAAATGTAAAGAAAAAAGATTTTCCAGTGTTAAAATCGTTGGCGAAATCACTTGGATTTGAAATTGTAAAAGAAGAAAATCCATATAACCCTGAGTTTGTAAAAGAAATTTTGGAAGCAGAACAAAGTATTAAAAACGGGAAAGGGATAAAAATGACGATGGAAGAAATACGTGCTTTATGCAAATAGTATTTACGACTAAAGCTAGAAAAGATTTAGATTTTTGGATTAAATCTGGAAATAAAAATATTTTAAATAAAATTACAGATTTAATAGAAGACATTCAACTACATCCTTTTGAAGGAATTGGAAAGCCTGAACAATTGAAATACCAGCTTTCTGGAAAATGGTCAAGAAGAATAAATCAAGAACATCGTATTATATATAAAGTTACCGAGAAAATACAATTGAAATATTAGACATTTTATCACTAAAAGGTCATTACGAATAAACAAAGAAACAAATGTTAAGTATAAAAAATTTACACGCCTCCATTGGGGACAAAGAAATATTAAAAGGAATCAACCTTGAAGTAAAAGCGGGAGAAATTCACGCGATAATGGGACCAAACGGTGCCGGAAAAAGTACGTTAGCCTCCATCATTGCAGGAAACGAAAACTACGAAGTAACCGAAGGCGAAATCACTTTAGACGGAGAAGACCTTTCGGAATTGGCACCAGAAGAAAGAGCGCACAAAGGCGTTTTTCTTTCGTTCCAATATCCAGTGGAAATTCCAGGAGTTTCAGTTACCAACTTCATGAGAACAGCAATCAACGAAACCCGTAAAGCTAAAGGATTAGAAGAAATGCCTTCTAATGAAATGCTAAAAGTGATTCGGGAGAAATCAGAATTATTAGAAATTGACCGTAAATTTTTGTCTCGCTCTTTAAACGAAGGTTTTTCTGGTGGTGAGAAAAAAAGGAATGAAATTTTCCAAATGGCAATGCTAGAACCAAAATTGGCTATTCTTGATGAAACTGATTCTGGACTTGATATTGATGCCTTGCGTATTGTTGCAAATGGGGTAAACAAACTAAAAAGCGACAAAAATGCAATTGTAGTGATCACACACTACCAAAGATTGTTAGACTATATCGTTCCTGATTTTGTTCACGTATTGTACAATGGAAAAATTGTAAAATCTGGTGGAAAAGAACTGGCACACGAACTGGAAGAAAAAGGATACGACTGGATTAAACAAGAACAAGAAGCTTAAAATTAAAATAGTCTAAAGTCGAAGGTCATAAAGTCAAAAGAAAAAAGTAATGGGAAAATTTAATTCTTTCGAAGAAATTAATTCTTGGCAAAAAGCAAGAGTTTTTAACAAAAAAGTTTACTTAGTTACCGAAAATACAAATTTCAAGAAAGACTTTGATTTCACTAGACAAATTAGGCGAGCATCAATTTCTATATCATCAAATATCGCGCTGAAGGCTTTGAGAGAAATACAGACAAAGAGTTTATTTACTTTTTATATGTTGCTAAAGCTTCCGCCGGAGAAGTTCGTTCTCAATTATATTTAGCATTTGATTTAGATTATATTACTAAAGAAGAATTTGAAAAACTTTTAGAATCAGTAACAGAAATATCAAAATTGTTAAGTGGTTTTATTAAATACCTAGAATCTAGTCGTAAAGTTTAAAAATCGAAAGTCGAAAGTCTAAAATAGTTGAATCAGCTATTTTATGCTTATACCGACTTTAAGACATTTGACTTTCGACTTTAAGACTTAAATAAAAATGGAATTAAAAGAAAAATTACTATCGTCTTTTATGGCTTTCGAAGAACGCATTGATGTACATTCTGAACTTCATGACGTGAGAACTGCTGCCATAAAAAACTTCGAAAATAAAGGTTTCCCAACAAAAAAAGAGGAGTCTTGGAAATACACATCGCTAAACGCCATCCTGAAAAATGACTTTACCGTTTTTTCAAAACAGGAAAATGCAGTTGAATTCAACCATGTAAAAAAATATTTCTTACACGAAATAGACACCTACAAAGTAGTATTTATCGACGGTGTTTTCAGTTCTAATTTATCGTCAACCACACACGAAGGAATTGATGTTTGCTTAATGTCATCGGCATTGACCAAACCAAAATATAAAATGGTTATTGATACTTATTTTAATCAAATTGCCAGCAAAGAGGAAAGTCTAACATCATTGAATACGGCTTTCGCCAATGAAGGAGCGTATATCAATATCCCAAAAAGTAAAGTAGCTGACAAGCCTATTGAAATCATGTATTTCTCTACAGGGAATGAAGCAGCACTAATGGTTCAACCTAGAAATTTGATTATTGTAGGGGAGAATTCCCATGTACAAATTATTGAACGGCATCAAAGCTTAACCGAAAATCCCGTATTAACGAATTCTGTGACTGAGATTTTTGCTCAAAAACGCGCCATCGTTGATTATTATAAAATTCAAAACGATACGCTTGAAGCCAATCTCATTGACAATACCTACGTTTCTCAAAAACAAGAAAGCAGTGTATCCGTTAATACGTTTTGTTTTGGCGGAAACCTCACCAGAAACAACTTGAACTTTTATCATTTTGGAGAAAGAATCGTAAGTTATCTTAACGGAATAACAATAATTGGGGAGAAACAACACGTAGATCATTACACTCTAGTGCAGCACTCTACTCCTAATTGCGAAAGTCATCAAGATTATAAAGGAATCTATTCTGATCGCTCGACGGGCGTTTTCAACGGAAAGATTTTTGTAGAAAGAGAAGCCCAGAAAACCAATGCCTTTCAGAAAAGCAATAATATACTATTGAGTGATAAAGCAACAATCAACGCCAAACCGCAACTAGAAATTTTTGCTGATGATGTAAAATGTTCTCATGGTTGTACTATTGGACAATTGGACGAAACCGCAATGTTCTACATGCAAGCGCGTGGAATTCCTAAAAAAGAAGCCAAAGCGTTATTAATGTATGCCTTCTCCAATGCAGTTATTGAAAGCATTAAAATACCGGAACTCAAAAAACGAATTACTACGATTATTGCAACTAAATTAGGTGTAAAAATGGGATTCGATTTGTAATCAACACTAAAAAGAAGTTATAATAGTAACCCTGTCAGAGTTTAAAACTCTAACAGGGTTTTTTATCCAATCATTTTTTCACACTCTCCACAATCCCACGCAACATTCCATTAAAATCAAAATTAGGATTTTCCTTCAAACCCATTCGTACAATCACTAAATCCAGTGATGGAATAATCGCTACCATCTGACCTTGAAAACCGCTGCAGTAATACATATCTCTGGGAACATCAGGGAAGTGTCCGCCGGCATTGAGCCAAAAATGCGCACCATATCTTCCATTGGAAGTGTTTGTAGGAGTTGCGGTGTATTTTGCCCAACTTTCGTTGAAAATTTGTTCACCATTCCAGTTGCCTTTATGCAAATACAACAACCCAAATTTAGACCAATCACGTGTGGTAGCCCAACCGTAAGATGAACCCACATAATTTCCTGCCATATCCGTTTCGATTACCATCGAGTACATTCCTATTTTATCTATCAAGGCACTGTACCAGAAATCTAAATATTCCTGATGCGTTTTGAACTGCTTCCGTAAAATTCCCGAAAGCAAATTCGTGGTCCCCGAAGAATAATTCCAATGCGTATTCGTCCGGAATACCATTGATTTTTTCCGTTGTACAAGGGTCATGTCTTCGGCTTGGAAAAGCATTTTGGTGGCATCAGAAATTTTATCGTATTGCTCCTCCCATTCTAAACCGGAATTCATGTGTAATAAATCATTGGTAGTAATACTTTTTCGATCGTCATTTTTCCATTCTGGAATTGGAGCAGGTTTGTAAATATCGTATTTGCCTTGTATTTCCAAAATTCCAAACATGGCGCTGGTAATACTTTTTGTCATCGACCAACCCAATATTTTACTGTTTTTATCAAAACCGCTATCGTATTTTTCGGCAATAATTTTATCTTTATAAATCACTAAAAGGGAGCGGGTTCTTTTTTTGATTGCCTCTTTTTCATCAAAAGCATTGGCAACAGCTGCATTCAATTTAGTGTAATCAACATCTGAAAAAACAGTGTCTTTTGGCTCGTTATTCCCGTATGGAAAAGGCATATTAATATTCAATCTCGTTCTTTTAGGAACCAAATACGGCTTTGAAACATCAAAATCATCGTTGATTAAAGTGGCCCCCAAGCCTTCACGATAAATCGCTTTTCGTTCTTTCAAACCATAAACCGAAGCAATCGCAAATTTTCCGGTAGCTTCTATTTTGTTTTTGGCTAAGTCAATCATATCGATGTCATTGTCGCCTTTTTCTATCATTTTCTGCGAACGATTATCAATAAAATGTCCCGAGGCTATACTTTTGGCTGAAAAGCCAGAAATTAAATCCAATTTTGGATAGGTTATTAAACCAACATAAAAGATTCCGATAAAAGAGACAAAACCAACGAACTTGAATACTTTTTTCATAGAGGCTTAATTTGAAGCAATTTAATAAAAAAGAACCACATTATTGGAACAGTATCGGATTGAGAAAATGAGGTATTATTAACAAGTGTTTGCTATAAATTAATTCCAATTTCACTACTTTTGTATGTAGAAAAATTCTAAATAAGAAAAGACCAATACTAAATTGGATTGTCGAAAAAATTGTTGACTATTGGCGTTCTATCTTACCAATAAAAACAATAAAAACAAGCAGATAAAATGTTAGATGTAAATAAAATTAGAGCCGACTTCCCTATTCTTTCTCAGAAAGTAAACGGGAAAGCATTGGTTTATTTTGACAACGGAGCCACTTCGCAAAAGCCACAAGTTGTGATTGATGCGATCTCTAAATACTACCAGGAAATCAATGCTAATATTCATCGTGGTGTTCATACGCTGAGCCAACTGGCCACCGATGCATATGAGATTTCACGCGGTAAATTACAAAATCACATCAATGCAAAATTTCCCCATGAAGTGCTTTTTACTTCGGGGACTACTCATGGAATTAATTTAGTGGCCAATGGATTTGCTTCGATTTTGAAACCCGGTGATGAAATTTTAGTTTCGGCAATGGAACACCACAGCAATATTGTGCCTTGGCAAATGTTGTGTGAGAAAACCGGAGCAATTTTGCGGGTCATTCCAATGAATCTGGATGGAGAACTGATCATGTCCGAATATGACAAATTACTTTCGGACAAAACGAAGATTGTAACAGTAAATCATATTTCGAATGCTCTTGGAACTGTCAATCCTATCAAATACATGATTGACAAAGCACATGAGGCAGGAGCCGCAATTTTGATTGATGGCGCACAAGCCGTTCCACACCTGAAACCAGATGTACAAGAATTAAATTGTGATTTTTATGTTTTTTCAGGACATAAAATATGTGGTCCAACAGGCGTCGGAATTTTATACGGAAAAGAAGCGTGGTTGAATAAATTACCCCCATATCAAGGCGGAGGCGAAATGATCAAAGAAGTAACTTTCGAAAAAACTACTTATGCGGAATTGCCCCATAAATTTGAGGCCGGAACACCAAATATTGCCGGAGGAATTGTTCTGGGAACTGCGGTTGATTATATGAACGAAGTGGGTTTTGACAACATTCAACAACAGGAATTAGAATTATTGGAATATGGAACCAAACGGTTATTGGAAATTGAAGGGTTGAAAATTTTTGGCACCGCAGCAGCAAAGACTTCCGTAATATCCTTTAATATTGAAGGCATTCATCCGTACGATATTGGCACTATAATTGACAAGCTAGGAATAGCCGTACGAACAGGCCATCATTGCGCGCAACCCATCATGGATTTCTTTAAGATTCCAGGTACGATACGAGCATCATTTGCTTTTTATAATACCACCGAAGAAATTGATGTTATGGTTGAAGCTATTAAAAAAGCAAAAGTCATGCTGTCCTAAAATTTAAAATTATCTTCATATGAAATCGCCATGACAGAAGCTGTATCAAACACCAATGAAGATCTGGCGATACCATATTCCTATAAAAAACAAATATTATCTTCATATGAAAATACTATCTATTATATTCCTGACTATTTTTATGGGCAACGGTTGCAATAGTGCCAAAGCGCAAGATATGGAAACTACTGTTATTGAATACACGGCCAACACCAGAGGTTTTTATCAAAAAATAACGCTGAAAAATCAGATACTGACAGTTTCAAAAGACAGAGACGGAAATGACAAACCAATACCCAAAAAAGTATCGGATGCCGACTGGAAAGAGTTAGTAGATTGTTTTAAAACAGTGAAATTGGATAGTTTGTCTAAGCTCAAAGCGCCCAGCGAAAAACGTTTTCATGACGGTGCCGCTATAGCCAAACTGAAAATTACCCTTAAGGAGAAAGCCTATGAAACCACTAGTTTTGATCACGGTTTTCCACCAAAAGAAATTAAGAAGTTTGTGAATACGATAACTTCATTAGCTAAAGAATAATACTGAAATAAATTCAGCATAGTATGAAAATTAAAGAAATACAAGAAGAAATTGTAGCGGAGTTCTCCATGTTTGACGACTGGATGGAGCGTTATGAATACATCATCGAATTAGGAAGAAAGCTTCCTTTAATCAAAGAAGAATTCAAGACAGAGAACAACATTATCAAAGGCTGCCAGTCCAAAGTGTGGTTGCAAGGAGAGCAAACGGATGATAAAATTATTTTCACTGCTGACAGTGATGCCATTTTGACCAAAGGAATTATTGCGATATTAATTCGTACTTTTTCCAATCAAAAAGCATCTGATATTCTGGAAGCAGATCTACATTTTATTGACGAAATAGGTTTGAAAGAACACTTGTCGCCAACTCGAGCCAACGGATTGGTATCTATGATAAAAAATATAAAAATGTATGCTTTGGCATTCAATTCGCAGAATTAATTGCGAACTAATTCGTTTAACCATATAAGACATTTAAGGTCATATAAGTCAGAATAAAAAATGGAAATTTATGACCAAAACATATTTAAAAGATTTAATTTATCAGGTTAATGGTTGTGCCATAGAAGTACATAAACATCTTGGTCCCGGTCTTTTAGAAAGTGTTTATCATACTTGTTTAAAAAAAGAATTGACAATAAGAGGTTTTGAATTTCAAACTGAACTTACAATTCCTGTTTATTATAAAGGTTTAGAACTTGAAACAGGATTAAGATGTGACTTATTGGTTGAAAAAAGTTTGGTTGTTGAACTGAAAGCAATAGAAAAAGTTTTACCAATACATGAAGCTCAAATTTTAACCTATATGAACCTTTTAGAAATTCCTATAGGATTAATGATAAATTTCAATGTAACACATATTTTTAAAGAAGGACAAAAAACATATGTCAACGAAAGATATAGATATCTGGAAGAATAAAAAACAAACATAGCAGACTTTAAATATGATTTAATCAAGCTAAATAATAAAAAAAAGTACAAATATAATATTCAAAACAAAAACCTTAAATGACCTTCAATGTCTTATATGGTTAAAACACTCAAATAATGGAACAAGAAATAGACACAACTGAATTAGGAGAATCGATCGTAAAAATATTAAAGACTATTTACGATCCGGAGATTCCTGTAGACATTTACGAATTAGGATTAATTTATGACGTGATGGTCAATACGGATTATGAAGTAAAAATCCTGATGACCCTTACTTCGCCCAACTGCCCCGTTGCAGAAAGCTTACCAAGAGAAGTGGAAGAAAAAGTGAAATCGATCGAACATGTAAAAGACGCTGAAGTAGAAATTACTTTTGATCCGCCTTGGAGCAAAGATTTAATGAGCGAAGAAGCTAAATTAGAATTGGGAATGCTTTAAATTAGTCCTAATGTCGAAAGTCATAAAGTCTCTAAGTAATTGACCTTATGACTTTCGATATTCGACTTTATGACTTTTAAAATGGAAATAATAAATAAAGTTGCGAATAGTGTTTTGGAAGTTTTCGATCTTGAAGACTATTATCCAAAAGGGATTCGTACGCAAATCGATATTTCAAAATGGCTTTTAGAAGGATTTTTATTGAAAGAAAAAGACTTTAGAGAGGAACTGAAAAATCACGATTGGTCACAATATCAAGATCACTATGTGGCAATTCACTGCAGCACTGATGCTATTGTTCCTGCCTGGGCTTCGATTTTGGTTGCCATTCAATTGGCGCCATTTGCAAAGAAAATTATCAATGGAACCTTGGAAGATTTAGACGCATCCTTGTATGAAGAATTACTGCCTAAAATTGACTACTCAGCGTATGAAAACAAGCCTATTATTATAAAAGGATGCTCCAGAAAACCGGTTCCGATGCGGGCTTATGTATTGGCCGCGCATTACTTGTACCCTTTTGCACGAAGTATCATGTATGGTGAAGCCTGCTCTGCCGTTCCATTATACAAAGCGCCTAAAAAAGGATAATACCATTACGGAAACTAAAAGCGCCATGAAAGGAAAGCCGGTATTAGTATCTGTGAATATTTCTAATCCAATGGTTTTTGGGGAATTTAAAAAAGAAGTAGATGCCATCGTGGGAGAATTTGGTGTTCAAATGGAAGCTTTATTGGATATTGTTTCGGGTAAAACAGAACCTTCCGGATTATTGCCTTTGTAAATGCCATTGAATATGACAACCGTTGAAAAACAATTAGAAGACGTTCCTCTCGATATGATTCCATACACAGATGCATCTGGTAATGTGTATGATTTTGGTTTTGGATTGAACTGGAAAGGGGTAATCAATAACGCCAGAACTGCAAAATACAGCGCTAAGAAATAATTTTTTTTCAAGAAGATTAAATTTTAACCCCCTGATTTTTAGGTGAGTTTTTTGTCCAATTCTAAATTTAAATTATAGCTCTAAAAAAGGAATTCAATAGCTTCCTTTTGTTAATTCTAAGCAAAATTAAATACTTATTTGCCTTTTTAAATCCTCTTTTACTATCTTTAAAAAGATTTCTTTTTTAAAAAGACCAAAAATGATACTCATGAAAAAAATTAAATTAGTTTCACTTTCAATTATATCCTTTCTTTCTTTAAGTTGTAACGCTCAGGTAAAATCTGATGACATTCCTATTAAAGACGAGGTAAAAAACTATACGCTTGAAACCGTGGTTGCAGATATTGTTGTTCCGTGGGGGATGACTTGGTTGCCAGAGGGCAGCATGTTAGTTACCGAAAAAAGTGGTGTTTTATACCATATCAAAAACGGAACAAAAACAGAAATCAAAAATGTTCCAAAAGTATACGCACGTGGACAAGGCGGGTTATTAGACATCGCTTTACACCCTGATTATGCTAAAAATGGTTGGATTTATATGACCTTCGCTTCCGATGAAGGGGAAGGTACCGGCGGTCACACAAAACTCATTCGAGCCAAATTATTGGACGGAGCGCTGACACAAATTGAATCACTTTACAAAGCCACTCCAAACACTACAAAAGGACAACATTTTGGTTCCAGAATTCTATTTGACGACGATGGTTATTTATATTTCTCCATCGGAGAGCGGGGCGAACATTTTGTAAATCCGCAAGACATTACACGCGATGGCGGAAAAATATACCGATTAAATGATGATGGAAGCATTCCTAAAGACAATCCATTTGTAGGTCAAACCGGAGCCAAAGAAGCAATTTACACTTATGGAAATCGGAATCCGCAAGGAATGGCCAAAAACCCAGTAACAGGCGCCATTTGGGAACATGAACATGGCCCACAAGGTGGAGACGAAATCAATATCATAAAAAAAGGAATCAATTATGGATGGCCTGTGGTTACTTATGGTATCGATTATGACGGAACCACCATTAGTAAAGAAAATGAAAAACCAGGCATCCAAAAACCTATTTATTAT
This sequence comes from Flavobacterium sp. GSP6, assembly GCF_003984855.1. Lineage (NCBI taxonomy): Bacteria > Pseudomonadati > Bacteroidota > Flavobacteriia > Flavobacteriales > Flavobacteriaceae > Flavobacterium > Flavobacterium sp. GSP6. Next base: position 108,875 of record NZ_RYDO01000001.1, read on the forward strand.
TGGTTGCCGTCCATCGCTCCAAGCGGAATGACCTTTGTCACCAGCGACAAATATCCAGACTGGAAAGGACATTTATTGGTGGGCTCTTTGAAATTCCAATATCTTGAATTGCTAAAGTTAAAAGGAAACGAAGTGATCGGCAGACAAAAAATTGCAACCGGAATTGGTCGCGTGCGTAATGTGGCACAAGGTCCGGATGGCTATATTTATATGGGCGTGGAAGGAAAAGGAATTATTAAAATTATACCAAATTAAACGATGTTGATAACGAAATTATTTTTAGGATTTGGAGTGTTTGTATTGGGAAGCTTCTCTTTTGCAAATCCATTTTCCGCAGACAACTATATTGACTTGAATACTGAAACCGAAGTTGCTGCAAAACTTCAGTCACCCGGAAAAGAAATTTATGCAGATTTTTGCATGCAATGCCATGGCGCAAATGGAAAAGGAGATGGTAAGAACTTCCCGCCTCTAGACGGTTCGGACTGGTTGAAAACTAAGAGAAATCAAAGTATCGCTGCCGTAAAATTTGGACAAAGTGGCGAAATTGTTGTCAATAAAATCAAGTACAATAGCAGCATGCCGGCCATGGGACTTACGGATCAGGAAGTGGCTGATGTGATGAATTACATTATGACTTCCTGGAGTAATAAACAAACCAAAATCGTTACCGAGAAAGAAGTCGCTGCCATTAAAAAATAAAATATCGACTGATTCCTATCTAAAAAAGAAACGCTACCGAAAAACCACCGTAAAAATTGACGGGATTTCCTGGATAAAAATAACGTGGCGCGGCAGTGCCGAAACCAACTGCGTTTGGCAAAATATTAGCCGCATATTTAGTACCCAAAGCGTTATTGATTCCAGCATTCAGCTCTGTTTTCAGGATTTTAAAAATCGTGAAAACATAGGTCGTTTTAATATCAAGCAACGAATACCGCTCACTGTATTTTGTATTGGAATCATTTAACGGAATTTTACTCATCGTTCGGAAAGAAGTGTTGACACCAAATCCATTTTTTGTGGTTAAATCTACTCCAAAATTAAATTGCTTTTCAGGAACGCCCGTCAATTGATTTCCCGAATAATCAGCATCACCATCCAAGAATTCTTTGAATTTAAAGTTATTCACCGCACCTGAAAAATAAGAAGTCATTTGAAATTGAGTAAGTTCGAAAAGTTTGTAATTAACCAAGAATTCTAATCCTGAATGTGAACTGCTTCCTGCATTAATCCCAACAAATTGATCATTGGCGGTGCGTCGTGCCACTAATAAATTTTCAATTTGTGTGCTATAAAACGTTACTTCGGTGTATATTTTATTTTCAAGCCAGTTTCCTTTGAAACCCAATTCATAATTCCACCCCACTTCTGGTTTCAAATCGGTGTTTATTTGCCCTTCTGGAGTCAGTGTTTCAGCAACTGATGGCACCGAAAATCCTTTACTCACCGATGTAAATATATTTTTTCCTTTGCTTACTTTATACGAGAAACCAATTCTTGGTGACCACACATTTCCAAAAGTAAAGGGCATTTTTTGAGCCCCAGAATTATTTTCGAAAATATCTTTTAACGAATATTTGGTTGTGTTAAATGCTACTCCGGTTTCCAGATGCAGTTTATCTGAAATCCAAAATTCCATTTGTAAAAAGTAGTTGCTGTAGTTCCGGTTTTGTTCGATGGAGCTGAATTCGTCGCCTTTTAAACTACCTTGACCAGGTTGCGATTTGTACAAATTTTTAAAAAGGGAATACGCGTATTTTTCCGTTAATAATTCGGTGCCAAAACTCAGTTCAAAGGGCAAAGAAAACAATTGGTCTTTGTAATTCACATTCGAACGAAGGCCTAGCGAACTTGTTTTTTCGTCCAAAATGTCAAAAGGTCTGGGTTCGTAAGCATCTTTAAAATTAGAAAAAATACTGGTTTGCAGCGACCATTTTTCAGAAAATTGATGGTCGTATCCTAAACCCAGCATGAATTTATCATACGACTCAAAACCTTGTGCGGCTGCCCATGTAGCGGCTGCTTTCTCTGGATTATTTTTTAAATCCGTCTCATTGATAGAACTTGGAATAAAAGCTTTCAATCGGGTGAATGTTCCCAAAAAGGAAAAACTACCCTTTGAATTAATTTTTTGTTTGGCATGCAGGTTAAATGATTTTCTGTCATAGGAACTATTTTCCCTGAATCCCTCACTTTGTAAATCCGTAAAACTCGCAAATACATTCGTTTTGGAATCGCTGTATCCTGCCGAGAGTCGGTTTTGTAGCAACCCAAAACTCCCAAAAGTAACTGTTGATTTTCCAAACGATTCCAATAATGGAGTTTCTCTTGAAAACAACTGAATCACGCCACCCAAACCGGATCCAAAACTCGTAGAATTTGGTCCTTTTATGATTTCTATTTTTTCGATTGACGCTAAATCAATATCGTCAATAGTGGTTTCACCATCACCGGAACTCAATGGTATACCATCAAAATAGGCTTTTATTTTATTGGTTCCGTATTGAGATCTGGCGCCAATGCCACGAATCGTAATCCTGTTGGTGTTCAACGCACCTTGTTGCATGGTAACCCCGGGAATTTTGTTTAGCACAGGAGTCAGTATAATGCCATCACTTTTATTGATGTCGGCAGTAGTAATCACTGAAACGGAAGAAGCAGTGTTTTGAGGTGCATTTTTAATTGGCGAACCCTTCAAAGTGATTTCTGAAAGGGCTATGGTATCTTTTTTTATTTGTCCAAAAACAGTGAAAACACTACATAAAAAAAGAAGAAAGGAAAGGCTGTTTTTGAACAATTTTTGTTGTGTTTAAGGGAATGAAAACGTTTATAAAGTTAGTATTTTCTTTTTGTTCCAAAAAACCCTTTTAAATAAAATATGGATTAAATAAAAATGCTCCCTACAATTATAAGTTGCAATTTACATTCTGTTTCATATTGTTTTGAATTCGATTAAAGATTATTGTAAAATTACACAAAAGTCTAGTTTAAACGGAAATTATATAAAAAACACCATTTTAAAAACACTAGTTTAACCAAAATGACGTTCTTTAAAAATCATATCTTTGTGATTAATCCCAGAATTAAATTATCTTTAAACTTGGACCTTCATTTTAAATAAAAAGTAGTAGCTACCTATGAAAAAATCAACAATTGCATATATCACACTTCCCGTATTATTGTTAAGTACGCTAGCCTGTAATCGGAATAAAGCCGCTGATAATGAAAGTGAAACAGAAAAACCGGCCACCGTAAAAGTAGATTCGATAGAAAAGAAAATAGCCCTTACCATCGACACGCTTGATTTTAATTCCAGAATGATTGCCTTAAGCAACAATGACACCACGGGCAGATGGCCTGTAAAAGCCCCTTATCCTTTACCGGGCGCACTCTTGCCCTACAATAGAATCATTGCTTATTACGGCAACTTATATTCCACCAGAATGGGAATATTAGGTGAAATTCCCCGAAAAGAAATGTTGGCAAAATTACAAGGTGAAGTGGCCAAGTGGCAAGCTGCTGATTCTACTGTAAAAGCAATTCCCGCTTTGCATTATATTGCCGTTACCGCTCAAGGCGCTCCGGGAAAAAATAATATGCACCGCATGCGTATGCCATTTAAGCAAATAGACACTATTATAAGTTGGGCAAAACCTATAAATGCGCTGGTATTTCTAGACATTCAGGTGGGACACAGCACCGTTAAGGCAGAAGTGGCAGAACTGGAACAATACCTTTCAATGCCTAATGTACACCTTGGAATTGATCCGGAGTTTTCTATGAAAAATGGAGAGCGCCCAGGTTCAAAAATCGGGCATTTCACTGCCGCTGATATTAACGATGCCATTGACATATTGGCAAATATTGTGCGCAAAAATAAACTGACTCCAAAAGTGCTTGTAATACACCGTTTTACTCAGGGCATGGTAAAAAACTATAAAGAAATCAAGACCGTTCCTGAAGTTCAAATCGTTATGGACATGGATGGTTTTGGAAGTAAAATTCTAAAAAAGTCCACGTATATGAGTTATATTTATAGAGAACCGGTACAATTCACTGGTTTTAAATTATTTTATAAAAATGACAATAAAAACGATTGGAAGATGTACAGCCCAGAGGAATTAGTAAAATTCACTCCAAAACCAATTTACATTCAGTACCAATAATTTACTAATTGATTTATGAAGAATATTCTTTATTCGGTTTCTATTGGATTTTTTTTAGTAGTTGGATGCCAATCAGAACCTCGTAAAATAATACCGGAAATCCCGCTTATAACTGTTCCTGCAAAAATTATTGCACCAAAAAAAGTAGCGGCTGATGCTGCGACTATTCTTTCAAAAAAAGAAGTACCCGTTTTATGTTATCATAATATCCGAGATTTTAGTGCCAGTGCGAGCGGAAACATGAAAGTGTACACCGTAAAACCTGGTGCTTTTGCAGCACAAATGAAAGCCTTAGCCGATGCAGGATATAAAACCGTTTTGCCACAACAACTCTATGATTATTTAGTATTTGATGGTCCCTTACCGGAAAAACCAATCATGATTACTTTTGATGATACCAGAGAAGAACAATTTAGCATTGGCGCAGCCGAAATGAAAAAACAGGGTTTCAAAGGCGTGTTTTATATTATGACTGTCTCAATTAATCGTCCCGGATATATGAGCAAAGAGCAAATTAAAAGCTTATCTGATGACGGACATGTGGTAGGCGCGCATACTTGGGATCATCATATGGTTACAAAATATACGGGCGACGACTGGAATTTACAATTGGTAAAACCAAAAGCAAAATTAGAAGAAATCATAGGAAAACCGGTGACGGATTTTGCCTATCCATTTGGATTATGGAATACTGCAGCTATTCCTGAAATTAAGAAAAGTGGTTATGAAATGGCTTATATTTTATCAACCAAAAGAGATCCTGCAGATCCATTGTACACTATCAGACGTATTATAGTTTCCGGAACCTGGTCTACTGAAGGAATGATGAAAGCTGTACATTCTTCTTTTAACAAAGCAGAATAACCCATTAAAAGGTTCTAAATTCGTTAATTTATTCAAAAATCAAACAGCTATCTATACTAACACTACAGTAATGGAGCACAACCGTCAAAAAGGTTTCGTCAACAGACCTTTTATCCATTAATACTAAAGAATTCCTTAACTAAAAAAAGCACTATCAATTCGATTGAATTGATAGTGCTTTTTTTATCAGACAACTATTTTCTATCTCGGGGACAACCAGCTTGAAGGATTATTATAGGTTGTATTTTGTAGGATTAAAAATTTAATTATCGTTTTTCCGGTCTCGCCATTCGTTCTTACTTTTCCAAGACTTTGCTTTATACTCACTTTATCTCCTTTATTGACTGACACTGAGCTTAAATTTTGATAGACCGTAAAGAAATCTCCGTGCTGTATCATTACCGCTTTGTTTACTGGTGACAAAACGATGACACTGGTTACTTCTCCTCCGAAAACAGCTCTGGCACTTGCGCCATTGTCCGTAGTGATTTCTACACCGCTGTTGTGAACCGTAATTGTATTGAACAAAGGATGGGTTTGGTTTCCATATCCTAATGATATATATCCTTTTTCAACAGGATACGGCAATCTTCCTCTATTCGCTCTAAAATTATCAGCAACTATTTTAGCTTCGGGAGTTAACTCAATTTTAGAGGATGACACTGCACCTCTGGAAACCGGAGCACTTGGATTGGCTTTCGCTTTTTCTAAGGCGGCTTTCCTATTGGCTGCCGCAATGGCTTCCCGAATTAATTTATTGATTTGTCTGTCAATTGATTTGTACTCTTGTTGTCTTTTCTTAAGCTCTTTGGCAATCATATTTTTATCTTTTTTGATAAAATTTACTACCTTTTGCTGTTCTTTCTTTTCCTTTTCCAGAGCCAATCGTTCCTTTTCGTTTTCGGCAATCAGTTTTTGTTTTTCCTTTTTTTGAATGTTTAATTTATCATTATAGTCCAATAACTTGGTCGACTTAGATTTAATTTCCTCGCCCTGTGCTTTTCTATAACTGGTGTACTGCTTCATGTACTGCGCTCTTTTGTATGCCTGTAAAAAGTTTTCAGAAGACAATAAAAACATCGCTCTACTTTCTGACGAACGGCTTTTATATGATTTTAAAATCATTTCGGCATAATCCTCCTTCAGTTCCCCCAATTCTTTTTTTAATTTATTGATCTGAACCTGATTAATGTACATATCGTTGTTAAGCAACTTGGTTTGCTTTTCAGTGGTATTTATTAATTTTTCTTTAAGCCTTATTTTAGTACTTTGAATAATCACCACATTGAGAGCGGATTTCTCTTTTTTCTTTACATTCTGCAGTAATCTTTCATTTTCTCGAATTTCTTTTTGAATTTGAGCTTTACGTTCTTCTAATTTTTCTTGTTGGGATTCCTGACTCCATAGTAATGAAGTGGTACAAATTAAAATTAGGCTTAGGAGAAATTTTGGCATATCGGAAAAATATTTTTGCTAATTTACTTAATTATAATTCTTTTGTACCCATTTGGAACACTATAAGGAAAAGAAAGTTCTTCATTGAAAGTTACCGTATTGTAATCTAAACTGATTTCGGTAGTTCCTTTCTTCTGAAACGTATTAATTAAAACACTTGTAGGCAATGTTGTCTCGTTGTATACTTTGTTGTCTGTGTATGTAACTTTGATCGTTCGCTCTTCGGCAGTTTGTGTAATTTCTTGCTTTTGAACTAAAAATTTATCGGCATCTAAAAAGAATGATTTTTTCGTGTTTTTGTTCGATGTATCATCTAATCGATAGGTTTGTTCCAATAATGTTCCTAGATATTTTCCTTTAGTCAAATCATCAATAGCCTGACCTAATAACATGTTCTGGATTTTATTATAATCCAAATCCGTTCCTAACCACTGGCTTAAACTGCTGAAATCCCCTTCAAAATAGTTTCCGTTGATTTTTTCGTAATAGCTCACCGTGGAAGGCGTAATCAATGCTTTTGCCATTGTAATTCCAAGAAAACGAATGCTTACTAAAATTTGTTCGTCTTTCTTGATTTTAATTTCTGCGGTAACGTTTTGGGTCTGCTTGTCATCCGCATAACGCGCGCTTGACTTAATGTATAATGTAGAAAATTCATTTTTATTGTTATAATGATTTTCTATTATTTTTTTGGCTGACATATACCCCGCTTCAGCAACGGGCTCATTACTGGCAGCAACCACAATGGCTTTAGATTTACAAGAAATCATAAAAACAGTAAGTAGAACTACTATTGAAATTTTTTTCATTATTTTTTTTCTTTTAATAATTGATTGGCTTTAGAGAAAAACAAGTCTTTTTTCTTGAAATCTCCCAAACCATTATACGCTTCTCCAAGTTGAATATTGAAATTGATTTCCAACTCTTTATTCTCCACTACATAATCCATGCCCATTTCTAAAAAACCCTTCGCCTTTTTAAATTGTTGCAGCTGATTGTTGGCTAAACCCGCATAATAATAAAACTGAGGCTGCGTTGGAAAAGTCTCCATAAGTGCCGAAGCTTTCCTAGCTACTGTATCAAATTGTTTCATCTCCGTATGCGCTTGAAGCAAAAGTAAATTCGTTCCGACGGCATCATCAGATTCCTTATTTGCTGATTTTTCATAATACATAATTGCTTTGTTCCATTGTTTTTTAGCATGGAAAAACTTCCCAATTTCTTTGGCAACATCAACGGAAGTATCCTTGTCAAAATAGCCGACAGCCTTCTCTAAATCAGCCGAATATTGCGGATTTTTATCGGTAAAAACCAGAAACTCATTCAGAATTCGGTGTTTAATTTTCGGATCAATTTTGGCACTGGCCAAAACAATATTCATTGCTTTAATGGCTTTTGGTGCGTCATTAGCATCCAAGTAATTTTTGAATACACTTACTTGTGCCCACTCCGAATCTGGGATTGCTTTTTCGAGTTTTTTGACGGTTTCAAACGCTTTTGACTCTTCATTATTTTTCGAATACAAAAAAATTAAACTGATATAATTGAACTCATCCTGTGGGTTTTTAGCAATCAGATCTTCCAGATTGGTAATCTCCATATTCTGAAATTTTCCTACAGACAGAATCTGGCTTTTGTATAATTCCCTTCTATCTGTTTTTCCGATGGTTTCATTAAGTTCCTGAATCAGTGCCAAAGCTTTCTCATACTGATTAGTCCCCATATAAAGTGAGGTCAAATCTTCTTTGTACTTGGGATCAAATTCAATCAACTTATTGATGACGGTAATTCCCTGAGTAAAATTTTTAGTTTCGTAACTCACATCATACATTCCTATCCAGAACCACTTGTTTTTAGGATCAATTTTAGTGGCGTTTTCAAAGTAATTATAAGCACTTTTATACTCTTTTAATGCTAAATAATTCTTCCCTAACTCATAATATACGGCGGCATCATTGGGTTTAATTTTATTGGCTTTATCCAAAGCTACAATTGCTTTATCATAGTTCTCAATCCCTTTTTGCAACAACGATTCATAAAAAAGTTCCTGAAACTGATCCGTATCGAGCTTTATTTCCTCAGGTTCTGTTTGTGCCCACAGCAAAGCCGAATTGCATTGCAAAACGAGAAATAAAATTATGAAAGCGCTTTTTTTCATGCTGTATTTTTAATCCTGAATCTTTTTTATATAATACCACTTAACATTACAAATAATAACATTTCGTCGCATACTTGTTTAAACATATAAGTCATATAAGTTTTGAATTAATTCAAGTAAAACCAATAGTTCATTTAAGCGAAGCCACATAGCCTTGCAAGACTCGTATGTTTAAAATTAAATATTTTTATTTTTGATTATAGCATTTAAGTAGTTGGACCTATTTAATGTCATACTAAAAAATGAGTGAAATACTATTTGATATATAAGTCATATAAGAATTAAACCTTAAATGACCTTATGATTGTTTAAGTTACATAAGGCCAACACAATTGAAACTTAAACTTACATGACTTATATGGTAAAAAAATGCAACATTGTTTTATTCTTATTTCTTAGTGCATTAATTGAATTTTTTTATTCTAAAATCGAATAATCCCCAATGCTAATACTGGAAAAATTCCCATCAAAACTCGCGTGATTCCCAATCATTGCATTGTCTAAATTCGCATTTTTGATATGAGAGTGCGTTTGTACTAAACTGTTTTTTATCGTGCTGTTTTGAACATGACATCCATCACCTAAAGATACATTCGGTCCAACAGTTGCGTTTATCAAAATTACATTTTTACCGATATAACAAGGCGGAATTATAGTCGAATTCTCTAATTTGACATCAAAATCCACTAAATGTTCGCCATCATTGTGCAAGAATCCTAACATTCTGGAATTGGTTTCCACGGTTACATTCTTGTTGCCACAATCCATCCATTCGTCCACTTTACCGGGAACAAATTTCATGCCTTTAGCCATCATTTGTTTGATACCATCATTTATTTGATATTCGCCACCGTGGATAATATTGTTATCTAATACTAATTGTAATTCGTTTTTCAGCACGGCCACATCTTTAAAATAGTAAATTCCGATAACGGCAAGATCTGAGACAAAAGTTACCGGTTTCTCTACTAATTCTACTATTTCATTTGCTTCATTCAGTTTTACAACACCAAAAGCTTCTGGCTGATCTACTTGTTTTACCCAAATCACGCTATCCGCAGTTGCATCTAAATCGAAATCAGCACGAATTAACGTATCTGCGTAAGCAATAACTGCAGGTCCGCTCAAAGAATCTTTGGCACACATAATAGCGTGACCCGTTCCTAAAGCTTCGTTTTGGTAATAAATAGTGCCTTTGGCGCCTAATTTTTGTGCAATAGCAATTAGTTCCTCTTCTATTTTTTTGCCAAAACTTTCATGAATAATAAAGGCTACTTCTTCGATCGCTTGATTTAATACGCCTGCAATATCCTCTACTAAACGGTGAACAATCGGTTTTCCTGCAATAGGAATTAAAGGTTTAGGAATGGTTAATGTATGTGGGCGAAGGCGTGAACCACGGCCTGCCATTGGGACAATTATTTTCATGTTTTTTTATTGAAAGATTAAACGATTGAAAAATTTAAAGAGTATCGCAAATCTTTAAATTTTTCAATCTTTAAATTATTAAATCTATTTCACTCCCGTACTACCAAATCCGCCTTCTCCTCTGGAGGTTTCTGTCAGCTCTTGTACTTGAATCCACTCTGCACGTTCGTGTTTTGCGATGATGAGTTGCGCAATGCGTTCTCCGTTTTGGATAACAAAATCTTCATTGGATAAATTTACTAAAATAACTCCGATTTCACCCCGATAATCGGCATCTACTGTTCCGGGAGCGTTCAACACCGTAATTCCGTTTTTAGCAGCGAGACCGCTTCGAGGTCTTACTTGCGCTTCGTACCCTATGGGCAATTCGATGAAAAGACCTGTTTTTACAATCGCTCTTTCCAGTGGCTTTAATGTTATGGGTTCCGTTAAATTGGCACGTAAATCCATTCCTGCTGAGGCTATGGTTTCATAGTTAGGCAAGGCATGTTGTGATTTGTTGATTATGTTTATTGTCATTGTTTTTTTCGATTAATAATTTTGATTAATAATTCTTTTTCATTGTGGTATATAAAATACATAAACACCAGTAATAACGTGATTCCTACGTAATAATTCTCTCTGAAACCATAAAAGGAAACTGCCGAAAATCCTACTGAAATCAATAGATACATGAAGATTTTATTGGTATCATACGGAATAGGATAATATTTATTCCCAAAATAGTAGGAAATACACATCATACTTCCATAAGCCGCAATGGTGGCAATTGCAGAACCGTAATAACTCATTGTAGGAATTAAAAGAAAGTTTAATGCTAAGGTAATGATGGCTCCCACTATAGAAATGTATGCACCAATATGGGTTTTGTCGATCAGTTTGTACCAAACGGAAAGATTGGTGTAAATTCCTAAGAAAAAGTTGGCCAAAATAATTAATGGTACTACTTTCATGGCTTCCCAATAGGAATCATCTCGGATCATAATAACTTTGAGCACATCGGCAAAAACGATGACGGACAGTAATATAAACGACCCGAAAATGACAAAATATTTGGTAATTGTAGCGTAGGTTTGTGGCGCATCCTGACTATTAGAATGGCTAAAAAAGAAGGGTTCGATTCCCAAAGTATAGGCCGTACGGTACAAGACCATGAACAAACCGAGTTTGTAGCAGGCGGAATAAACGCCCACTTCGGCATCAGCAATGTCAGGAGGCAATAAGTATCCCAGTAAAATTTTGTCGAATTGTTCGTTGATGGCAAATGCGATTCCAGCGACCATTATGGGCATACCGTATTGCATCATGCGTTTCCAAAGCGAATAATCAAACTGCCATTTGAGTTTGAAATAATTGGGGGACAGCAGTATAAATGTAAGTAAGCTCGCCGCGATATTGGACACAAAAATATATCCTATTTGGAAATCTTCCAGGTACAAAGAGCGTAAAATACTGTCCGGATTTGATTCTGCAATCGCGGGTAAATAACTCAAAAAGAAAAGGTTCAGAAAAAGATTGACGGCTACATTTCCTATTTTGATTATGGCATATCTTACGGGTTGCTGGTTGACCCTTAATTTAGAGAACGGAACAATAACCAATGCATCGAGCACTAAAATCCAAATGGTGTATGTAATATATTGTTCATCAATTCCTGACCAAAGCGCTAATGTGTTTCGAAAAAGTAATGCTATGAATAAAAAGGTAAGTGAAGTCCAGAAGATCGACACTGAGGTTGTTTCAACTACTGAATTTTTGTTGGTTTCTTTATTATAAAACCTAAAAAAAGCGGTTTCCATTCCGTACGCAAGAATGACATTAAAAAAAATCATGCCGGCAAAAATGATCGAAACCTTTCCGTATGCTGCTTTTGGAAGTAAATCAGTGTATAAGGGCACCAAAAAAAAACTGAACATTCGCGGGACAACCGTTGCTAACCCGTAAATCGCAGTCTGTTTAAAAAGATTTTTATATAATCCCAAAATGGTGTATTTGTTTAAATTGATATCGACAAAAATAACCAATTCTTTGGTTTAAATGACCTCAGTACCTTTTTGTTTTTACTGCTGTTTCGTCTTAGAAATATTTGATTTGAAGATTTTAATTAGAGCGGTTTTTCGAAGACATTGGAGATTTTCAAATAATACGTTTTGTTTTTTAGCTTGTATTTTAATACTGCTTCAGTGGATTTGATATCGAATTTGGTCTTTGAAATTATAGGTGCTTTGTTGCAATATTCTTTGGTGGGATTTATATCCATAATCAAATCTTCTTTTTTATTGCTTTGTAAAAATGAAGATTTAAAGTCTTTTGGTGTAATTTCCTGAACTAGAGATTCTTGATTGTGAAAATAGATTTTCTCCAATTTGATGTTTGCCGCAAGCGGTTTTTTGAATTCGATATAAAAATTGATCACGCTGCTTTCCGTATCTTTTTTCACTTTTTGGTAGAATACTGATTGTATTTCTTGAGGGAATTCCGTTTGAAGTTCGTGTTTCATAGCACAAAAAGTAAGGCTGATAGCGGTAATCACAGAGAAAAAAATTATTTTATATCCTTTCATAATTTTCTCTTTAACTTAGACCTTCTTCGTTTAAAATTTTAAGAAAGTGAAACCCTTTGGGTACGTAACCTTGGTTGTAATAAAAGCGATGTGCGGTGAAATTTCCGGTAAAGGCATCTAAAACGATCATCGTACAGCCCGTTTTTTTTGCCAAAGCATCAACATAATCCGTCAACATTTTGCCAATTCCTTTTTTGCGGTGATCTGGGTGTACAATAAAATTATCAATTTCTAAATACTTGCCAGACCAGAGTTTAGTTCCTGACCACAATCCAGAGAGTCCAACACATACATCACCTTCAAAAACGGCAATTTGCTTGTAGTTGTGTGGGATCATCTCTGTGAGATACGCATCGTATTTGTCTAAAGTGAAATTCGTATATAAATGTAGCATAACTTCATATTGAGCTAACATTTCCTGTTTAGTGGTCAGTTCTCTAATTTCTAATTTCATATTTGCTTTTCAAAAATGTAAAATTAGAGAAAAAGGAATGAGATTGAAAGTGATGATAGGGTAAATTTTTGAGAAATCTAATTGAAAATTTTGAAGTTTAATAAGTGTCATTTATCGCGCAACACCTAAAATTAGAGCTTATAGCTTAAATTCATAGAAAAAATCATGTTTTCAAATTATTGATGTTCAGGTATTTTAAAAAAATATTCACGGAATTAAGACACGGAATTCCGTGAATTCCGATAACAAGTGTTTGTATGTTAAAATATATGAGGGTAGTTTTGGAGTCAAGAAAAACAAATAAGTTCTTAGTAAGACGTTATTTAGAATTAAGTTTTTTTTCTAAAATGATATTGTAGCTACTTATCTAAAATTTATCAATTTAAAACAATTAAAACAATCTTAAATGAGAACAAAATTTATAATGAGAAAAAGTATATTCCTACTTTCCTTCTGCCTCTTGGTAATCAGTTGTTCTACTGAAAACAATAGTGAAACACTAGAAAAAACAAATTTAAATTCAAAACAGAAGTTAGTACAAGAAACTGCTATTTTGTTAGGCAAGTTATTAACTGACTCTGAAGTCAAAAACGCTTTAAATAACAAAATGAAAGAAGTTGACAAAGATGCAAATATTGTATCTTTTGCATACTTACTTGAACAAGAAGAAGGTTTAAGAAAAAATGAACAAGCTACGTTCAAAAACCAAATAAATAATTTAAGAAAGCAAAATATTTTTAAAAATGCTTTAAGAAAAGAGTTTGAAAATAATTCTAATGATTATAAAACAATTAAAGAAATTTTGGACAAAAACTTAACTTCTAAGAACAATTTTAGATCTACAGCGTTTATTGCAGATGAATTAACTAATCTTCTTGTTTCACAGGAATTACAAATTTTTTTTCCATTTGATCCTGAATATGAAAATGATGATCAAAATGCACAAGAATATTATGTTTCATTCGATCCGCTAAACAATTCGCAAACAAACATCGGATTTCAATTTAATACAGGCTACAGTGATTATGAAATTATTAATAATCTTGATAACAATTTTTTAGATAACAATCCCGTTTATGTAATCGTACCTATAGATCCATGTGATATTGCTGGTAGACCTTGTAATTTTATAGAACTGTTACCTACACCTTTAGACCAAAATAATGAACTGATAACTAGTGAGAATCAATTCATGGTTTACAATCCTAGTGGATTTACTAATAATAACAATACAATACCAACAACAACATTACTGACAACAAATACCAATCATAATAATATTCCCGAAACAGATGGTATCAGTTCCTATATCCCAAGAATAAGAATAAATGGAACTGGTTACATGGGGTTTGGTGGCACACATCAAAAGTTGAGATTTTACCGCGGCACAACTGATGGTTCTGTCACACAAAACGCAGATGGCACAATAACAGCTTCTCCAAAAGATTATATTGTAAAAGAATTCAGATGTAAAAGAAAACATGTCAAAGATAAAAATTGGGTTGATTTTGGTGCTGAATTTGACCAAGATTGGAACATGAGCGAAAATACACAGGATTTCGCTATTTTTTCCATACATAACTTGAAGGCTACAGCATCTTTTGAACTTTCCATGAAGTCAGGTTTTAAACTTGAAGATGGTAAAATTAAACCAAATGCCGAGGCAAGCGGTTCAGCTAAAATTAATGTTTCAGTCGGTAATGCAAAGTTTAGGACAAATGCAGAAATCTCACGTAGAATTGTTTTAGCAACTATTGTAGGTCTTGGCGCTACTGGTGAAACAGTCAGTGATGGTGGTGTGGATTATAATGTGAAGAAAAATGGCATTGTAGATTACTACTTTAAACACTATTATACCGACCTTTAATTATTAATTAGATGCTGTATCTTTGGTACAGCATCTACATTTATGTTGTTATGAAAAAAAATTTTACAGTTTTATTTATCTTTATTTTTACAATCTCATCTGCTCAAAACGAAAGCGTTTATGTGTCAATTGGCAAACCTTGGTTTCCTGATAAAGAAAGCAACTTAAATAATTTTTCACTAGGTTTAAATTATCAAAATAGATTTTCTCAGTCTTTTGCATTTGATTTGTATTTAGAATACAATCAAAGTAATGATTTTCCTCGTTTTTTTGATGATGCAACAGCAGTCGATAATTATTTAATGGATCAAACCTACTCAGGTGTATATTTTAATTCGCTTTGGTCAAAAATAAATACTGTTACTGTAGGAACTAAGATAGATTATCTATTTGTTAATAATGATCGGTTTTTATTTAATTTTAATTTAGGTGCTGGCTATTTGTTTTCATATTCTAGAGCGCATGATGTAAAAAATTGGACTTATGATTTTAATAATGGACAGATACTTACTTATGAAAATGGAACCACTTCAGGTAATTTAAATACTTTTTATTATACCTTAGGATTACAATTTCAATGTACATTTTATAAGAATTACTTTGTTGGTATCAGTCCGTACTATTTAATGCCTATTGGCGAAAAAAAAATTAACTCAATTCCGGTGTATCCTAACCACTATAACCTTACTTTAAATATTGGTAAAAGATTCTAATTATCATAAAATTATTTTTAGAAAAATGATTCAATAAAACATTCATTAAAATTAAAAAACAGTTACTTATAAAATCTAATCCTATGAAAAATAGACTACTATTAACTATATTTTTTCTTTCAACTTCTTTATTTGCTCAAGAAAACAAAGAACAAAAAATTGAAATTTCGTTCTCTTATGGTCTATCCTACATCGAGTACTCCAAATCCTTTTTAGATGATCCCGTACCTTTTGAATTGCCAAATATTGGCTCGTTTTATGAAATAAATTTTGATTTTAAATTACCTAAAGACCGCTACATTGGATTAGGTTATTCTAGGTTACAGCATGCAAAAAATATAGATGATGGTGTAATACTTACTTCAACCAATACTGGTTTGGTTTTACAAAACTATAGAAACATTCATACCAAAGACTTTTATGATGTTCATTTTAGAACCGTTTTTAAAAACAATTTGCAGTTTACGCTTGGAGCATACTATTTTATTGAAAATATGAACAGAAGCGATATTACTAATATTGATAACAATACTGTGTTTGTGTTAATAAACGAAAAAAATCGAGCAGACAATTTGGGTTTATTTGGATCTTTAGAATATTATTTCAAACTCAATAGTTATGCTGAACTTGGTTTAAAAAGCAAGTTGTATTATTCATTAAATGGTGTTGAAACCATAGCTATATTACCTACTTTAAGAGTAAAATTATAACGTAATGATTGTTACTTGTTATGTAGCAAATCGAATAGAAATGTTCAGTAATTTTGCTATTTTCCAACATAAAAAATGATGGTGCTAAAGTCAATTTTTAAAGGATGCTTACAATGTTTGGGAAGGTACTGCATCAGAGGGTTGGCAAAGAGACAACATCTATTATGGATTGACTCCTAGCAAGCAAAAAGGAGCAATTAGTGGTGGGAAGTATAGAGAATACATAACCTCTTTCAAAATGTCGGGAAATGATGCACAAGGAGCATTTAATACTATTTCAAACACAGATGACCCAAAACAAGTAACTGATTATAGACTCAATAGCTCCTCCGGATGGACAGACGGACAATTTGAATTTATGATTTATTGCTTTTATGGATCAAAAGCATCAAACACTGGTGAATCAGATAAAAAAGGCTTTTTTGCTAAACCGTCTGATTTATTTGAATTAAAACATGAAGCATACAGCAGATTTAATTGGCCTTTCAAAAAAACTTACATTCGTACAACTATAATTGGCTTAAAAACTATAAATTTTTTGAATAATAATTACGGTACAGTGTTAGAATTTCAAACGTGGGATTTAAATAGATTTTCAAATGAATGGAAATTTTCTTTTGAAGAAGTAGATGATCCATTAATAATTGAAACTAAACAATCAATAAGCTCAAAATTCAATGCTAACTTTTCTACCGAATTAAGCGGGACAATTTTTGAGGTTGTTAAAGTGAACACGAAATATGGAGCGTCAATTGAAGAATCAAAATCAAATGATTATATCGTCAAAAGAACAACGAAAAGCAACAATTTATTCGACTCTGTAATTCCTTTTTACGATAATGTAGTAAATAAAAATCCTAATACTGGGCAATTTGCTACAAGAACATATTATACTGGTAAAGTAGAGTTTCAAGTAAGACCAATTCAAGTTCAATGGTAGGCACAAAAAAAAACATATCCACCTACGGTAAGTACTGTAGGTGGTTTTTAATAAAAGCAAATAGTTTGCTTTTATTCCTTTTTATAGCATCTTGTGAAAGAGAAGAAGTTCTTAAAGAAGAAGTTGTGAATTCTCTAAATATTAAAATTGACAATGAACAGTTAAATTTAATAAATAGTCGCATCGGCTCCAACGAAAGTTGTGAAAGTTTATTTTTTAGTTGTAGCTATCAAAACAATAAAAATCCAGGTTTTAGAATTGAATTCTCGCTATTGAAAAATGGTACGTTAAAAAATATTACACTTTTTGACTATAGAAATCAAAATGCACATTTTGAATCTGCCGATTTTAACCCTAAAGGCTTAATGACAATATCAAATTTCAACTACGATGAAACAAAAAAGTACCTTCATTTTGATTTTAAAGGATATCTATTAGAACAATCTTACTATGATGAATTAGACATTGATAAAAAAAGAAAATATATCGAAGGGTCGGTAACTAGTAATAATGTAAGAACTACCGAGTGCCCATATACTTTTACAAATATGAATTTTAAAGGAACTGCTTTAAGTTTTTTTACCGCATTTCATTTTGGCGAATATGATCCGAAACTATTAAATAATCCATATCAAATGTACTTTTACACAGATAACGGATTTAGAGCTTTAATTAAATCTAAAATTAAATTGCCAAATTTAGCAGTAGGCACGTATAAATTTGACCAAAATACAATAGAGAACAGAATTGATTTTGATCAATATGTTGGCATATTTAGAGCTACCCAGTTATTGTGGATTAGAGATATTGATTGGAAAAAATACCAAACAGCTGGCAGTTACACAATTCTTGAGCATACAACTATAAATGAAGAAAAAGTAACTAGAGGCGAAATGAATCTGCAAGTTTATAATAAAGGCGCTTTGATTCACAATATTACAAATGGTAAATTTGTTGTCACTGATTTTTAACTAAAACATTCTATTGTATTATAGAGCAAAAGGGCTTAACTCAAAAGTCAATCCCAATTTTTAATGCCTTCTGAGCTCCTGAGTTTTATAAAACCGATACAAATGGTCGTATATCAGGAGCTCATATTGTCGTTGGCGGGAGGTAAACTGACGATTAACCATCATGTGAATATGGCTGCTTAAAAAATCAAAAAGAGGAATCTCCAACTGACTTTTTATGTTGGAACTTAACAAAGCAATTTCTGATATTTTAGTTTCTATGAAGGGAGTTAATACTTCAAATGGCAAGTCCGTTTTGCCTAGTAGCAAGGCAGTAATTTCTACTTCACGCTTGCGGTATTGGGTATCTAGTCCCTTATTTGTGGCCGCATCGGCATTAAATTCTTTTTTAAAATTCATTTGTAACCGGCGCATCAATTCATGTTTTTCAGACATTGATAACTGAAAACTTTCTAAAAAATGATGAATTGTAAACAGTCCAAACAATAGCTGTGCTGCTACCTCAAAATTGGATTTATGCTTTAAATAGGCTACAATCAACTCACTATGATACCCAAACAAAGTCTCAGAATCTACCATGGTAGCCTCTCCGTACCGCTCCAATTCTCTCTTATAAGTATCCGTTTGTACTTTCCAAACTAAATGGTTGACCAATAACTTCTCAAAAACAGGATGGAATGAACTGATAATGGTAGCTATTGCTTCTGGTTTGGTTACTAAAAAACGAAGACGAAGATGCGAATCAGGATCGTTATACCGAATAAAAAACCATTTGGCAATTATCTTTTCCTTTTGTAAATCTAAAATTAAGGGATACAACTTTTCAGATAATATAAGATCTGCTGTTTTTACTCCAGTGTATATTTTATAATACAGCCATTCACTTCCTATGCAAAAATCCCTTTTCATACTTTACAATTGGTCTTTATAATAGGATAGAATGAACTGATTGGCAAAATTTTCACCTTTTGCGTTTTTCACCACAGATTCCTCTGTAAATAGAAATTCTTCTAAAGTGATTTTAACATGATTTACAACTGATTTCAAAAATAATTGAATCCCTATATTTGTCTCAAAATCAAGTAACAATGTGTTGTCAAAATGAGCCCAATTTACAAGACTAGGAATGCTTCGTTGTTTTCTCCAAATCGAAAAAGCTTCAAATAATAGAATGCCATCCATTTTATAAAAAGGCATAATTTCAGTTTTACTTACGATCCATTTTGATTTTGAAAGTAGTACTCCGTTATATTCAACCCTTGGAAAAAAATCATAATGCGTTTCTAAAACACCCCAACTGAAACTGTAAATAGGCTTTACATCTTGCGACTGTAAATCACATAAAAAATGATAAACAGGCAGCGATTTAGTAACATAATTATGGGCATTTGACAAACAAGGAATAACTTCTTTATTGTGTTTCTTAGATCGCAAAATAATTTTGTTGTTGCGTATCGAAATCATTAAATCATTTAAGTCAATCGTGTAGTCTTTAGTTGCTGCCGAATTAGCCAAATAGGCAATTTCAAATGCTCTTAAAACAGGTCTTCTTAATATATTACCAGTTCTTGATTCCGGAATATGAACAATCTCTGCTAAAATTTTATCAGAATGATAGGTCGCTTCTTTGGCTACAACTTCATTGGTTAAATTGAAAATAGCATCATTTCCATTACAAAAACGCCCTAATAGTTTGGCGGCACTAACATCCCCCGAAGATTCAATTGATATGATTTCTTTTTCTTGATGCAATGCAATTTCAATCATTACCGAGAAAGTAGCTGGTGCATTATTCCAACTAGGATCAAAATCCGGAAAATCCTTTTCAGAAAGCGATACTGCTTCTTCATTTTTAAGAATACATTGCTGAAGTTTCTTCTCCATTATAAAATCATAAGCCGTCCAAGGTTCGAGGATTGTTTCTTGAACTTTACTTTTAAAAGAAAAATGCTCCAAAATCTCATGCGTATCATTCATTTCAGAATTTTGAAGATACCCAATTCCCGTTTCAGTATCTAAAACAGTTGTCAAAGGCATTTCTCTTGATTCATTCCTTTGTGTGAATGCTTTTATAAAATTAGTATGGTTTTCAGACTTCTTTTGCTTTTGAATTCCGTTTAAAAAACGAACCGCTTGGAAGACTTTATTTTGTGAACTAGTACTCAAAGTATTTACGGAAGCGGTCGTATTTAAATCAGTTTGAAAAAGATATTTTTCATCAAACTCCACACCTGTTTTCTCAATTAAATCCTGTATCGCTTCATAGTCTTTTTCAGAAGGAACAAGCGTTTGGTCTAATACTAAAAATTGAGTTCTTATACTTTGCAAAAGTTGAGAATCTTTTTTTAAGTTCGGAATTTTATCGATGATAGAAAAAACGCGTCCCCATTCATCACTACCTGTAACTGTTGCATCCAATTCACTTACAAGAAACTGAAAATCGATAAGCTGATTAATATATTCTAAAGCTTCTGCGGTTTCAGAATCATCATCGGCAAGAAGACAAACCATTTCATCAACAGTCATCCCTGATGTTGCTTTAAGCACTAATTCACTTAAAAGGGCTGTTTTTCGCAATGCTGAAATGGTATGGACTCTTTTTGTTTTTACATAGTTGTAATCAACATAGCGGTAAAAATCCCCAAGAGCATAGATCGAATTATTAGGATAATATTTAAGATAAGGTATAACTTCTTCTCTTTTAGCAAATTCTCGTAATAATGCCACCCAAAATTGCATGTCAAATTGTGTAAAACGACTAAAATTTTCAGTTGAATTGAGTATAATGTTCGTTTCAGAAGCTATTTTTCCAACTGAACAACCCGCAAATAACCCGAAAGGAGTACAACGAGTTGATATTCGCGCAATGTATTTCAGTAAACTAAGCTGCAAACTCTCCCTTTTTTTAGGTGATACACTGGAAGGATCAGCTTTCCATTTTTTTAAAGCTGTTAGTAGTTCCGGTGAAGCCATACGAATGGCTTCTCTAACATAAGGGTTTTCAAACTGCAGCAATAAGGCCTCTTCGGAATAATTTTCCAATAAATCAAAATAGAAAGGCAATGGAAATAAAGGGGTTCTTAAAACATAGTGCGAGAAAGGACGAACTTGATAGTGGTGCATTATCGTTTCTTTTTACTCACTTTCTCAGCGAGTTGCATCGCGTTATAGACATTTAATACTTTTCCTGATTTAGATAATTCACTAAATTTGATTTTTTTGCCCTCTCCACCAGGGACCAAAACGTCTAAATCGTAAGCCGTTCCTGATTCTAGAATAATTTGTTTAACCTCCTTAGCTGTTAGTTTAGGATAATACGACCATATTAAAGCCGCTGTTCCAGAAACCATGGGTGCTGCAAGTGAAGTACCTGAATCATAGCCATAACTATTGCCTGCGGTTGTGGTATAAATTTTATCTCCAGGAGCAAATAAATCTACATTCTTCTTGCCGTAATTTGAATAAGAGGCCACAAAAGTACTGTCTGCTTTTGCAGTAGTGGCGCCTACATTGATAAAATTATCTACGACTTCTTTTGCATCATCCTTAAATTCTGTATCTGACGGATAATAAGGGTTTTCGTCAATATTGAATTTATTGTTACCCGCAGAATGTACAATCAATACATCCCTTTTCATTGCATACTTTAATGCTTCTATTACCAATTCTTTATATAAAGAAAATTCTTTACCAAATGACATATTGATAACCTTTGCACCATTATCTACTGCATAATATATCGCATTAGCTATATCCTGATCGTATTCATCACCTGATGCCGAAATTACTAACGGCATTATCTTGAAATTATTTTTTGCAATCATCGATACAATACCTGATACCTTAGTTGAATGATTATGCGTAGATCTTTTGCCTGCCTTGTTTTCTGAGATAGTCGCATTTCCATATCCTTTACTAACTAAATAAGGATTGCCTTTAATATATATTCTTTCATCAAAATTTACATTTAGATTTCTGTTGACTATCGAATCTATTCGAACCCTTGTATCTAAAGCTTCCTCAATTGTATTCTCTCCTGCTTGCAATCTTGACTTTATAAAACCTATCATTGCACCAATATCATAATCCTTGTCTTCACGTCTTTGTTTAAAAGTTTTATCATTAATTTTATGCTTGAGATACAAACTATCTAATTCCTTGATTGAATACTTTTCATTAGGAAAATATCTTTTTAAGCTATCTTTTGCTATTTGATAATTATCAACAATGTATTGTTGTGATTTTAACCAGTTGTCATAAGCTCCAAATTGCTTGTTATAAGTGTTGATTATACGTTTATATTCATCACCGCCTAGGTTTTGAATAGTTAATTGAGGATTAGAATTAGCGTTCAAAATTTTCAAAAATCTTACAAATTCAAAATTAACCCAAACTAAATAACCATTATCTCTTGTTCCTATAAAATTCCAACCATTAATATCGTCTACATAGCCATTTTTATCGTCATCTATACCGTTAGAAGGAATTTCATGTTTATTGAACCAAATATTATTCTTTAAATATTCATGATTAGTATCTAATGGAGTGTCAATTATAGCAACCACAACATTATTGTTTCGAACTTTACTTTTAGATGTTTTTTTGACTTGAATAAAATCAATGATAAAAGCATTTTGATCTTTATTGACTTTATGAAACCAATTTAAAGAATCTAAACTTCGCCAACCAGAGCTAATTGATTCATTTTTTAAAACATAAACTCCATTTTTTTTTGTGGCACAACTTAAAATTATACAGACTAAAAAAATTAAATAAATATTTTTCATTTTTTTAAGTTAAAGTTATTGGGAGGAGGCATTAAAGAGTCAGTTACAGTTTCAATGTCACCAGTCAATTTTAAAAAACCACCATTTATTAAATGTAAGTTATCCAATTGAGCTACTTTCATTTTTTCTAAATTGAACTTTGATTGCGTTTTTGTTTGTTTTTTTTCTGTTTTCATGTGATAAAATTATTTATTTATTATACAAGTTGCAAAAGTAAAAGCTTGGCCTGATAATAGCTAAAAAAAATTAAAAGTTATTGGCGGAATTCCGTGAATTCCGATAGCGCTATATAAAATAATTAACTGAAAACGAAATAGTTATGAATATTTTTCATTTTCTAGTGCTTTTAGAAAAAAAGTAGGCTTAATCTTGTTTTTCTTATAAAAAGCCGCAGCAAAAGCTTCGGCAGAATTGAATCCAAACTCCTTCGCTAAAAAAGGCATGGTGTAATTTCGTAATTTCGTTTGGGCTTGCAATTGGTCAACCGCATGTGTAATTCTCAAATCGTTAATATAATGCACAAACGTTTTTCCTTTATGTTCATTAATAACATTAGACAAATATTTTGTATTTGTATTTAACTGCAAAGCTACTTTTTGAATGGTAATCGTATTCTCTAAATATCCCTTATTGCGTTCAAAGTAGACTAACTTCTCTAATAATTGCTCCACAACCTCTATTGCTATACCTCGTGATTCTTGTGATTTACTTTCTTGTTTAAAATCATCTTCCTTTTTTATAGCACCAGAAGGCTGAAAATCAACTGATGTAGGACGAATAATTGCTTCAAATCGTTTTTGATATTGTTTTTTTGAATAAAATTGGTAGCCTATTAAGCCTCCAATACCTACTATTAGAATCAAAATCCATATAAAATATCTAGATTCATTGTTTTGCAAGGATTGTACAAGGGATTCTTTTTCTGCAAGTAAACGAGGAGTGTCATATTCTTTGACTAAAACTTTATTTAAATGCTTATAGTTTCTTTGTAATATGCTATCAATACTCATAAACTTATTCAAGAATTTTAATTGATTTTCTTTGTCTCCAGTTTTTTTGTAATATTCAATTAAATAGGAATACCCACTTATAAACTCTGGTGTAATTCTTTTATTTAATAAATACATGGAATCTACTTTGATAAAATTTTGAATCGCTTTCTTTTCACTACTCATACCAGCGTACGACTTTCCTAAATAAAAATAAGACGCCAGTATATTACCAAAATTTTTATCTAATATTATTTGAGGCAATGCCTTATTTATACTATCTAAAGATGCTTTGTAATTTTTCTTTAACATTTCATTTGCACCTTCATTTAAAATAAAATATGGTATATAAAACTTATCGTTGGTTATAATCGATTCTTTGTACCCTAATTTGTTATAAAAACTAGCAGAGTCTAAATTCTTTAATGATTTGTGCGCATCGGCAATCACAAATAAAAGATTGTGATAATCGCTACTGTATTTTAAAGATGATATGTCTTTTTTTCTTATGTAACTTAAACATTCACGATATAGTAGCAATGCCTCCTCTACTTCACCTAATTCCTCTGACCTTAAAACACCAATTGACCGCTTGATATAAAAATTTAAATCTTCATTATTGTCTTTAGCATATTTTTCTGCTTTGAAATAATTAGCTAAAGCCTTGCTATACTTAAATTGCATTCTTAACTCATATGCCTTTCTAGAATAAGACAATGCTGGAAAATTATAATCATTTTGATTAGTTGAATAGGCAATAGATGAATCAAGGTATTGTATTGCTTTATTTCCTTTGTATAATGTTGATAAAAGATAAAAACCCCGTGAAAGACTTAAATTATTTTTTCTAGAATAAGATTTAGAAATGATTTCCGAAATAAATGTTTTCTTATTATTATCACTTTTCTGTAAAATAAACTCTTTTTTTAAATCTTCATACGAATCTTTTCCGATAAATTTATCAGCCGTTTGCGCCAATAAACAATAAGGAAACAGTATTAAAAGCACTATTTTAATAAAACGTTGGTTAGTCATTACAGTAGATTTTGCACAAAAATACAGCAACATCACTAAAATAATCTTAAAAATAATGATTTTTTTACATTATTTAAATAGCATATTTTCAGTGATTTATAAAATACAATTTGTGGAATTCCGTGAATTCAGTATCGGAATTCAGGAATTCCGATAACAACAGTTTGCTTAGAACCTCTTCTTACTCTAGTTTTGGCACAAAGAAAGTGAAAGCGTTTGGAGTAAGACGTTACTTTTAAATGTAGATTACTTTCCTAAATCAATTGGCCAATTACAAGGGAATAATTCAGCTGTACTGTAACCCTTTCAAAAAAAACAGAGCATGAGGTTTTATGTAAAGGTATTTGTTCCTCAAAAAACAAAGCATAAGGGAATAATTCAGCTGTACTGTAACCCTTTCAAAAAAAACAGAGCAAGGAGTTTGAAAGCTATGGTCTCTAAAAAAAACCAAGCACAAAAGTTCTCGAGAAACTTTTTATTGAAATGAAATGTGTAATTTTAAAAACTTAAAAAATGAATTTAGATAATTTGAATTTAGTGGAGCTTAATGCTCAAGAAGTTAAAGGAACAGAAGGTGGGTTTATACCTCTTCTAATATGGGGAATAGCAATATCTGCTGAAACTGTAGCTACTGCATTTTGGGTAGGAGTTGGTGTAGGTGCAGCAGTTGCTCAAGGACAAAAATAATGTTAAATATCAAAAAATTAAAATATGAATTTAGAAGCGTTGAATTTAAAGGAAATTAGTATCCAAGAGTCCAAAGAGACTGAAGGAGGTTATCTTGCTCCAGCAGTGATAGCCGTGGCTGCTGCAGGGGCTACAGTTGTTGGCGTTGTTGTTGTAGGTGCTTTAGTTGGATATGGCGTCTATAAATTTGTAGACTGGGCAACATCATAAAATTAACACAATGACTTATCATAAAATAATGCAATACTTAGCTCCTTATTGGTTTAAGATATTTATCATAGGTATTGCTTTAGGAGCGTTAATTGCTCATATTCAAAAGTTAAAAAATAACTTTTAAATCAAGATTTTTATTGTGAGACTGCCTATTTTATTAGGCAGTCTTTTTAGTATTGAAATAGTAATCAGTTAAAGGAAATTTGTTTGTTGGATTGCAGGTTCTCCATGTTTTTATTATCTATACAAACGTGTCTTATAAATTCACTAAAAAAAATGAACTTCAGTCAAGATCCCATAAACACTCTCGAAAACCTTATCGCAAAAAACAAAACCAAGAGTATTTCTATTTACTTGGTCTTGATTCTGGCTATACTTATTTTTCTGGCACTATTGCCTGTCATCAAAATAGACATTAGCAGTCAGAGTCGCGGTATCGTGCGAAGTACTACTGACAATGTTCCAGTAAGTAGCTTAGTGAATGGCAAAGTAACTTTTATAAAAATAAAGAATAACCAAGTAGTGCAACAAGGAGATACCCTGATTGCCATTACCCAAGAAAATTTAAATACCGAGAAAGCCAATAATCAAGTGACGGCGGCTACTATTCAGGATCAAATTCATGATTTAACTCAAGTTACACAAGGCAGGGCTACGGGTTTTAAAACACTTGCTATGCAGCAAGAGTGGCAGAGTTACAATAATAAAAGAGAGGAATTGCAAAGCAAAATTGCCCAATCAAAAATAGTATATGACCGAAACAAACAGTTGCATGATAAGGGCATAATTGCCAAAGCTGAATTTGAGAAATATAGTTTTGATTATACGTATGCTCAGCAAGCACTTTCTGGTTTAGAAAAAAACCAACGTAGCCTTTGGCAAAACAGCAAACGAGAGCTACAAATGCAACTTCAAAACCTAAACGGCACCCTAGAAAAAATAAAAGTAGAAGCGCAAAACTATTATATAACAGCACCATTATCTGGAACTATAGAAAATTTCTCAGGAATTCAAGCTGGTTCTTTCTTGAACGCCTCTCAACCTATAGCCTCTATTTCGGCAATAGATCAATTGATTGTAGAAAGCACCGTTTCACCAAACGATATAGGTTTAATTAGAAAAAATCAAAAGGTGAAATTTCAACTCGATGCTTTCAATTACAACCAATGGGGTTTGCTAGAAGGAAAAGTAATCGATATTGACCGTAATATTACCATTCAAGGGGAACAAGCTTTTTTTAAAGTACGATGCGCACTGAATACTACCGCAATGCAATTGCAATCCGGTTACAAAACCCAAATTACAAAAGGAATGACCCTAACCACACGATACATCATTACAAGAAGAAGCTTATTTGATTTATTGTTTGACAAAGTCGATGATTGGCTCAACCCGAAACAATTAGAAATTAGCAAGTAGTAATTAGCAATTGCTGAAATTTCTACTTTCTACTTACTAATTACTAGTTCTCTAAGCTTTCTTTCAATTTTTTAGTTATGGCGACCAATAGTTTTAGTATTTCAATACAATCCGCAGACAATGAATCAAATTCCATTTTTGTAATGTATTCCGTTTCAAACAATAGTTCAATCCAATACTGGGTTTCGTTTGCTTCCTTTAAAGCAATGTACAATTTGTTCAGAAAATCTTTTCTGCTTTGGGCAAATTCACTTTCTTTAATTAAAGCACCAATTGCTGTTCCACTTCGAAGCATTTGTTTAGACAAAACAAATTCTTTTTTCTCTGTTTGTAAATACTTAAAAGTATTGATAATTCTAATTGCAAATTTTTTTGACTTTACATGGATAAGATTATCGTTTTTCATAAAGAAATTAATTTATAGAAAATCAAAATTACTAATTTCTAACTACTAATTTCTAATTATATAATGGCCTCTATAAAAATAAAACAACATGATATCAAAGATTGTGGCGCTGCTTGTCTCGCTTCTATTGGCAATCATTACAAAGTTAATCTGCCTATAGCCCGAATTCGTCAATTTGCCAATACCGATAAACGAGGTACCAATGTGCTGGGGATAATTGAAGCTGCAGAAAAAATGGGTTTTTCTGCCAAAGGAGTAAAAGGAGGTATCGATGCT
This sequence comes from Flavobacterium sp. GSP6, assembly GCF_003984855.1. NCBI lineage: Bacteria > Pseudomonadati > Bacteroidota > Flavobacteriia > Flavobacteriales > Flavobacteriaceae > Flavobacterium > Flavobacterium sp. GSP6. The sequence continues at coordinate 136,979 of NZ_RYDO01000001.1, forward strand.
ATTGATAAAATTCCGCTCCCTGCTATTGCTCACGTGGTGGTAAAAGAACAATTGCATCATTATGTTGTTATTTATTCTGTCTCCTCCCCTTCGGGGAGGTCGGGAGGGGAAATTACAGCAATGGATCCTGCTTACGGGAAAATGCAAACCTACACTTTTGAAGAATTTCAAAAAATCTGGACTGGCGTATTAATTCTTTTTGCCCCGAATGATGATTTTAAGGAATACAACGAAAAAGTTTCTCCTTTAAAACGCTTTTGGCATTTGGTACAGCCACACAAAACCATTTTAATTCAGGCTTTGGTGGGTGCCATACTTTTTACCGTTTTAGGATTGGCCATGTCCATTTATATCCAAAAAATTACCGATTATGTTTTGGTTGAAGGCAACAGAAACTTACTCAATTTGCTGAGTGTTTCCATGATTTTTATCATCATATTGCAAGCCTACATCGGTTCTCAAAAGAGTGTTTTTGTTATGAAAACGGGGCAATTGATTGATGCCAAATTAATTTTAGGATACTATAAACATTTACTCCATCTTCCGCAACGTTTTTTTGACACGATGCAAGTTGGAGAAATCACATCCCGGATTGGCGATGCGGTAAAAATTAGATCTTTTATCAATGAAGTGGCGATTGATATGATTGTAAATATCTTCATTGTGATTTTTTCCTTTACCTTGATGTTTACCTATTATTGGAAATTGGCCTTGGTGATTCTGTTGGTAATTCCATTTTATGGAGCTATTTATTTTATTTTAAATAAATTCAATAAAAAAGTAGAACGTGTTATCATGGAGAATGCCGCCGAATTACAAACACAATTAGTTGAAAGTGTAACGCATATCAGAACCGTAAAAGAATTTGGAATCGAAGAGTTTTCGAATCTAAAGACAGAAAACAAATTTGTAAAACTATTGTTCACCACCTATAAATCAGGCTTAAACAGTGTTTTTGCAGGGACTTCCACCCAATTTCTGGCTTCGATATTTACTGTTATTCTAATGTGGATTGGTTCGGGTTATGTGATTGACAGAGCCATTACTCCAGGGGAATTATTTTCCTTTTATGCTTTGATTGGATATTTTACTTCGCCTGTTGCTTCCTTGATTGGGATGAACAAAACAGCACAAAATGCACTCATAGCAGCTGATCGACTTTTTGAAATAATGGATTTAGAACGAGAAGAGACAGAAAATAAAGTCGAATTACAAAGAGAAAACATAGGAGATATAAAATTCGAAAATGTAACGTTTCGTTATGGCTCTCGAACAGAAGTTTTCAAAAATTTTAATGCGGTTTTCAAGAAAAATGAAACCACAGCTATCGTTGGCGAAAGCGGAAGTGGTAAAACGACACTGATTTCACTGTTGCAAAACTTATATCCCATAAAAGAAGGAAAAATTTATATTGGAGAATATGATTCTCAATTCATACATTATCAGAGTTTACGGAATTGCATTGGTGTCATTCCGCAACAGCTCAATCTGTTTTCGGGAAATATTATCGAAAACATTGCTTTAGGCGATTCATTTCCAAATATTCAACGCATTTTAGATTTGTCCAAACAATTGGGAATTACAGAGTTTGTGGAGAAATTGCCCAATGGTTTTGAAACTCAAATTGGAGAAAATGGCGCCATGCTCTCTGGAGGACAAAAACAACGTATTGCTATAGCAAGAGCCTTGTACAAAAACCCGGAAGTGTTATTAATGGATGAAGCCACTTCTTCATTAGATACTAACTCGGAACACATTGTAAAAGAAGTGATTGATAATTTTAAATCTCAGGGAAAAACAGTTATTGTCATAGCCCATCGATTGAGTACTATAGCTAATGCAGATACTATTTTGGTAATGGAAAATGGCACTATCGTGGAGTCCGGAAATCATGTCGCATTATTAGAACAAAAAGGAAAGTACTACGATTTATGGAATAAACAAGGATTGGTATAAGAAAAAAAAGATTATTAAACAATTCCCTTAGAAACAAAAAAAGAGTCACGCATAGCGTGACTCTTTATATATTTTGAATCAATAATCTATTATCCATTCAATGCTTCCGCACCACCAACGATCTCTAAGATCTCATTAGTAATAGAAGCTTGACGTGCTTTATTGTACGTTAATTTCAATTGATTTCTCATTTCCGTTGCATTATCAGTTGCTTTATGCATCGCAGTCATACGCGCTCCGTGCTCTGAGGCAAATGAATCCCGAATTCCTTTATACAATTGTGTTTTTAATGATTTTGGAATTAAAGTCAACACGATTTCTTCTTTTGAAGGTTCAAAAATATAATCACCAGTTGAAACTGTAAGATCAGATTTTATAGGTGCCAATGGCAAAAATTGTTCGGTTTGAACGATTTGTGTTGCGGCATTTTTAAATTGGTTATAAATCAACTCAATTTTATCATATTCTCCTGAAACGAATTTCTCCATTAATGTATCCGCAATTTTAGCTACAGCATCAAAAGTCAAGTCATCAAAAACAACGCTTTGATTATCAACCACTGAATGTGTTTTACTCAAAACATCATTTCCTTTTTTGCCAATAGCAAAAATATCCACTTGCTTCCCTGTATAAAATTCAGCGCGATTTTTAGCTTCTTTGATTGCATTCGTATTAAAAGCACCCGCTAAACCTCTGTTAGATGTTATTACAACTAATAAAACTTTCTTGATCTCTCGTTGTATGGTAAACTCTCCTCCTATCTCACCATCAAGCGTGGCAGAAAGATTTTGCAATAATTCCGTTAATTTTTCGGCATAAGGGCGCATTGCTGTGATTGCATCTTGTGCTTTCTTTAGCTTTGCTGCAGAAACCATTTTCATTGCCGATGTAATTTGCATCGTAGATGAAACGGAAGTAATTCTATTACGGATTTCCTTTAAATTTGCCATTTTATATTAGTCTAATGTCGTAAAGTCATAAAGTCTAAAGTCCTCAAAAGCAGATAAACTGACTTTAAGACTTTCGACTTTACAACTTTTGACTAGTTTTAGTTATATTTTGCTGATAATTCTTTTGCCACAGATTCAATTACATCTGTAATTTCGTCTGTTAATTTTCCTGCTTTTAAAGCGTCAAGAGTTGCTCTGTGTTTGTTGTTCAAGAATTCCAAGAAATCTTTCTCAAATTCTCTTACTTTATTTACAGGAACATTTCTCAATAAGTTTTTAGAACCAGCATAGATAATTGCAACTTGATCTTCAACAGTATATGGATCGTTCAAACCTTGTTTCAAGATTTCAACGTTTCTTCTTCCTTTTTCAATTACGTTTAAAGTAACGGCATCAAGATCAGAACCAAATTTAGCAAACGCTTCTAATTCACGGAATTGTGCTTGATCCAGTTTCAATGTACCTGCTACCTTTTTCATTGATTTAATTTGGGCATTTCCTCCAACACGAGATACCGAAATACCTACGTTAATTGCCGGACGAACCCCAGAGTTAAACAAATCTCCATCAAGGAAAATTTGACCATCTGTAATCGAAATTACGTTTGTTGGGATGTATGCAGAAACGTCACCAGCTTGAGTTTCAATAATTGGCAGCGCAGTCAATGAACCACCACCTTTTACAATTGATTTCAATGAATCTGGTAAATCGTTCATGTCTTTAGCAATTCCATCATCTGCAATTACTTTACAAGCACGTTCTAATAATCTACTGTGAAGGTAGAAAACGTCTCCAGGATATGCTTCGCGTCCCGGTGGTCTTCTCAATAACAGAGAAACCTCACGGTATGCAACCGCTTGTTTAGATAAATCATCATAAACAATTAAAGCCGGACGTCCTGAATCTCTAAAATATTCTCCAATTGCAGCACCTGCGAAAGGAGCATACACTTGCATTGGAGCTGGATCAGAAGCATTTGCAGCAACAATAATGGTATATGCCATTGCGCCTTTTTCTTCTAACATTTTAGCAATTCCTGCTACAGTCGAAGCTTTTTGTCCAATAGCAACATAGATACAAAATACTGGTTTCCCAGCATCGTAAAATTCTTTTTGATTTAAGATAGTATCGATACAAACAGTTGATTTACCTGTTTGACGGTCACCAATAACTAGCTCACGTTGTCCACGACCTACTGGAATCATAGCATCTACTGCTTTTATTCCTGTTTGTAATGGCTCAGTAACGGGTTGACGGAAGATAACTCCAGGAGCTTTTCTTTCCAAAGGCATCTCGTATAAGTCTCCACCGATTGGTCCTTTTCCATCAATAGGAAAACCAAGTGTGTTTACTACACGACCTACCATTTGTTCTCCTACTTTAAGAGAAGCAATACGTTGTGTTCTTTTAGCAGTTGAACCTTCTTTGATTCCTGTAGATGGTCCTAAAAGTACCACACCTACATTATCTTCTTCAAGATTCAAAACAATAGCTTCTAATCCATTGTCAAATTCAACTAACTCTCCATATTGAACATTCGAAAGCCCGTAAACACGAGCAATACCATCTCCAACTTGAAGTACTGTTCCTACTTCTTCTAGTGTAGCACCAGATTCAAAACCTTCTACTTGCTTTCTTAATATTGCTGAAATTTCAGCAGGTTTGATTTCCGCCATCTTAATTTATAATTTAGACACTTAAATGTGCAATAAAACTAATTACTTAACTCTCTTTTTAATACTTGTAATCTGTTGGCTACTGAAGCATTGTATTGCTTGTCGCCTATTCTAAGAATAAATCCTCCAATGATTGAAGCATCTACTATATTTTCTATTGTGATTTTTTTATCCGAAAGTGTTGCAATTTTAGCCAAAACTTTAGCTTCTAATGCTGCATCCATAAGAATCGCTGTAGTAACCTGCGCTACTTCAATACCATTCATAATATCCGATAATTTACTATACTCTATGGCAATTGCTTCTAGAATTTCGAATCTTTTGTTTTCAAATAATAAATGAAACAACCCTTGAGTTACGCCATTTATATCGGCAAAAACTTCTAACAGTGCTTTTTCTTTTACCTCCACTTTCATGGTCGGGTTTTGAATAAAAGTACTCAATTCTAAATTACCCTTAATTGTCGAAGCAATCAATTTCATGTCGTTATTTACAACTTCGGCAACACCTTTTGAGTTTGCTAAGTCTAGAATTGCTTTTGCATAGCGAATTGCTGCTCTTGTACTTGCCATAATTGTTAGTTTAACTTTACATCACCTAACATTTTCTCAACTAATTTAGTTTGAGCTTCTTTGTTAGATAATTCGTCTTTCAATATTTTTTCTGCGATATTCAATGACAATGTTGAAACTTGTAATTTCAATTCGGCCATGGCTGCATTTTTTTCACTTTCAATTGCTGCTTTCGCTTGCTCGATCATTTTTAATCCTTGAGCCTGTGCTTCATTTTTTGCATCAGCAACCATTTTCTCTTTTATTTCACGAGCGTCTTTAAGCATGTTGTCACGCTCTAATCTTGCTTCTTGTAAAATACGTTGGTTGTCAGCTTGAAGATTTTGCATTTCTTTTCTAGCGTTTTCAGCAGATAGTAAGGCATTTTTAATTCCTTCTTCTCTATCATTAACTGCATCCAGAATTGGTTTCCAAGCGAATTTTTTTAACAAGAATATCAATCCTACAAATATTACTATTTGCCAAATAAACAAACCAAACGAAAAATCATTTATTAACTTATCCATTATATCTAATTATAAATTTTAAAGTATGAATTGCTTTTAATCGCAATTTGTAATGTTTTAATTTTAAAAACAATAGTTACAACCAACCGTTGTAACTATTGTTTTTTTTAGTTTTAATTAAGATGCGAATAACGCAGCAAAACCAATACCTTCAATAAGTGCAGCTGCGATAAGCATAGCTGTTTGGATTTTTCCAGAAGCTTCTGGTTGACGAGCAATAGCGTCCATTGCTGAACCACCAATTCTACCAATACCTAAACCCGCTCCGATAACGATTAAACCTGCTCCTACAATAGTTGGAATTTCCATAATATATAAATTAAAAATTAAACATTTTTATTAATAGTCTAAAGTTGTAAGGTCGAATGTAAAGTCAAGGTGACTTTTAAACTTTCAACGTTTGACTTTCGACTTAATGGTGAGCCTCTTCGTGATGATGCTCTTCGTTTCCTGCTCCAAAATAAAGTGCGGATAACATAGTGAAAATATACGCTTGTAAAAAAGCTACTAATATTTCAAGAATCATAAGCACAAATGCCAATCCAAATGACAAACTGCTTCCAATCCAACTTTTAAAAATAAACATTAAACCAATGATACTCATCAAAACTACGTGTCCTGCTAAAATATTAGCGTACAAACGGATCATTAATGAAAATGGTTTGATGATGGTTCCCAATAATTCAATTGGCGCCAAAATAAATTTCATTGGAGTTGGCACCCCTGGCATCCAGAAAATGTGTGCCCAGTAATTTTTATTGGCTGAGAAAGTGGTAATTACATACGTCAAAATAGCCAGCGATGCTGTTATAGCAATATTTCCCGTTATATTGAATCCCAGTGGCGTTAACCCTAAAATGTTTAGAAATAAAATAAAGAAAAATATCGTTAACAAGTAACTCATGTATTTCTTATAATTTTTTTCTCCAATATTTGGTATGGCAATTTCGTCTCTGACATACAAAACAATCGGTTCAAATATGCGTCCGGCTCCTGAAGCGATTCCTCCGTTTTTAGTATATGATTTTGCTAAACCTTTAAACAAGATAAACATTAAAATGGCGACAAACAAAATACCAACCACACTTTTAGTGATGGATAAATCAAGTGGCGTTACATTAGTAGGATGACCATGTTCGCCTTCTGTTAAAGTTCCGTCCGCCTCTGTTTTGTATATTTTTTCGTGGTGCAATACGTAGAAGTTTCCATTGTGTTCTGCTGTTTCTTCACCATAATGAAATTTTGAAGAAGAAAATACTTGCAAACCATTGTCCCAAAGGATAACAGGCAATGAGAAACCATTATGTGATCCTGATTCTTTATCCGCATTAAAGGTAAAAGAATGTGAATCTAAAAGGTGATGATTGATAAATTCTTTAATTTCAGATTTTACATCTGTTGGTTCAGCATGAGCTCCTTCAGCTGCCTCATGAGCAACTTCTGTTTTTACTTTCACAGAATCCTGTTCCGGATTTGCAAAACTAATTAAAGGAAGACACGCTACTAAAGTCGCTACTATGAATCTAAGTGGTTTGTTTGAAATCACCATAACAGTTAATTATCTTAATTTATTACGTTTCTGAAATTTGGTGCAAATGTACATCTTTTATTAATATGCAAAAGAATATAAAAAATTATTTTTGATGGATTTGTTCCTTAAAAAATATATTTATTGCTTTTCGTTTAAGATACGTATTGTTAATATGGTTTCGATTGCTAAAAAGAGAATAAACATTATAAAAAAATTAATTTTCTCTATTGATTTAATTTCAATTGTAACCCGCAATATAGGCTTTAAAATCAAATAACAAACTATCATTTTGATACTGGTGCTCAAAAGAAATGACATGCCTACATTATCAAAACTTCGTTCTTTCACTTTCAGCAAAACCACAAATACCATAATTGACAACGCCAAGAACAGCAGGTATAGGGTTTCTATCGAATAGTAAAAAGTGGAGTCATTTATGTGCAAAACATAAAAAATAACTCTATGAATACCGTAAGCCAATCCCGCAAGCACCAATAAAGGCAGCAGTGGTTTGTATTTTTTTAAATTCATTGTATTTGTTTTTTGCCGCAAAGGCACTCAGGCGCAACGTTATTTTAATTTGTAAAATCGGAACGTGTTACGATTGGTTTTTACGCTTTTTATTTTGAAAAATTACTGCGTTTTATTGATTTCGTTTACCTGACGGATTACATTGTACAATGCCAAAACCACGCCAACCATCACTACAATTTTACTGTAATATACTCTTGGATGGGGATAATTCTCGTCTAACCAGTCCCCAAGATAGGAAAACAAAAATATGATAACTCCCATTTGAATTGGAATATTAATGAACTGCAGCCATTTATTCGCTCTTTTCGGGGGTGGTTTGTTGTCCATCGTTTTGCATTACATTTTTAATATTTGTTTTCATGGCACAAGATGCACTAAAATCAGCGCCTGGCTCTACTGCTAATTTCCCTACAATAACTTCTCCATGAATACTGGCCTTTGATTTTACATTCAATACTTCGGTTACCTGAATTTTACCTTCAAATTTTCCTTCGATGTCCGCATTTTTGCATACAATATCTCCAGTGACACTTCCTGCGGGTCCAATCACTATTTTTCCTTCTGACTGAAAATTACCAATTAAATTTCCGTCTAATCTAAAATCAGCCTGCGAAATAATATCGCCTTTTATCGTAGTTCCTTCAACAATCCGATTCGTTTTTCCTAAAAGATCGGTATAGGATTTTGCTTTTTTATCAAACATAATTATTGCTTTTTTGGTACCAAATACGTTTCGAGATTTTTCTTGATTTGGATTACTTTGTAGTTTTCACCTGAAACCACTATTGCGGCATCCGTGATTTTATATTTTATGTTCTCTGCTAAAACCAATGTTATGTCAGTTGCATAAACCCGTGATTTTATACCGTGAATGGTAATGAAATTTTCTTTCTCCGTATAAATATCATAGGAATAATATAGTTTCTGAAGATTTTCACTGGCTATGAACATTTTAATTTTTTCTTCCACTGCTTTTGTATTTTTATCGTCACGAGAACCTACTTGATATAGAATTTTCCAATTATTTGAATCCGTTGTATTCAACTCCATTTTCTCTAAAAACGGGATTTGGTCATTCAAAATAACCTGTGCTCCTTTGCCTTCTTCGCTATTTGGATAATTATCAGCCACCTCTTGTAATGCGTTTTTGTAGGCCGTCACACCTTTTAGTTTTCCAATGGCACTTGCTTTGAGCAATTCGAATTTAGATACAATATCCTCGCCTGAAAATTGAGTAATCAAGCTGTCTGAATGCTCTATAACGGCAATAAATTGCTCTTCTTGGAATGCTTTATACCACTTAGCATAGACGCTTTCCGGGGTTTCAGTTTGAGAAATTGCATCCGGATTGGTGTTGTTAATTATTTGTGCATAACGCGAATCCGGAAACCGAATTGTTATCTCCTTTTTCATCGCAGTTGCCATGTTTACATCGGTGATTTGATATAATTTATACAAATTATACATCGCTGGAAGCACCAGTTTTTCCTCTGGATTATTGTTTAATAATTGTTCCAATTTTGCAATAGCCAAACTATTTTCTTTGAATTTTTCCTTATAAATAATACCCAATTGATAGTAAGCAAAATTACGTTCTTTGGCTATGTTGTCTAACTCGATTTGTGCCGTAGGAAGCTGTTTCAGGTAAAAATCTGGTGTATGTTCTTCTATAATTTTATTTGATTCCGTTTTCTTTTCAACGGATTGACTGTCCTCAACCGAAGCAGCAGCCAAAGTTGGGTTAGCATTTCCTGATGAAAGTCTCCAATTCCCATTTAAAGTCCTTTCTCCCCAATTTTTCTTGAAGTCTACTTTTCCAAAAGCAACTGTTGTAGGATTATAAAAATAGAAACTACCCGCTGATTGGGTCGTCGCGCTGGGAATGGTTGGTGGCATCATGGGTGATTTCCGAATGGGTTTTGCGGACTCTTGATCTGAAGCCGAACCTGCCGATCCAATCGAATTATTCCGCTCTATGTTTTCCTGTTTTGCTTTATTTTGCTCCGCTAAAAGTCTTTTGGCCTCCTCTTTTTCTTTTAGTTGAACGATATACTTTTCAAAATAAGTTTGACGATCCGCAGGGTTCATCGCCACCACATTCAGGATGCTGTCATTTCGCTTTGCTAGCGCTTCATACAAAATCACCTCATCGAGATTGCTTCTTATTTTTTGTATTTTATTAAACTCCCTTGATTTTGTATTCAATTTAACCAAGGTACTATCATAATATTTTGCCGCCACAGGATAATCCGCATTTCTAAAATACAGGTTTCCTAAATTTCTATAATTTGACGCTACTAAATAGGTGTCTTTTGAACTGGTCTTTAACGAGGCGTTATAAAAATCTAAGGCTTGTTCCTGTCTGTTTTGTTTATCATAAAACACTGCCATTTGATGAAAAATCAGATCTTTATAAGGCCTGTTCTCTCTGTCTTCTATTAATTCATCGTAGGTTTCAACAAAAGAATTAAAATCTCCCTTTTCATAATCAAACAATTCGGCTTTTTTGGCATGCGCCTGAATGACAAATCTTCTTTCGGATTTTCGGTTCATGTCAATCACGGATTGATAGGATGCAACCGCGCTGTCTTTGTATCCTAATCCCTGATACAGTTGTCCCAAAACAAAACGGTATCGTGCTTTTTCCTGATTTATTTTAGTGAATTCAATCGCGTTTTTGATCTTAGCAACGGCGCTGTCTTTTTCTTCTAAATTAAAAAAAGAAGCGGCCAAAAGGGCATTTGCATCCGCAAAAACTTGATTTTTCAGGTCGTGATCTTCTACTAATTTACTGATGTTTTTTATGACCAAAGCATCATTTCCCAGACGCATGTTTGTTTTTTCCCGCCAAATTTTGGCTTCATAAATCTTGCTGCTGTTTGGATATTTGTAGAGAATGTAATTGAAAGCATCGAGTGCCGGAACAAATCGCTGGTCGTAATACCTGGCTTTTCCAAGCATCAGATACGCTTCGTCTATTTGACTGTTTTTTTCTCTGCCACCAATGTTCATCGAATGTTTTTGAATGGCTTTGGTCGCTTTGGCTTCTGCCAATTCAAAATCGGTATTTTTAGGTTTTGTTGTGGAAGTAAAATCTTCTACAATTTGCATTTTTTCTACCGGCAGAAGTTGCCAAAAATCATCATCGCTATTGGCATTTACCGCCAGAACTCCTTTATCCAATCCTACTTGACCGTTATATAAAATATTATACTTGGTACTTAACGCGTGTGAATTTCTTGCCATAAAAGTATCTCTCTTGGTAGAACAGGCTGCCAAAAAAGAAAAAAAGAAAAAGAAAAATAACTGCTTGAATCTATTGATTTTCAATGGAAAACGTTTTTTATCAATTAACTAGTAAATACCCGTTTTAGTATATTTAGTGGTAAAAATACATTTCTTTTTGCTATCGTGAAAATTATGGTGTTATATTTCGGTTTTCCTATCGTGCGTAAGGGATGGAAGCGGCATCCCTCGCTTTTTAGCGTGGATACAGCGTACAGCCCGACCCGAAGTTGCGAGGAGGAACGACGAAGCAATCACGGAGGGTTACGCCCAAAAAAAACCGCTAATTCGCAAACTGAACATTTAAATTAATAAATGCAATTAGCAAATTAGCGGTAAAAGTTTAGTCTACGACTGTTGCGTTGAATTTTAAACGGCAAAAAATAGTTCTAATTCCTTTAAGGTTTCCTCCGAAGTTTGAATGTCTTTGACCACTTCGCCTTTGTGCAGCGCAACAATCCTGTTGCTGACCTCAACGGTGTGCAGTAAATCGTGGCTAGAAACCAGAACGGTTACTTCCGGATTATCCGCTAAATCCTTGATGATTTTTTTTAATCGAAATTGGGTCGTGGGATCTAAATTGGCAAACGGCTCATCCAGAATAATGACTTCCGGATTCCCAATTAAAGTGGCGATGATGCCTACTTTTTTCTGGTTCCCCTTGGATAAATCGCGTAAATATTTCTTGTTATTGAGGATTTCTCCGTTGAAAAACTCTTCGTGTGTTGCCAGTAAAGCATCCACATCGGCTTTGTTTTGTCCGCGTAAATCGCCAATGAAATAAAAATATTCTTCGGGCGTCAAGTACCCAATGAGAAAGCTTTCGTCCAAGAAAGAAGCGGTGAACGGTTTCCAGTTTTCGCTGGTGTTTACTTGAACGTCATTGTTGACAATATTTCCCGTTGATGGCTGAATTAAATCCAATAAAAGACTGAAAAAAGTGGTTTTTCCGGCACCGTTATTCCCTACTAATCCAAAGCTTTCGCCTTTTTTTATTTCTAAAGTATCTATTTTTAATACGGTTGTTCCGTTGTATGTTTTCGAAAGGTTGTTTACTTGTATCATTTTTTGAAGTTTAGTCGGTTAACTGGTTGTTTGGATAATGTGATTGCTATTTATCCTTTTTGTTTGTAAGCCGCAATGGTTGCGTATTTCTCTGATTTATAGATTTTTTCAATCAAGGTGAAAACTTTGTCTTTGAATGCAAAACCTATCACTCCTGCCGAAGCCACTATGGCTAATCCCACATTAGCACCGGCTAGAGTAGAACCGGCCCAATACAGTAAAACGGGCAATCCTAATTGCGGCAGTGAAATTAGCATCGTTTTTACATTGAATGCTTTTTTATCTCCAAAAGCGCCTTTCCCGGAACTCAAATCGATTGGTGTTTTAGTGTACGCGCCACCCAATAAAACTAAATGAGAATTGACTCCAATGTTATAAATGGCACCCACAATAATGGTTAAATATACCTGCCATCCAAAGTAAAGATAGAACGAAGCAATGGTTGTAGTCACAATTGTAGCAATTACCATCAGCCACCACTTTGAACTCAAATAGCCTTTGTACGGAATGTTTTGCGTCATCATTAACGGATAATACGCGCTGTCCCAACTCGGTACAAATTGTCCGAAAGTGATTAAGAATCCACCCGAAACGAATATCCCCGCAAAAATATGCATTATAGGATTATTATACGCTTCAATCCCATTAGTGAAGAAAAGAAAGCCATAAAAAAGGAACATGACGCTCAGTCCCACAGTGGTTTTAGAACGTTTGTTTCTTTTGATTAATTTTATGTCGTTTTTCAAGAAGGTTCCTATGGTTCCAAATTGGTTTAACCAAGTCAGCTCTTCTGTTTTGGCTTCATCATGTTTGTTTGACAACCCCGCATCGAGGTATAAATTCTTTTTGAAATACTGAAAAGTAATATAATATAGCACGATTAAAACCAAAACCGGAATAGCGAAAGCCCAGTACGTATTGAAAATAGCATTAAAAAATGGCGCTGTAAACTCCGTAATATTAAAGAGTCCGTAATAGTGTAATCCTCCTAAAATAGCAGCTAGTGCTAAGAAAATGGCAAATAAATTGTCCTTATTACTCAATAGAATATTTAGAAAATTATTGATGTACAGCAATGAAAACAACGCAGTATACCAAAGCATTACGGAAACTACATCATAGCCTTCGATAATTAAAACAACACAAAACGGAATCAGGAAAAAACAGTGCACCAAATTGAAGAAGGACAAAACCGTCTTCCCTAGTGAGAAATGAACAATCGTGGATTTTTTTATGGGGAAAATTAACATGGGGCGAATGTTCATTACCGGAATTTTTTGCAACAGCAATCGGATGATTAAATCCATCAACACATAATAAATCAGGAATTGATTTACGGTAACAATTGGGTCCAGATTCATTTTCTTCAGAATATAAAAGGCCCCGACTCCTAATGCCAAGAAAATTAAAATGAAATAAATGGCAACAAAACCCATCAGGATTTTCAAAGCCAAATTAGTGGCGAAGGAAGCCGATCTAAAAAATGCTTTCCATTCGAGATAAAGAAATTTTTGAATCATAGTTTGGTTATTTTGGTTTAGTAATAGGTATTTAAAAGTAAGAAAACGTTACAAATTTTCTAGTTTATATTCCGGGTAGGTTTGTTTTAAGTAGGCCTCTGCTTTGGAAGGGATTATTTTTAATACAATATAAATGGCCAAAGACATTGAGACTATCAACAGGCTCATGCAAAATAGTGTCAAGTCATGTGGATTTGTTGTTCTATCAATTCTAATGATATTAAAAAAATGAAAGGGCAAAATCATTAACCACGGAAAAGTTCCATAATTAGAAATTATTTTTTCAAAAAGCCAAATTTTTCCCGTTTCCTGCTTACGTTTTTTCATTTTTCTGTTTGCAAAAAACAAAAAAGGCAGCATACTAACTATTAAAAAAAACATGGATATCCTAAAAATCTCTATTGTATAATATTTTTTAAGGAAAAAAAACACTGCCAAAATCAAAAACACTGTCACTATAATTTTAGGTATCGTAAAAAACCTTCTAAAATGACTCCATACAATACGGTTGTATTTTTTCCCTAAAGCAATTTGCCGACTTTCCACCACATCCATAAACCCAAAAACGCCAAACTTCCTGAATTCTTTATTCAGGACTTCGTCAAAAGTAAGTTTGGGATTTTGCTGCCATTCAGTTTCAATAGCGTTTGCTAAATGATCGACCAATTCCGTTTGTAGATCGTAATATTCCACATAATGCTGACGGGTAAAAAGGTAAAGTTGGTCTATTTGTTGGTGGGTTAGTTTCATGTGAAATTAATTCAGTTGGTATTGTTTTTTGACATTTTCCTTTGTTTCTTTTTGAAGGTGAATTGCTGTAATTGAAATCAAAATTCCTAATACCCAAATACAACAAAAGAGTAATACCAACCATTGGTATTGGACTAATTCTTGTTTCAGTAGATTACTCATACTCATTCCCAAATTAGGAAAAGAAAATACCAAAAGATTAGGGTTTAAGGTTTCTAAAGTTAAAAAGTGCTTACCATCAATTTCTTTGTTTTTCCACCAGTAATATAACGATGGCAAACCAATGAGTAATAAAGAACAAAATAATACCGCTAAATATTTCTGAGGACTAACAAAATAAGCTGAAAAAGTATAAGCGAGATATACTAAAAGAATACTTCCAAAAATTTTAGGAAACTTCAAATATTCAGTTATCATTTTCCATTGTACTTTTCTGTACAATTTTTGTAAAATACGTTTTCTTTCCTCTTGAATCGCTTTAAAACTAGAATCCTCTGTAAACTTATTTTCAGCATATTGTTTCACTTGATGAAAAGTAAGTTCGGGATCTTTCTCCCAAATTTCCTCTATACTGCTTACCATGTGATCTGTAAATTCTACTTGCAATTCATACCATTTGATGTCAAAGGATTTGACATAGTTGGACACATATTCTATTTGTTCGGTGGTTAGTTTCATCTTCATAAGATTAAAATTCTAATTTTGGACTTGGATTCACTAAACTCTGCATGTTTCGGATGAAATCTTCGAGTTCTGAAAGTCGGTTGACGGTTTCTTTCTGACCGCTTTCCGTGAGTTTGTAATATTTTCGCATGCGGTTATCCACTTTTTCGATTTCAACATCCAGCAAACCTTCGGCCTCGAGTTTGTGTAAAGCCGGATACAAGGCGCCTTCGGTGATGTTGAGTTCGCCTTGGGTAATTAACTTTACTTTCTGAGTGATTTCATATCCGTACATCTTGCCGTTTTCTTCGAGCAATTTCATGATAATCGTATTCAGACTTCCTTTGTATAATTGTGAGTTTTTCATTTTTTTGTCATTGAGCGTTTTGGAATCATCTCGATTGTACCTAACAAATATACATAAGAAACTTATACATAACTTAGTGATGTATGTTAAATTTCAAATATTTTGAATTCAAAAAACCTATTCTGTTTACTATATTTGCAAAAAAAACAACATGTCGTCATTCTATAAATTAAACATTAAAGAAGTTAAACGAGAAACCACAGACTCGGTTTCGGTCTTATTTAACGTCCCATTAGAATTTAAAGCTTTTTACACCTATCTGGCTGGTCAATACACCACCTTGAAATTGAAACTTGACGGTGAAGAGATCCGTCGTGCGTATTCCATTTGTTCTTCTCCGGAAAGCGGCGAATTGCGAATTGCGGTAAAAGCCGTAAAAGGTGGTGCATTTTCTCAATTGGCTAATACAAAACTAAAAGCGGGAGATACCCTGGAAGTAGGAACTCCAGAAGGAAAATTTACCTTTGTTGCTGATGCGGATCGCGCCAGAAATTATGCAGCTTTTGTAGCCGGAAGCGGAATTACTCCGGTTTTATCCATCATTCAAAGTGTTCTCAGCAGCGAACCAAAAAGCAGTTTTATCTTGGTTTACGGAAATAAAACTCCAGAAGAAACCATGTTTCACCAACTATTACATGATTTACAACAAAAATATGTAGCTCGTTTCTTTGTTCACTATGTATACAGTCAGTCCAAAATTGAAGGTGAATTATTCGGCAGAATTGAAAAATCAACCGTCAACTTCATTTTGAAAAATAAACATAAAGAATTAGAATTCGAAAAATTCTATTTGTGTGGTCCGGAAACAATGATCAATACGGTTTCGGATGTTTTAAAAGAAAATAATGTCAAGGAATCGGCTATAAAATTTGAACTTTTCACTCCGTCTGCCGAAGAAAATCAAATAAAAAAATCATTGGGTGGACATACCAAAATCACGATTATGGTGGATGATGAGGAAACGACTTTTGAAATGTCACAAAAACAAACCGTTCTTGATGCCGCTTTAAAACAAGGCCTTGATGCTCCGTACTCCTGCCAAGGCGGAATTTGCAGCAGTTGTCTGGCTCGCATTACCTCCGGAACTGCCGAAATGACGAAAAATTCCATCCTTACCGATAAAGAAATCGCCGATGGTTTGATTCTTACCTGTCAAGCACATCCAACTTCTGAAACTATTTATGTGGATTATGATGATGTTTAGGAAAACTGTTCCCTTTACGGTAGCTTTGTTTAAAACATCTTGAGAGGCATAATTGAGATGTAATTTTTCTAAATACCTTAATGGTTCAAAAAAACATTTTTATTTTTAAAACTACTGTCCCCGGCAAAATCGTACGCATCGCATCTTCATAACCAGCTACTTTTTTATTCCCGTAAACCGAAGTCGGTAATTTTGGAAACATATTTCTATCGGAAACCAAAGAATTTTCTTTCGGTTGATTAAACGGTGAAAATCCCGCATACGGATGCGTCGCGCCCCACAGTGTAATCACTTTTACGCCTAGCATTGCTGCAATATGTGCATTCCCAGAATCCATGGAAAGCATTACATCAAGATTGCTAATGAGTTGTAATTCCTGTCGCAATTTGAGTTGCCCCGCAACAACAATCATGTTTTCTTTATTAGCAGCAAGCGAATCTAAGATTTCGATTTCCTTTTTTCCACCGCCAAAAAGCAAAATGGTATTGGTTGTGTCCAGAGCTAATTTGTCAATTACTTCCTGCATTAAATCCAACGGATACACTTTAGAATCGTATTGTGCAAAAGGAGCAATTCCAATCCATTTTTGATTTTTTTCTCCAATTATCGCAAGAATTTCTGGACTCAAAATTGCTTTTTGAGGAAATTCAGGTTGTGATAAATTAATTGTAAAACCGAGTTGTTCAAATACTTTAACGTGTCTTTCGAACATCGTAGGGAGTTGCTGGAACACTTTGTTTTCTGGCTGGGTCAGCGCTTTTTTCTCGGCTCTTCCTTTATCCGCAGAAGCTACTTTTTTTCCGCTTAAAGCAAAAAGGTTTCGGATGATTTTAGAGCGCAAGACATTGTGTAAATCGGCAAAAGCATCAATGTTTAAACCTTTTAAATCTTGGAACAAACGCAACAATCCTGCAACCCCTTTGTGTCGTACTTTTTCATCGAAAGCAAAAAAAGAAAGATTCGGAATTCCTTCAAAAAAAGGTTCGAAAAACGGTCTGGAAATCACTGTGATTTTAACATTCGGATGCTGGTTTACAAAAGCGCGTAAAACAGGAACCGTCATGGCGACATCTCCCATTGCGGAAAGCCTCATGACGGATATATGTTGGATTTCTTTTGACAAAAGAGGGTTTAAATTATTTCTTGTTTTGGTACAAAACAGGATTCAAATCATCATCGTTGTACATTTTCATTTGTTTGTACACTTTCATGAATTTATTGCCATTTTCAATGTCTGTTAATAAATCATCAATGGCAGTTGACAAATCTGTTCTTTGTTCCAATAAAATATTCAACTTAGCCTGACATTTATCTCTGTGCTCTTGTGAAGCTTCTGTACGAGTAGCTTCTTCATTCATGTGATAAATTTTTAAGGCTAAAATCGACAATCGATCAAAAGCCCAAGCCGGACTTTCGGAGTTGATTTTTGCTTGGTCTTTTACTTTTACAGCACTGTATTTTTGAAGAAAATAACTGTCAATATATTCCACCATATCGGTACGTTCCTGATTAGAAGCATCGATTCTTCTTTTTAAGGTCAAAGCGGCAACCGGATCAATATTTGGATCCCGAATAATATCCTCAAAATGCCATTGCACGGTGTCAATCCAGTTTTTGTGATACAACAAATGTTCAAATTTATCCTTTGGGAAAGGATTATTTATGGGCTGATCAACAGTATCAAATTGATGATAATCGTTGATACTTTGTTCGAATACGGAGTACGCTAATTTTGAAAACATATCTTTATATATTAAAAGACAAAGATACTTTTTATACTTTTATACCATATAAAAATAACTATAAGTTTAATTACAAAAATACGACCATGCAAATCCATTATTTATCAGAGGAAAACAGCGTCCTAAATCATTTTTTAGGGCAGATTAGAAATGTGAACGTTCACAATGACAGCATGCGCTTCCGAAGAAACATTGAACGTATTGGTGAAATAATGGCGTATGAATTGAGTAAAGAATTACAGTATAAAAGTGTAGAAATCAAAACACCATTAGGCCTTAAAAAAACCACTGAAATCAAGGATCAATTGGTTTTATGTTCCATTCTACGGGCCGGATTGCCATTACATTTGGGTTTTCTGAATTATTTTGACTATGCCGAAAATGGTTTCGTTTCTGCTTTTAGGCACCATCCAAACCATGATGATTCCTTTGATATACTTGTGCAATACGAGGCCATTTCTGACATCAACAACAAAAATTTAGTACTAGTAGATCCTATGCTTGCCACCGGTCAATCTATCGTTGCGGTTTACAATAAATTGATGGAGAGAGGCACACCTAAAGAGATTCACATTGCGGTCGTTATTGCTGCTCCTGAAGGTATCGCACATCTGGAAGCACATTTGCCGGAAAATTGTCATCTTTGGGTCGGTACATTAGATGAAAAGCTAAATGAGCACAGTTATATTGTTCCCGGTTTAGGAGATGCAGGTGATTTAGCCTACGGTGAAAAGCTATAATTGCGTAAAAAAAGCAAACAAGCCGCAGGCAATAAGCACAAATAGTACCATTTCCTGTTTTAGTTTAAGTTGAGGCAGTTCAATGTGACTGGTTGCCATAATGGCCAAAGGAGCAAATGTAAACACTAATAAGTCGCTGCTTTTATTTGATGAAATCAGAAAAATAAGTACCCCAATAAAAAACGAAGCAACAATTTTTTTGAAAGAAGTGTGCACCAATTGTGGCCTGTTAGATAATGTGGCAAACATCGAAACCAGAAAAAATAGCGCGATTGTTGCATAAATAGACAAGGCGCCGTTTTGATAATTGGTAGTGAAATAATCAATTTTAAAATTAATTTTTACACTTTTCAAAACGTAATCAACCACATTCAGGTTGAAAACTGTTGCAAAAAGCAGAAACATAATTCCTGCAATAAAAAAAGCAATAAAAGGCAACATCCAGTTTCTATAATCTCTGGAAACATGAAAAATTATAGATATAAAAACCAATACGATAAAGATTATGCTCCAAAAATGAAATAAAGCAGCCAGAAAAATCCACAATGAGGCATCAAATATTTTTTCTTTAGAAGCTTTCAGGGACTGCAATGAAATCAATCGACGTAGGGCTAATAAAATGAAGAAATTCGAAATAATCAGATTTGTATTGTCGAATATAGTTGGGGAAAAAAGCAACAACAAAAAGTAAAAAAAAATCGTGTAGGTACTGTCTTTGCTCAATCCATTTTTTTTGGCCACAAAATCGGTAATAAAAACAGAAGCCACTACAAAACAGAACAATCCTGCTTTATTTAAGATCGAAAAAAAGGAATTCACCCACGATAAATCTTGAAATTGGTATATAGAAAAGAAAACCAGCATCAAAATTACGACCAATGAAAAATTTAATGGTGTAGATTTTCTAAAAATACTTGTTATCATACGGATATTTTATACTTTTGTGTTCGTAAATATAATACTTGTTTAAAAAGCAAACCCTGCAAGTTCAAAAAGATTCTTCTAAATAAGAATTTTTACCCGTCAGAGTTCCCAAAAGACAACTACTAAAATTAATTTTATACATTATGAAAGCATTTTTCGAAGGAATACAATACTTATTTGTAAATATTTTATTTGCTCCTCTAGACTTTTTACGCTCACTAGAGCTTACCTCTTGGTTTGCTGCAAACACAATTAACTGGATTTTCATGATTATTTGTGCCTCAGCAATGGTATATTGGATCAAACAATTGAAAATTTTTGAAGAAGCAGGAACAGAAAAACAAGATACTACCGCTCACTCTTTCTTAAAATAAGAATTAAAAATGAGCGATAACTGGAAACTATTTTAAGTCGTTTCCAATATCTTTTCTAAAATACATCTTATCAAAATGTAGCTTGTCTATGTTTTGGTAGGATTTTTTTATGGCTTCTTCAAAATCATTTCCATACGAAGTTACAGTCAAAACCCTTCCTCCGTTAGAAACTACATTTCCGTTATCGAGTGTAGTTCCTGCGTGAAAAACAATCGAATCTTCAATGGTTTCTAATCCTGAAATTACTTTTCCTTTTTCGAATTCCTCCGGATATCCACCGGAAACAACCATAATGGTAGTAGCACTTCTTTCATCAATTTCCAGATTAATTTCGTCTAGTTTTTCATTGGCTACAGCCAAAAATAATTCTACTAAATCCGTTTTCAATCTCGGTATAACCACCTCAGTTTCCGGATCACCCATTCTCACATTATATTCTATTACGATTGGCTCATTTTTTACATTAATCAATCCAATAAAAACAAAGCCTTTATATGCAATTCCGTCTTTCTGGAAACCGTCAATTGTAGGTTTTACAATGCGTGTTTCTATTTTTTCCATCAAAACAGCATCAACATAAGGAACTGGAGAAACGGCTCCCATTCCGCCTGTATTTAAACCTGTATCACCATCACCTATACGCTTATAATCTTTGGCAGTTGGCAGGATTTTATAGTTTTTTCCATCCGTAAGAACGAAACAGCTTAATTCTATACCGTCCAGAAATTCTTCGATAACGACTTTAGAACTGGCGGCACCAAATTTTTGATGCACGAGCATATTTCTTAATTCTTCTTTGGCTTCTGCCAAATCTTGAATAATCAACACCCCTTTTCCGGCAGCTAAACCATCTGCTTTCAAAACATACGGCGGTTGCAATGTTTCTAGGAATTTACATC
The DNA here is from genome assembly GCF_003984855.1 of Flavobacterium sp. GSP6. NCBI lineage: Bacteria > Pseudomonadati > Bacteroidota > Flavobacteriia > Flavobacteriales > Flavobacteriaceae > Flavobacterium > Flavobacterium sp. GSP6. The sequence goes on from NZ_RYDO01000001.1 coordinate 158,237, forward strand.
CTTTTTCTACTGTTTCAGCAGTAAAACTATCGTAAGCAGCCGTTGGAATATTATGTTTTATTAGAAATTCTTTGGCAAATTCTTTACTTCCTTCCAGTTGTGCCCCCATTTTTGATGGACCGATAACCGGAATATGACTTAATGTAGCATCGTTTAGAAAGAAATCATAAATCCCTTTTACCAAAGGATCTTCTGGTCCTACCACAACCATTGCTACTTTTTCCTGAAGAACAAACGTTTTTATAGCTTCAAAATCAGTTGGGCTAATAGCCACATTAGTAGCTATTGAAGCTGTTCCAGCATTTCCTGGTGCTACAAAAAGTGTATCACAAAGCGGACTTTGAATCATTTTCCACGCAAAAGCATGTTCTCTTCCCCCCGAACCCAGTAGTAAAATTATCATGTGTAGTTGTGTTTAGTTGTAGTGCAAAAATAATTGCTTTTGTACGTAAAAAATAATTAATTTTTAAAAAGTTGTTCGTTGTCTGTCATTAGTTGTTGGTAAATATTATTTTTGATGAATTATCACTTTAAAATGCTCCCACTTTTCGACTTATCGTTGCAGCTAAATGGTTTTCCAATGAAGGAGGCTAAAGCCGAATTGCAAAAAATTGTAGCCTTTTCTGAAACAGAACTTGAAGTTTTCGTTGCAAATAAAAAAGTGGAAATTGTCCATTTTCATTTGCAAAATAATGCTTTTTACAAAGATTTAGTTGGAAATACAACTTTTACAAACTGGGAAGACTTACCGATTTTAAATAAAAAAAACTTACAAAAACCTTTAAAGGAACGGCTTTCGGAAGGCTATTCCGCTAAAAACAGTTACATCAATAAAACATCTGGTTCCAGCGGAACTCCTTTTATTTTTGCCAAAGACAAATACTCCCATGCGTTGACTTGGGCTTCAAACATGTATCGTTTTGGCTGGTATGAAATTGATTTTAATACTTCCTATCAAGCGCGTTTTTATGGAATTCCAATTAACTTTATTGGCAACAAAAAAGAACGTTTCAAGGATTTTTTGAGCCATCGGTTTCGGTTCTCCATTTTTGATTTATCAGATGCTGTTTTAGAAGGATTTTTGAATCATTTTCGAACTAAAAAATTCGATTATATCAATGGGTATACAAGTTCCATTGTTTTGTTTGCTAAATTTTTACAAAAGAAAAACATCGTATTATCAGCAATTTGTCCGAGTTTGAAAGTGTGCATGGTAACTTCTGAAATGCTTTTTGAAGAAGACAAACTCCTATTGGAAAAACAATTTGGCATTCCTATTGTCAATGAATACGGTGCATCAGAACTTGATTTGATTGCTTTTCAGAATAAGGAAGGAAAATGGCAAGTGAATTCAGAAACGTTATTTGTGGAAATTTTGGATGAAAATAATCGAGTTGTTCCAAATGGTACTTCAGGCCGAATCGTGATTACTTCCTTGTTCAATAAAGCACATCCTTTTATTCGCTATGACATTGGCGATCTTGGAATTCTAGACGAAAAAAGCACATTACAGAAACCCATTCTCAAGAAATTAATAGGCCGGACCAATGATGTTGCCATTTTACCCAGCGGGAAAAAATCACCTGGACTTACCTTTTATTATGTGACAAAAAGCATCATCGAGGACGACGGAAACGTGAAAGAATTTCTGATAAAACAAACCAAAATAGATACTTTTGAAATTGAATATGTGAGTGAAACCGAATTAAATTTGGAACAAATTGAAAAAATTAAAAGGGCGATTGAACAATATCTCGAACCGAATTTGAATTTTATATTTATCCGAAAAAAAAGTTTAGAAAGAAGCAATCGAGGCAAATTGAAGCAATTTAAATCGATGCTTTAATGGTCTTGGAATACCGTGGTTTGAAAATTAACTGCGTAAATAAAAACCCAACCATGCAAAGTGTTGCGCTAATTAAATTCAAATGATGATGCGTTCTGTACACGGCAAAATTATGCTTTACTAACTCCATTTTAGAAGCCGAAATAGAATTTTCTCGGATGCGATAAAAAGCTAAACTTTCCGGAACGGGCTGTGCAGTTTTTATTTTTTTGAGTACTGTAAGCCATTGTATCCAATCCTGACGCTTTCGAATGGGGGAAACAGCGATTTTTCCAAAGTAATTAGCTTCATAGATTCCCGTTAGATTCCCTATATAATTACAAAAAAATAACTGTTGGTAGGAAAGATGCAATGGCGCTTCAATTCTTTTGTTTAACGGGTTTCCCCCTTCGTTTATGCAATCATAAAAAGAAAATGTGAAAGGAAGCTTATTCACTTTCATAAAATCAAGTTGTTTGTCTAGTTTTTCGGGTTTCCACAAATCATCCGCGTCTAAAAAAGCAATAAATTTCCCGCTAGCTTGGGCCAAAGCGGTACTTCTGGCAATTCCTGTTCCGGAGTTTTTTATAAGTTTAAAAAGGTGGATTCTGCTATCTTTTTTTGTGATTTCTTCAACTATAGATACCGTTTGATCCGTAGAGCAATCGTCTACAATAATCATTTCCCAGTTTTTATAGGTTTGATTTTGCACGGATTGAATGGTTTCAGTGATGAATTTTTCCGAATTAAAAGAAGGCGTAATTATGGATACAAGTGGTTTTTCCATTATTAATACGCTTTTTCATCACCTTTTATGGTGTTGTATATTGTGTTAAAAACAATCTTAATATCTAATAAAATAGACCAATTTTCTAAATAAAAAATATCAAATTTTACTCTGTTGATAATATCTTTATCTGTTTCGACTTCACCACGAAATCCTTTGGTTTGAGCAAGTCCGGTTATTCCTGGCTTTACAAAGTGGCGTACCATGAACTTATCCACCTTCAGCGCATACATTTCGGTATGACTTACCATGTGGGGTCTGGGACCTACAACGGACATATCGCCAAATAGTACATTTAAAAACTGTGGCAGCTCATCAATACTTGTTTTCCGTATAAACTGACCTACTGTAGTTACCCGAATATCATTTTTAGAAACCTGATTTATATCAGCTTCATCGTTTAATTCCATCGATCTGAATTTGTAGCAATTGAATTCTTTATAATTTAATCCGTTCCTTTTTTGGATAAAAAATAAAGGCCCTTTGGATTCCCATTTTATAAAAATTGCGAGAATTATGGTAAGCCAAGATAACAACCCTAGAATCACCACAACCGAAAATAAAATATCAAAAACCCGTTTGATCACCTTGTTCAAGCTATCGTCTAACAAGATATTTCTCAAGGAAATTACTGGAATGTAATTGTAATATTCAAAAGTAAAATTCCGGGAAAGAATCTGCTTTTTGTCCGGAATAAATTTTAATGTTTTTAGGTTATTGTCAGCAAAATATACAATTTCATTAATTTGACTTTGCGTCAAATCACTCATCGAACAATACATTTCATCTATTTTGTGTTCCAAAACAAAGGCAAAACTCTCCCTAAGCTTTCGCACTTTATCTTTTTTCAAGTCAAAAACTTTTTCTAATTTGTATCCATAATCTGGATTTTTAGTAAAAAACTGTTGTAATGGCTCCACACTTTTAGAATTTCCTAACAGTATTACAGTTCTAAAATTACCGCCAAAAAGCACTCTGTACCTTTTTAGAAAATAATAAATACACAGTTTAATGATTAGAATTAAGAACAGCGAAACTGAAGTGAAGAGAACGATTCTTTGAAAACTGGAGTTTTCAGAGTCAAAAAAAGCGAAGACGAGACAAAAAAGGGTAAATAAAACACCTTGTTTTAAAGCACAGTTTAATATAGATATCAATTTTGTGTATCTGTATACTTCATAAAACCCAAGATTGGCCGCTATAATAAACCAGCTGGCACTTATAAATAAGGAATAAAAAACCTTATTTACAGGAAAGTCAGTCAAGTATACCGAAAGCACATTGATAAAGATCAAGTCTATTACAAATGAAAAAGGGCGAATGTAACCTGAATACCTTCCCGTTTTGGTTTTCACAAATTTATCTGATTAGAAAAAGTGTAATACTCTTCTTTTACTACTATAATCCATAATTACTCTGATGCTGAATTTTCATACCTAAACTTAGGCTTTTTAAACTGTTTTAAAATCGTTGAATTAAAAGATATATTTTGAGAAATCTTTATGCTCCTCTTTAGAAAGTTCTTCTTTAGATAACGATTTGAAATAATCATAGGTGATTTTCATTCCTTCGGTGCGACCCACTTTAGCTTCCCATCCCAACAAGTTTTTAGCTTTTGTGATGTCTGGCTGACGCTGCAACGGATCGTTTATGGGTAAGGGATGATACACCACTTTTTGATTGGTTCCGGTTAGTTTTATGATTTCCTCGGCAAAATCTTTGATCGTAATTTCGTCCGGATTTCCAATGTTGACCGGATAAACATAATCCGAATGCAGCAATCTGTAGATTCCTTCGACTTGATCGTCTACATAACAAAACGAACGCGTTTGCATCCCGTCACCAAAAATGGTTAAATCTTCTCCGCGAATCGCCTGACCTATGAATGCTGGAATAACACGGCCATCATTAAGTCTCATTCTTGGCCCATACGTATTAAAGATTCTAACGATTCTGGTTTCGACGCCATGAAACGTATGATATGCCATAGTGATTGATTCTTGAAAACGTTTTGCTTCGTCATAAACCCCTCTTGGTCCAATGGTATTCACATTACCATAATATTCTTCGGTTTGCGGATGAACCAATGGATCTCCGTACACTTCAGAAGTGGATGCGATAAGAATTCGTGCATTTTTTACTCTGGCCAATCCCAACAAATTGTGCGTTCCCAAAGAACCCACTTTCAGGGTTTGAATTGGAATTTTTAGATAATCTATAGGACTTGCCGGGGAGGCAAAATGAAGGATGTAGTCTAAATTTCCCGGTACATGGACAAACTTAGTGATGTCATGATGGTAAAATTCGAATTGTTCTAATTTAAAAAGATGCTCAATATTTTTTAAATCTCCCGTTATGAGATTGTCCATTCCAATAACAAAATAGCCTTCCTTGATAAAACGGTCACATAAATGTGATCCTAAAAATCCTGCGGCTCCGGTGATAAGTATTCTTTTCATAGTAATTATTTAAACGTAACAAATGTAATTGATTTGAAGAAAACTCACCCACAAACCGCATCTTTCTTTTTAAATTCGAAGGAGGAAATACAAGGTTTTCTAGGGCATATCGTACCGTGATCTACTATATCTTTGCTTTTTAAAAGAAAAAACAAAGGATACCGCTCCTCCCGGGGCTAAGGAACAACAAATTGCTTTTTCGGATTTGATTTTACATCAATTCTATCTCCGTTTATTGTAAAAGTGCAAAAGAATACTTTATTTTTGTTTCCCACGCAAAAAACAAACATTTGAAAGTTGTACATATAATTGAAGCATTAGGCGGAGGCATTTATACCTATTTTGAAGATCTAACCCATCATTTCGAAAAAGAAATCATTCTTCAAAAAGTACAAACTTCCATCCTATACAGTGACAATCGCAAAGAGATTGACCCAGAAAAAGTAACCCAATTATTTGCTACTATTCCAACTGTCAAAATTGAGATGAGGCGAGAAATAAACTTCATTTCAGACCTTAAAGCATTACAAAAATTAGTCTTTGAACTTCAAAAAATCAAACCTGATATAGTCCATTTACATTCTTCTAAAGCAGGAGTTTTAGGGAGAATCGCTTGCAGTTTTTTGAACCCAAAACCAAACGTTTTTTATACACCGCACGGATATGCGTTTTTGCGTACCGATATTTCTACTATGGCCAAAAAAGGATATTGGTACATCGAGAAATTCTTTCAGAAAATTTTCGGAGGAATCACCATCGCTTGTGGTGACTCGGAGTTTGAAATGGCAAAACAACTAGGAAAAGCCGAAATGATTAGAAATGGAATAGATATTTCTGCCATCGAAAACTATTCACAAGCCGTTGATAATACAAAACTAACCATAGGAATTGCAGGGCGGATTACTGCGGCTAGAAATCCAAGACAATTCAATGCCATTGCTTTGCAATTTCCAGAGTATCAATTTGTATGGATTGGCGATGGAGAAGAACGCGATAAAATTACTGCCCCAAATATCAAAATTACAGGTTGGTTTATAGAAAAAAAACAGGTGTACGAGCAAATAAATGCTTTAGATATCTATCTTCAAACCTCACTTTGGGAAGGATTACCTATCGCGGTTCTTGAGGCTATGGCATTACAAAAACCAATAATTGCGACTAAAATAAATGGCAATAAAGATACCGTTGTTCACAAAGAGACTGGCTTTTTATACCAAGAATTATCGGAGTTATCGCTCTATTTCAAAATCCTTGAAGATTCAAAAGTTAGAGCTCAATTTGGCAACAAGGGCAAAACAAGATGTAAAGATTTATTTAATACAACAATTAATTTCACAGCACTTCAGAAGTTGTATGAACGTTACTTTTTTGCTGCAGCCAAAAACTTCCAAAAATAGAAAACCAAAAGCCGCTAAACGTAATTCCGTCGAAACGCAATAAAAAATCATCAGTCAAATTCGAAGTAAAAAAAAGAAAAAAGAAAGCAAAAATTAATGCGTTTTTTAAATCGATTCCCAGATAACCAATCGTTCCAATAAAAAGCAAAACCACTAGCGGCCCTAAAACACCAAACTTCAACAAAGAGTCTAAAAATTGATTGTGTGTAGGAAAAGCATATTTTGCTAAAAAATACTGATTCGTTTGTTTATAATAATTTACTAATTCTGGTTTTCCATCCGAAGCTCCAACGCCAAAAGGTAAATGTTGCAAAGATAATTCCCAAGCCGATTGCCAGATAGAAACTCTGGTTACGAGAGAATTAAAAACCTTTATTTCGGGATGATCAATTTCGTCAAGCTTCCCCACTTTGTCCATGTAAGCAAAAGTTACCGTGCTATATTTTTCTTTCATATACGAATTTTTTTGAATAAAGAGAAAAAGAACCCCACACACTACACCACCAATAACTACAGTAAAAAGCAATACCTTTTTTAGGTCAAATTGTGCTGCAAAAAACGAAAACAATACCAATAAATACCCAACTAAAACATTGAATAAAGCCATTCGAGTATTAACTAAAAGCACAACAAAAAAAGAGATTACAAATATCAAAAAGGATATAAACACAAGTCCAATCTTCTTTTTCGATTGGCAACTTTGCATTAACAAATACAAGGCTGAAATACTCACAAAAACCAAGTGCATATTGAGAGCTGGAGCATGAATTCCGATAGAATTTGCAAAAACATAGCCCATTTCCCATAGGTGAATTCCATGCCAATACTTAGTGATATGCTCCGGAAAAACAAATACAAAACGCAACACAAAAACAATCATTACTAACGTGGTACTATTTACATAAAATTGTAACAATTTTTGAAATGAAATGCGTTTGTAATTTCCCAAAATAATTAGTGGAAATAAGACTAAAGAGACTGTCTTTTCTAAAGATTTAATACCTTGCGCAAAAGAATCATTGTTCCAAAATAGCAATAATTCTAACAAAAAAGGCGATGCGATTGTACTGGCTAAAATCAATGCCTTTCTAGATAACTTTATTTTCTTGAAATAGAACATATTAAAAATAGCGAAAGCAAAAATTAACCAAGTACAAGGCTTCCTGAAAATTAGCGTACAAGCTATCGCCCCCAAAAAAAAAGAGAAAACTTTATTGAACTGCTTTTCGGAAATGGTCATAATAAAGAGCATAATAAATTAATGGGAAAACACCCATTTTGTGACGAATCGCTGATCCTAAATCAGGTTCAAAAACCCCTTGAATGATAAAAAAAGAAAATATAAAAAGAAGCATCCATAACTCGTAAACATATTTTTTTTTATCTTTTATGCAACGTGCCAATCGAACCAATAAAATATAAAACAGAAATAATTGCCAAATTACGAATAACAAAATTTGTGGAGAAAAAATATGCTTCAACCCGTTAAGGGGGACATTTACAGTAAAAAAACCATACAAAATCCCTATGATTTCACCATACCAAGTGTCTGTTTTTACAGGTGAAACAATGCTTGAATTAGCATCAACAGATCCTAATCGGGCGCTATTTATAAGCTCTCTGCTTTGCTCTGAAAAAAATTCTCCTTGTACAAAGCCATAACTCAATGACAAAAAAATTACAATTACAATTCCGTAAAAAAGAGTTGCAAAAGTACGATTCGGAATCTTGACACAAGTAACCCAATACATTCCCATGGCTACGATAGGCAGTAGCGCAAAATAAGGCCTGTAGATAACTCCAAAAAACACAAAAAGAGACAAGGCTATAAATAAGGTAGTCTGAAAAGTAAAATGCTTATTTTGAAATAAGAAAACGATCACGGAGAGGTACAAAAAAGTAATAAACTCCTTGGAAGGCATTGCCATAAAAATCGCAATCATGATGAAAGCAAAATACACCAAAATATTCTTAATTGTAACTTTCTCAAACGTACTTGGAATTCCTATTTTATACAAAATACCCATTAAAATGGAAAACTGAATCAATGCAATTATTGAAAAAGGCAAATAACGCAAACCTGTAATTTTATAAAATAGAATAGTTAATGGGTAACTTCCAAAATAACCAATTTCGTTACCATTGTCATAAGCAATTATAGCAGCATCATAAAAAAACCGTTTCGGTAAAATAAAACTCGCAGCAAAGGCCACAAATAGATTGAGTCCCACAAGAATTAAAAAAGCTACCTTATTTTTTTTTATGAGTAAAGACATTTAGGTCTGATTGAAAATAGAAGTGACAAACTTAACTCAAAAACAACTTAATCCCGTCTTTGTAATACACAAAAAGAGCTGTTCCAAAATTCCAAAAAATTGCACTCGCCGAAAAAGCGATTGCCCCTCCTAACATTCCATAGGAAGGAATTAACCAATAATTGAGAATAAAATTAAGGCCAAGAGCGCCCAAAACAATACGTTGAAAAATTCGTTGCCGCCCAGTCATGTTTAAATAAACAGGAGCCGACCCAAAAAAGGCACAAAAACCTTGTCCCAAAACCAATACTACTAATGCCTCTTTCGCCGCTAAATAATTGGGGCCAAAAAAATTCAAAACAAACTCCGGAAAAATAAGCAATCCAATAACTGCGGGTAGCGTAATCGCTACAATTAATCGGGAACTATTTTGAACTATTTGCTGTACTTTTTCAATTTCTTTATTCGAAAAACTTGCTGCGATAGATGCCGAAACGGTAATGTTTATTGTCAAAATAATAACAGACAACAATGTCATTAACTTGACCGCCACCGAATAAAAAGCAACTGCTGCGTAACCTTGGTATTTTTTTAAAAACAAGATGTCAAAACTCATCATCAAAAAAATAGCCATTCCGCTTACGGCTATGGGAAAAGATTGAGTGATAATCTCTCGAGCTGAGAAACAATCCGTAGTGCAAATAGCTGTTTTTTTTGTAAAAAAATAAAAAGTTAGTACTGTAGTAACAATTCCCAAAAAAACAAAACTCAACAATAGAGCATCCACTAAATACAATTCTAATTGCCATTGAACTAATAAAACAGCCAGAACAATAATAGGCAAGTATTTAAAAACATTTCGAAATAATTCAGCTACTACTATTTCCTCTAATGCTCTAAAAACCTCAACGTTTAGAATAGCAAGTCCATAAAAAAACATAACTGCGGAGGCTTTGAATAGAAGGAAATAAGTTGTATTATCAGCAAAAAATAGTGTAATAACAGAAGCATCTAATAGTACAAAAAAAAGAAATAAAAGTAAGGATGCTAAAAACAGCATCAAAACCATTTTTAAATATACTTTCTTCAAATGGCCTAAAGAATAATTAGGATACAAACGCCCTTTAAAATACAATATGGATTGGTCAAATCCTAGCAAACAAATACTACCGATTGCGAAAAGAAACGTACGCACAAAATCATATTGCCCAACTAGTTTAGGATCATATTTTTGAGTTAAAAACAAAGTAAAACCAAATAAAAGAACCACACCAAAAACCCGAATCAATAAGGTTAGTAAACTTTGCCGAACTACAGGATTTTGGACTGTTGTAAGTAAGTAGTATCGAATTGTTTTTAACACAATGGCTCTGTTTTGCAAAAGAAAAATATTTTTTTTAAGAAGCAATTACTTTTGATTTTGCTAATTGCTTTTGATAAAATCGAATGAACAAATGAATAAAAACAAATAATAATACTAGCAATACTGGCAATACAAACTTCATAACGCCATTTACTGATTTTGAAGTATCACTATTCAATGTGAATGTTACCTCTCTAATCGTTTTTTGAAAATTGATTAATTTTAATCGGTTTAGCCCTTGAATGTATAACAATTCCTGTTTGGTTTTAATAATATCATTCAGTTGTGTATTTTCATTATAATACATGAGCTTATCATTTTTTAATGCACTTTTTACATTGGCCGTAAACCCATTAAGAACTCCATTTATTTGTTGAATAATCGTGTCATTTTGAGTAATATCCTGTTTTAAATTTGCCAATCCTACCTTTTGTATGGCGGTAAAATATTCAGATTGATTTAGATAATTCAATAATGGTGTAATCAATTTTTTCTCACTAGTAGTTCCATTGGTAACAACCGCAATCGTATGGTACGTATAATTTTTACTAGTAATATTATCTTCAAGTACTTTTTTTACCTCTCCAACTTCTGCCATTAACTTAATCAACTCAAAGTTTCGCTCTTTATCTTCAATGAATTTATAAACATCAGCTATGGGTTTAATTTCAATTTTTATTAGATCTTCAGGTTGGGACAATCCTATTTCATTTTGTAAAAAAACGATATCGCCAGCATTAATTTTAGATTGAATCAAATTGATTTTTGCATACAAATAATCCACACTCCCAAAATTAGGAATTACAGTAATTTCAGTAGTATACAATTTATTATTCTTATCCAAAAACAATCCCAAACCAAAACCGATGATTAGTAATACTAAAACAACCTTCCATTGATTTAAAAAAAACTGAATACAATAGAACAACAGGGTATTCAACCTTCCGAACCCTTTTTTTAGCTTACTGGTAATTTGAAATACATCAATTTCTGAATCGCTATGCGCGTTTAAATTCATGAGCTAATTATTTTACGTTGAAAATTTGTTCTAATATTTTAATGGTAATCAAGTAAGTTGGTTTTACACCAGTGGTTCCTAGTCCGCCTGAAGCTAATGTACTTCCCGTTTCCAGCGGGTTATCTGATGCATAATACGCATATCTGACCTTCACATCATGTGGAACACTCTTTCTAATTTTTGAAGCTGATTGAATGGCTTTCTGGTAATAAGAACCCTCCATTTCCAACCCAATAATTCCCCAGGTCGACTCATGGAAAAACTTCAATAAATCCCTGTTCTGCAATGAAGTTCCTAAAACAGTAACCATGGGTCCGGCAAAAACAGCAATATCATTGCCTTCAAACATCTCAGCCGACAATTCATTATGGAAAAAATAATTATCTGCCGTTCCTTCATTAATGTGTGCATTCGGAATCATAATGTCCCCTTTTCCACCTTCCAGAATCCCAGCTTTCCCCATGATAGAAACCGATTCCACATTCAATAAAGTGTCTTTTTTAAACGGTTTCAGCAACTCATCAATCGTTTCATACGCCTGTTCCCCAAAAGCATAATCCATAACAATCAGTACTGGTTTTTTATCTCCGGTGTTTGCCTTTGGAAATGAGGTTTTTTCCCAGTCAATTTTGGCAGTATCAAAAATCTGAATATCGATATTCGTTCCTGAGGTATCCGGCAACGAAATCATTCCAAATTTCAAGGCTACTTCTTCCACTTGGTTTCGCACAGCATCTGCTCCGGATTTACTCAATTCCTCGTAAATAAAGAAATCTGATTTGTCTTTGAACTTAGTTTTCAACACTTCCGTAGCAAAAATAGAATTCATCACACTGTGCATGTTCGCACTAATCACGTGAATAGGGCGGTCTAAAAGTTCGTTTTCTTCTAGCACTTCTTTAATTTTGGTAGCCCAAATTTCCCCATGAATGTGGTGTCCCAATCGCTCTCTTAAAATAGGACTAAAGGTGATTGTTCTCTTATTATCGTCTACAATTTCTTCAATGGCGAGTTTCCCCAACCAAAAGATAACATGCAAGAAACGATCTGGCGCAGCAGCTGAACCAAATGCGTCATAAATATCCAATACTTCCTCAAATGTTCTTCCCAGAATATTAGCGGCATGCGAAATGGCTTTCTCTTTTTCTACCAAAGTCAGTTTCTTCTTTTGGGAAACTGCTTGTTCTAGTTTGAACCAGTCGCGGGAAACTTCACCGGCGTCATCCAGTAAAACCCTGTTTCTAATTTTGTGTGATTCTATGAAAATAAACGTCAAATGTGTCAGAATATCATAAATATCTGAGCGTCCACGAGTAATCTCCACGTTCATTTGTTCCTCGTCGATACGGTAACAATTGCGTCGCCTTTTTGGCGGTACAATTGCCTGAAAATGCGATTTAGAATACCCTTCATCCGAAGTTAAATTGATAAATCTGCATTCTTCAATTCCAACTGGCAGACGTTCAATTACATATAAAAGTCCGTTCAATTCTACTTTTTCTTCGGCAATATTTCCATAAATTTCTGGTCGTAATGCTAATAATGCTTCGCGCAATGTATCGCCTGAAATTCCCATCGGTTTGTAAAATCCCCTGTTAAAAAGGTGGCGCATCGTGATGTACATTTTTTCAATTGCTGCCGAAGACTCTTGTGCTCTGGAGCGTGATATATTTTTTGTTTCTTTCATTTTCTACTTATTTTCTAACCTTCAAAGGTAAGATATTTATTTACTTCTTAATAAATCCACAATACTTCTGTCATTAGAAAGCCTCGGAATTTTATTTTGTCCGCCCAGTTTGCCAATGGATTTCATATAGTCCTGAAAGCCATTTTTAGCCACTTTGGTAATCACCACTTTTCGCAACACTTTACCAACAATCAAATCATCATAATACATGTTTTGTTTTCGCATGGCATTGTCCAGCGCTTCCGCAAAAGATACGCTGTCTTCCGGGTCGTTTTCAAATTCAATAAACCATTCATGATACGGCAATCCCTCTGCAGGAGTGATTTGTGGTGCCACGGTAAACTCATTGATTCGAATGGTAGTTCCAAGAATTGCTTCCTGTAACGCACTTTCCACTTCTTTCCCAATTACATGTTCTCCAAAAGCCGAAATATAGTGTTTGATTCTTCCGGATACTATAATTCTGTAGGGTTTTAAACTGGTAAATTGAACGGTATCGCCTAAATCATATCCCCAAAGTCCTGCATTAGTAGAAATGATTAAAACGTAATTCACGCCCAGTTCCACTTCACCAATCGTAAAACGTCTTGGTCCCGAACCTTCGGGATTCGTATAAAATTCGTCCGATTTAATAAATTCATAAAAAATTCCCGAGTTTAAAAGCAGTAACATTCCTTTTTCTTTTTGTGAATCTTGGTACGCAAAAAATCCTTCCGAAGCCGGAAACAGCTCAATACTGTCTACTTTTCGACCTATCAAATTTTCAAATTTGGCGCGGTACGGTTCATAATTTACACCGCCGTAAATAAACAAATTGAAGTTTTTGAAGATTTCCCCAACAGGCTTCCCTCCTTTTTGATGCAATTTCTCAAAATACATTTGCACCCAGGAAGGAATTCCAGAAATCACAGCCATGTTCTCGTTGATTGTTTCCTCGACAATTGCATTCACTTTAGTATCCCAGTCTTCAATGCAATTGGTTTCCCAAGAGGGCATTCGGTTTTTTTGTAAATATTTTGGAACAAAATGCGCTACAATTCCAGATAAACGACCAAATTTTATTCCATTATTCACCTCCAGAAGTGGGCTTCCCTGCAAGAAAATCATTTTTCCATCTACAAAATCAGCGTTACCGGTTTCATGAATATAATGCAAAATAGCGTTTCTGGCTGCTGTAATGTGAAACGGCATGGATTCTTTTGTCAAAGGAATGTACTTAGCCCCAGATGTTGTTCCAGAAGTTTTAGCAAAATAAAGTGGCTTTCCTTTCCATAGCACATCAACTGACCCCTTGACCACCTTATCAATATAAGGTTTTAACCCTTCATAATCTCGAACAGGAACCTGATTTGTAAAATCATCGTAATTTTTAATTTGGTCAAAATGATGGTCTACGCCAAATTGGGTTTTATTTGCGTCTTTTATTAATTGTAAAAAAACTTTTTTTTGAGTTTCAATAGGATCAGTAGACCAAGCTTGTGTGGTATTGTAAATTTTTTTTGCAAATAATTTTGCTGCAATTGATTTTAGTGACATTTCTTCCTTCTGATTTTAATTGTTTGAGCCGCTGGGCGCACTCCATTTTATTGTAATAAAAACTATTTTACTTTATTGGAGGTTGACCCTTACCTTTGTTGGAGGATCGCAGGGAATTTACATTTTTCTCTTCCTGCGCAACCTGTTGCCTCAATTCTAATTCTTGTTTTGATGCAGACATATCAACCTGTGAAGGCGCTTCCTCTGCCTCCGCGAGTATTGAATCTTTATTGAATTTTGCATATTCTAATTCTCCGGTCAGCACTTTTTGAATCGATTGGATATAGGCTTCGTTTTGTTTTAATGCGCGTGACAAAGAATCCGATTTTAAAGACAATTCCATTGCATCCTTTTTCAATTTTGAAGAAGAATAGCCCGGTATAAATTCTCGTAAAGGAGTGAATGCAATGATAAAGGTGGTGACAAATGTAATAATTATAGCGCCTAAAGTCGCTACCACAAAAACGTTCATTAGGGTAAGCTTCAATGAAAAAGTTTCTTCAAAAGTATCTTCGTTTAGTATGATTAAACGTCTTTTATTAAATAAATTTTCCTTTAATTTCTGTCTTTTTAATCCTTTGTCGGGCATCCTTTTTGATTATTTAACAAATATAACAATTATTGTCGTTGATTGTATTCGCTTTTCTAGGATGATATTTCTTAATCTTGCATTCGTTTTTAATAAATTTTTAACGTTTTTAAAATTAAAATAAATGAATTTAAATGAGTTTCTATTAATTAATTCTCTATACCTTTGCTGATAGGTCTATTACAAACTTGCTTCGGCAATAAATTATCGTATTATGAGTAGTATAGGTGTTACAGAAATCCTTATTATATTGGCGGTTGTTTTATTACTTTTTGGAGGTAAAAAAATCCCAGAATTAATGAAAGGCTTAGGAAGCGGAATCAAAGAATTCAAAAACGCAGCCAAAGAAGATCCGTCAGCTGATAAAAAAGTAGACGAAACAAAATAAAAAAAGGCTTTTCATAATTTGAAAAGCCTTTTTTTATAATTTAAATGACCATCGTCAACTGAATTCTCTTTCTTTCCTCATCTACTTCGGTCACTTTGACTTGAACATGTTGGTGCAATTTAACCACTTCATTTACATCACTAACAAAACCGGCTTTGAGTTGCGAGATGTGAACCAACCCGCTTTCTTTGACTCCAATATCCACAAAACAACCAAAATTAGTAATGTTATTGACAATTCCCGGCAAAATCATTCCTGTTTTTATATCTTTTATCATTTTTACATTCGGATCAAATTCAAATACTTTAGCTGATTGTCTGGGGTCTAATCCTGGTTTCTCTAATTCCTTGATAATGTCTTTCAATCCCAATAAACCTATTTCTGGTGTACTATAGTTTTCTGGTTTTATCAAAGCTATTTTCTCTTTGTTGGCAATCAAATCATGCACCGTCAATTTCAAATCTTTAGCCATTTTTTCTACAATTCCATAGGCTTCCGGATGAACCGCTGAATTATCCAATGGGTTTTTTGCATTCGAAATTCGGATAAAAGCAACGCCTTGTTGGTACGCTTTTTCACCCAAACGCGGCACTTTTTTAAGTTGTTTTCTATCTGTAAAAGGACCGTTATCCGAGCGGTATTGTATTATATTTTCAGCCAGCTTCTCTCCTATTCCGCTCACGTAACTCAATAAATGCTTGCTCGCAGTGTTTATGTTTATCCCAACTGAATTCACGCAACGAACCACTGTATTATCCAATTCTTCTTTCAACTTGTTTTGGTCCACATCATGTTGGTATTGGCCTACGCCAATGGCTTTCGGGTCAATTTTTACTAATTCGGCCAATGGATCACTTAGTCGTCTACCTATAGAAACCGAACCTCGAACCGTGACATCATAATTCGGAAATTCATCTCTAGCAATTTTTGAGGCAGAATACACCGATGCTCCCGCTTCTGAAACGATAAAAACCTGGACCGGTTTGTCGAAAGCTATTTTCTTGATGAAGAATTCGGTTTCACGCGAAGCCGTTCCGTTTCCTGTTGAAATAGCATCAATTTTATACGAATTTACCATCGAACGAATTTTTTTCATCGCCATCGCTTCCTCTTTTTGAGGCGCATGCGGATAAATAGTTTCATTGTACAACAAATCTCCTTTTTCGTCCAAGCAAACAATTTTACATCCGCTTCTAAAACCGGGATCAATCGCCAGAATTCGTTTTTCACCCAACGGCGGCGCCAGTAATAACTGTCCAAGATTGTTCGCAAAAACCTGAATAGAATTGGCATCAGCCTTCACTTTAGCTTCTTGCAAAGTTTCATTTGAAATCGCCGGATTCAGCAATCGTTTGTAACTATCTTCGATAGCTAATTGAACGTGCGGTGTGGTTTTATTTTCACTTTTTAAAACTAACGCATCAATAATAACATACGCTTCATCAATATCAACTTCTACTTTAACCTTAATAAAACCTTCATTTTCGGCACGGAGCATGGCTAATAATCTGTGTGAAGGTGTTTTAGTCAACGGCTCAGACCAATCGAAATATTGATTAAATTTTTGTGCTTTTTCATCTTCTTTCTTTGTTTTTACCACTTTAGTCGTAATAATGGCTTTGCGTTCGTACAATCGTCGGAGTTGCTTTCGAACATAACTATTTTCATTAATCCATTCAGCAATAATATCTCTGGCGCCTTGTAGAGCTGCTGCTTCATTGCTTACTTTTTCGTTCAAATATTTTGTCGAAATAAAATCGACATCATCATTATTTTGCGCCATAATGATTTTGGCTAGTGGTTCCAATCCATTTTCTCTAGCCACATCGGCTTTGGTTTTTTTCTTCTTTTTGAATGGGAGATAAAAATCCTCCAATTCCTGTAAATCGAAACTTTGTTGTATTTTTTTTTCTAATTCTGGACTGAGCGCATTTTGTTCCTGAATCGATTTTAAAATCGCTTCTTTACGTTTTACAATCACTTCGTATTCTTTTTGAAGCTTTGCAATTTGTTCTATTTGTACCTCATCCAGATTTCCTGTTGTATCTTTTCGATAGCGAGAAATGAAAGGAATAGTACAATCTTCTTGTAATAATTGTACTGTTTTTTGAATGTTTATTGCTGCAGTCGCAACGACTTTTGATATGAATTGTATGTTAGTCATTTTAAATTTAAGATTATAAAATCATGTTGCTAAAATAGTATCTTTGAGTCAAAATTTCTTATTTATGTCTTTTTTATTCTGGTATTTTGCACTCATTAATTTGGTTGCTTTTTCAATAATAGCAGTTGACAAACAGCTAGCTGTAAATCAAAAAAGACGCATTTCAGAACTTAATTTGTTGCTGCCAAGCGTTATTGGCGGAACAATTGGTTCCGGTTTAGCAATGCTTCTATTTAGACATAAAACCTCAAAAGAAAGCTTCCTTTTGAGGTTTTACGGAATTATAGTAATTCAAATTTTAATCCTTTTTGGACTGTATAATTTTGGAATAATTAAATTCTAGCAAGAAATTTTATCTACTCTATTTTGGTGTCTTCCACCTTCAAATTCAGTACTTAAAAATGCTTCAACCATTTCTACTGCTTGTGGAATTGAAGTGTACCGAGCGGGAATACTAATAATATTAGCATCATTATGTTGACGAGCTAAAACTGCTATTTCTTTCATCCAGCATAAAGCCGCACGAACTTTAGATTGTTTATTGACTGTCATAGAAATTCCGTTGCCACTCCCGCAAATAACAATTCCAAAATCAGCTTTTCCCTCAGCAACATCTGTGGCAACAGGACGTCCAAAATCTGGATAATCTACACTTGCTGCTGAATCTGTTCCGTAATTAATTACTTCATGTCCTTTTGCTTGAAGCATTTCCACAATTGCTTTTTTGTATTCCGGACCTGCATGATCGTTTCCTATGGAGATTTTCATATACTATGTATTAAATAATGTTGTGCAAATTTAAATAAAGTAATCTATTCTGATGAATTAAATAAGTCCTATTTATTTGATAAATTCAATTTAAATATACCTTTAAAATTGAATTTAATATTTTATTTTGTAACTATCAGATCCTTATTTAATTAACAGTTATTAACAATTCCTTTTAATCCATAAATAGTTGTAAATCAATATAAATTTTGTATTATAAATGTTAAAATTTTACATTGTTAATAACGAAATGCAATTGCTTGATATTCAGTTAACTTTAAATTAACGTACTATGTTCATAACTTAAGATAGAATCTTAGAACTATTTTTGGGTAATATCTAAAAAATAAGTAATCCAAAACCTAGTTTTTAAATCCTAATTTAGTTTCGTTAATTTTTAGAATAGTTATTAATATTAAAAAGTGGGTTATCAACAAAATAGTGTTGTGTGAGTTATTTACAAAACCACTAGTTTTTATATTATCAACCATTGTTAATTAAAATATAAAAAGACTTTAAAATTAATACTTTATCTTAAAATAAGTATGTTAATAACTCTTAATAACATCTTTAAACTTGATTTCAACCATTTTTAAAATAAATTTATTGCCACTATTAACATGCTATAATAACAACCAAAAAATAATTTAAATTTAATTTTTCTTTTTATTTAAAATAATAGATGTTGACAACTTTCAAAAAAAGTACTGTTTTAGATTTAAACAATAGTCAGTTTTGTATTCATGTTATCTAATAATTCCTGAACCTTTTCAAAATCATTAATATGAACTTTAAGTTTAATTCCACCATAAGCAAAACTGCCAAACGGATCGATGGAAACCAACGTTTCATTTTCAAAAAAATAGTTGATTTTTTCCTGTTCTAATAAATGCTTTAGTACCACAATTTCATGTGAATAATTAAAGGTTCTAATTATTTTGAAATCTTCCATTTTTTCAATTTTTATAAAGATACGAAAGTTATTTTTTTAATAAATATAATCCGTAAAATCTGTAATATGATATCTTCTTTGTAATTTTAGACTTTTAAGAACCGATTTATGAGTAAAAGACTAAGAAAGCCGATAAAAAAAGAGAAAGATTTCTCTGAAAAAATAATAAAAATATTATCGCAAAGTGCTAATAAAGCATTCAATTATAAACAGATAGGAGCAAAACTTGAGCTTGATGATACCGAAAGCAGAAATCAAATTATAAAAGATTTGAAGATTCTGGCTTCGCAAAACAAAATCATAGAATCAGAGCCGGGTAAATACTTAGTAAAAGCAGAAAGTAAGGAGTATTACGAGGGTAAAATTGATATGACAAGCCGTAAAACAGCTTATTTTGTTTGTGCTGAAATGGAAGAAGATGTTTTTATCCCGACCAATAACTTGAACCACGCCTTAGATAAAGACATTGTCAAAGTGTATGTATACAACCGCAGAAAAGGAAAAAGACCCGAAGGTGAAGTAATTGAAGTACTTGAAAGAAATAAAACAGATTTTGTGGGTGTAATTGACATTCAAGCTAATTTTGCTTTTGTTTCTACTGCAAATCCAAAAATGTATACCGATATTTTTATTCCAAAGGATAAAATAGGCGAGGCCGAACAAGGTGATGTCGTTTTGGTACACATTGAAGATTGGCCGGCCAGAGCTGATAGTCCTTTTGGTTCCGTAATAAAAGTTTTAGGAAAACCAGGGGAACACGATACAGAAATTCACGCCATTCTTGCAGAATATGGTTTGCCGTCAGAGTTTCCTATTGAAGTAGAAATGTTTGCACAAAAAATTGATACTTCAATAGAAGAAAATGAAATTGCTAAACGTCGCGATATGCGAGATACGTTGACTTTTACAATTGATCCAAAAGATGCGAAGGATTTTGATGATGCACTTTCATTTAAAAAACTAGAAAATGGTAATTACGAAATTGGTATTCACATTGCTGATGTTTCGCATTATTTACAAGAAGGAACAATCCTGGATGATGAAGCGTATCAAAGAGCAACATCAGTTTATTTAGTAGATAGAGTAGTGCCAATGTTACCCGAAGTATTATCAAACTTTGCGTGTTCGTTGCGACCAAATGAAGAAAAATATACGTTTTCGGCTATATTTGAAATTAACGAAACATCCGAGGTTATCAACCAATGGTTTGGTCGAACGGTAATTTACTCTGATCAACGTTTTGCGTATGAAGAAGCGCAGTATATCATAGAGACCAAAGACGTTGTGATTCCATCAGAAATTTCGATCACGGCAAGTTCGTATCAAGTTTCGAAAGAAATTGTCGCTGCGACGCTAAAAATGGATGAATTAGCTAAAATTCTTAGAAAAAGAAGAATGGCTGAAGGAGCTATTACTTTTGATAAAGTGGAAGTGAAATTTAATTTAGACGAAGCCGGTGAACCGCAAGGCGTTTATTTTAAAGTTTCGAAAGATGCCAATCATCTGATTGAAGAATTCATGCTTTTAGCCAACAGAAAAGTAGCGGAATACATTGGAAAACAAAAGAAAACGTTTATTTACAGAATTCACGATGAACCCAATGAGGATAAACTTTTTGCGATGCAAGCTGTTATTGCTAAGTTTGGACATAAAATTGATTTTAAACAAGGTTCTATTTCACAAGCTTTAAATAAATTAATGGAAGATGTAAATGGTAAAAAAGAACAAAATTTAATTGATACCCTTGCGATTAGAAGTATGAGTAAAGCCAAATATTCTACGGATAACATAGGACATTATGGTTTAGCTTTTGATTATTATTCGCATTTTACATCACCAATTCGTCGTTATCCGGATGTGATGGTGCATCGTTTGTTGCAACATTATCTGGACGGAGGTAAATCAGTAGATGAAGAAACGTATGAAACAAAATGCGTTCATTCGTCCACAATGGAAGGTTTAGCAACTAATGCTGAACGTGATTCTATTAAGTACATGCAGGTCAAATACATGCAAGATCATCAGGACGAGGAATTTTTGGGTGTAATTTCCGGTGTGACAGAATGGGGAATTTATGTAGAAATTATCGAAAATAAATGTGAAGGAATGTGTAGAATCAGGGATATAAAAGACGATTATTACACCTTTGATGAAAAACAATACGCACTTACTGGTGCAACTTCTGGAAAATTGTTACAATTAGGAGATGAAATTTATGTTAAAGTAAAAAATGCTGATTTAGTTAAAAAACAACTGGATTTTAATTTTTTAAGAAGAATTGGAGAACCATTAAAATAAAAAAAATGAAATCAAATATTCACGACACGAGTGCTAACGAACTGGCGAAGCAATACCAAAAAATAAATATTAGAAATAGGAGTAAAAAATTAGTGATTATTGCTTTTATATTTTTAAGTCAAATAACAAATGCTCAGATAACCAGAAATTTAGGAGATTTTGATGAAGTAAAAGTATTTGATAAAATCAGTGTTAAATTAATTGCAGCCTCAGAAAACAAAATTATTATAACCGGTGCTCGTGCAGATGAAGTGGAAACGGTGAATAAGAACGGTGAATTAAAAATCAGAATGCCTTTCCCTAAATTATTATCTGGAGATGATATTAAAGTTAAGTTATATTTTAAAACCTTGCAAAGTATTGCTGTAAGCGAGGGAAGTTATGTATCAAGTGACTCTGATTTTAAACAAACAGTATTAGATTTAAATGCAAAATCTGGAGGCGAAATAAAGTTAGAAATTGATGTTGATAAAGTAGAAGTGAAAGCGAATGCTGGAGGAATAGTTTCAGTATCCGGTAGAGCCAAAAATCAAGATGTTGTAATTACCTCGGGCGGAATTCTTAATGCTAAGGATTTAGAGACTTCTCAAACAACCATAAGTGTTGCTGCAGGAGGACAATCAGAAATTCATGCCACAATATTAGTGGATGCAAAAGTAAAAGCTGGAGGCTCAATTTTTATCTATGGAAAACCAAAACAGATTAACCAAAATGTTTTCATTGGTGGCACTATCTTAGAGAAAAATTAGTATTTTAGTTTATTTTTCATACCAATAAATTTAGATATTTAATGATAAACGATATTCTAGCTGGTATTCCTTGGGGAATTTTCTTAAGTTTTATGATTGGCCCTGTTTTTTTTATTTTACTGGAAACAAGTATTATAAAAGGATTTAGAGCGGCTTTAATATTTGATTTAGGCGTAATTTTAGGAGATATTGTTTTCATCGGAATTGCTTATTTAGGCAGTTACCGGTTAATTCAAAGTTTAAAAGACCAACCAGCACTTTTTATTTTTGGAGGTGTGTTGATGCTCGCTTATGGTGTAATTTCTTTCCTGCAATTAAAAAAAGAAGAGAAAATAAATACAGACATTATCGATAAGGAAATAGTTAAAAAAAATTATTTAAGCCTTTTTATAAAAGGCTTTTTGTTAAATATTATCAATATAGGTGTACTTGGTTTTTGGTTGGCTATTATTATTTCAGTAGGACCAAAACTAGAAATGCAAACATTTAGAATGGTCACTTTTTTTATTGCAGTTATTGGAACCTATTTATTTATAGATTGTATCAAAATTGGATTAGCTAAACAATTAAAAACAAAACTTACCCCTAATAACATCCTTAAAATTAAAAAAGGAATCAGTATTGTAATGATGGTTTTTGGGATGGTTTTGATCACCCAAGGTTGGTTTCCGGAAGAAAAAGAATTGGTAAAAAAAGCATTTGATAAAATAGATAATTAAAGTCTATTACGTTTTTTTAAACCATTAAGAAATTAAGAAAAATTAAGTCTTAAGTCTTAATAAAATGTAGTTTCTTAATGGTAAAAATTTGAGTCAAAAAAAACTAAAGTGTTTTAAAGGTTTTATATTTTATCCGGATTCGAACCCTAATTTTCCTAAAAATTAGACATAAAAAAACCTCCAAATTACTTTGAAGGTTTTAGAGGCATCTCTCGAAGCTTCAGGACGGATTCGAACCCTATATTTATTTAATTTTTCCTAAAAATTAGACATAAAAAAAACCTCCAAATTGCTTTGAAGGTTTTAGAGGCATTG